>JAQUNK010000001.1 GCA_028717645.1 Candidatus Omnitrophota bacterium
ACCTGGAGACATCAAGAGGAAAACTTATGCAGCTGGTCCTGGTGGGGCAGCCGGAACTGAGTGAAAAATTAAAACAGTTTAATTTAAGGCAGATACGCCAAAGGATCTGCGTAAAATATAATATTTCTCCTCTTCAGGAGAACGAGATAAAAGATTACATAGAATTCAGGCTCCAGAAGGTAGGCGCGAATAATATAGTCATTTCTCCTCAATGCTATAAAATTATTTTTGAATTCTCGAAAGGTATCCCCCGGCTGATCAATGTGCTCTGCGACAGGGCACTTCTCTACGGATTTGCCCGGGAAAAAAGGACTTTTGATGAGGAAACTTTCAGGAATTGCGCAGAGGAGATTGGATGAGCGTAATCTACGACGCCCTCCAAAAGGCAGAAAATCAGAATAAGGCCGGCCCGGGAAGCGCTCAGAAGAAAAAGAGCAAGAGCCTTGTTCCGTTCTTAAGCGTTATCTGCGTAATAGCAGGGATAATTTTTATCTTTAACTACCTTCCCAAGAAGAAAATAATGGTCAAGGTGAAGCCCCCTGAAGCTCCGGTTGTGCAGCCGGTTATTCCCGCCAAAGAAGAGGGCCCGCAAATACCGGAAACCCCCAGTGAAGAAAATTATATCATAGAAGGTATTATCTATAGTTCAAAAGAGCCTCTGGCTATAATTAACGGCAGGATCTTAAAGAAAAACGATAAGATAGACGAATTTGAAGTCAGAGACATCAGCCCCAATAGCGTAGAGCTAGTAAGGCCTTCTGATAATACATCCTTGAACCTTACCTTTAAATAGCCTTCCCGCAACCTTTTTATTTATAAATTTAGCGGTTTTTATGGTATAATCTATTTATTTTCAACTACCATAATCGCATGATTGCAAGGATAACGCTATACATAGCAATAGGTTTTGTTCTTCTCTTGGGTTATATAAAGTTCCTGGAGAGAAAATCCGTATTTTTTCCGCTTAAAACAGTAAAGATGACTCCGGCATCTTTGCATATACCTTTTGAGGATGTTTATCTCAAGACAGAAGACAATGTAAAAATAAATGCCTGGTTTATCCCTGCAAAGGATGCCAAGTATACATTATTATATTTTCATGGCAATGCCGGAAACCTGCAGGACAGGCTTGAGAAGATATCGATTTTTAAAGACCTGGGCCTGAACACTTTCATTATCGATTACCGCGGTTTTGGCAAAAGCGGCGGCTCGCCTTCCGAAGAAGGCGTTTACCGCGATGCTCTAGCCGCGTATGATTATCTGATCAATACCCGTAAAATCAAAGATAGCGGGATCATACTTTTTGGCGAGTCCATAGGTAGCGCAGTGGCTGTGGACCTCGCAGCAAAGACGAAGGTTAGGGCTTTGATACTGGAAGGGTCTTTTAGCCGCGGAAAGGATATCGCAAAAGAAATTTATCCTATGTTACCGGCATTTTTCTTTTCCAACATATTTGATTCTGTTACTAAAATAAAGAAAATAAGCTGTCCAAAATTATTTATGCATAGTAAAGATGATGAAGTAGTTCCTTTGCGTTTGGCGCAAAAGCTTTATGATGCTGCACCAGGGCCTAAAAAAATGGTAGAGTTACGCGGCGAGCATAATGATGCCTTTTTGGCATCGGGGAATGTTTTTACTTCTTCTATCGCCTTATTCATAAGAGAATTAAATTAAAAAAAGAGGGAAGATCATGAGTGACCATATCAAGTTTGATTTTAACAATATGTTCAGTTTCTCCGTCGGAAAAAAACACGGCATAGGTCCGGATGAATTAAAAAGGATGTCCGGCCTGGTTAAAAAATCGCATGAGCATCTCTCTGGGGTACTTCGATCCGGGAAAAACAGGGTAAAGATCGGTTTGGAATGGGCGAGGCTGCCTTTTCAAGGTAGATCTAGCGTTGCTACGATCCAGCGCCTGGGAAACGAGGTTGCCTCAAAATACGAAAATGTGATTTCTTTGGGTATTGGCGGATCGTATTTGGGGCTAAAGGCCGCGCAGGATGCATTAATGCCGCCGTATTATAATGAATTTACGGGTCTACGCAAGGGCCGGCCAAAGGTTTATTTTGAAGGAAATAACCTTGACCCCGATACAATACGGGTATTACTGAAAAATCTCGACCCTAAAAAAACATTTGTTATCGTAATCTCTAAGTCCGGAGAAACAACCGAAAGTAAGGCTGCATTTGCTATTGTCGAGGCATGGTTAAAAAGAAGTGTTGGTAAGCAGTATGGCCGTCAGATAATCGCCATCACTGATCCCTACAGCGGGACACTGCGTAAAAAGGTGAAACTCGAACAGGCGAAAGATGCCTTAAGCTTCCGTAGTTTGCCCGTTTTAGAAGGCGTTGGCGGTAGATACTCCGAATTTAATGTAGGGCTCTTGCACCTGGCGATTACCGGCGTTGATCTGAAAGAACTGCTTGCCGGAGCAGCAGCTATGGCAAAAAGATGCAGCTCACCGGATCTTTTCAAGAACCCGGCTTATCTATATGCTGTGTTATCGTACTTATTCTATAAAAAAGGAAAACCCATAGCTGTAGTTATGCCATTTTCAGAAGGCCTAAAAGCCACTGCTGAATGGTATGTCCAGCTTTTGGCTGAGAGCCTGGGTAAAAAATATTCCAGGATCATTTATAGGACGAAAGAGGGCCTGGAGTCATGGCAGCCGGATAAGCAGAGGATAGTAAACGTAGGCAGAACCCCGGTCCCCTGCCGCGGTACGGGTGACTTGCATTCCGTACAACAGAATCTGGCTGAAGGTAAGAATGACAAAACAGTTACTTTTATCAAGATAAAAAGATTTAGGCAAGACGTCAAAGTTTACGGGACGGGAGACTTTCTTTCGGGCAGGTCCTATTCTCAGTTGCTTTCCCTGGCCCAGGAGGCTACCGAATGGGCGCTGGTCCAGGAGGATCGGCCGAATTGCGCGATTATTTTGCCGCGGGTAAATGCCTTTCATTGGGGAGAGCTGCTTTTCTTTTTTGAAATGGCTACGGCCTTTGAAGGTGAGTTATTAAACGTAAACGCTTTTGACCAGCCGGGCGTCGAGGCCTATAAACAATATATGTATTATAAATTGGGCAAACCCGGCATAACAAAAGAAACTGCGGCCCGCATAGCCGGAAATCCGCTGCTTAAAAAGGCGAGATTTATTTTTTAGGTCTATTTAAAGATGAAAAATATACTGATGAAACTTATTATCAATATTGCCGCTATATTCCTGGTTGTGCATGTAGTTCCTGGTATAAAAGCGGATACCTGGGGGGCGGCTATAGCGGCCGTCCTGCTTTTAAGCCTGATCAATTCTTTTTTAAAGCCGGCTATAGTCTTTTTTACCCTTCCCTTAAGCGTTCTTTCCTTGGGATTTTTTACTCTGGTCATCAACGGCTTTATGCTGTATCTGGTTTCGAAGTTGATCTATGGTTTTCATATCATAAATTTCTGGGCGGCATTTTGGGGTGCTTTATTATTTAGCATAATCAGTTCTACGTTGCATTCGCTCACTAATACTAGCGGAAAAATAAATTTTCGGTTTCACCGGTATAAACCGGATGTAAAAAATGCGTATCAAGATGTCATAGACGTAGAAGGGAAGATCCAAAATGGATAAGATAAACAACCACAATGAACATTTTAGCAAAAAATTGATCGAATTCTTGATCGGCGTTTTGGTCTCTATTGCAATACTCTTGATTATCAAATATTTATGCCGGGGCATTAAGGACCTTTCTCCCGCTTCGTTGAGAGATTATATACGCGGCCACGGTAATTTTGGCGTCATGGTATATATGCTGTTCTATGTTTTAGATACGCTGGTCCTGGTTCCTCCGATGTCCGGAGTGGCGATGACCGCGGGCCTGGCCTTTGGCCCGTTGTGGGGATTTATTTATTTGATGATCTCCGCCATGGTCGGTACACATATCGCATTTTTCTTGGCCAGGAAGATCGCCAGGAAATGGATCGAAAAGGCAATTGAGAGAAGGTTCAAGAACCTGGATGATTTTACGGAAAAGAACGGGTTTCAGGTAATTTTGTTCTTTAGGATCATTCCTTTGATCCCTTATGAGATCCTTAATTATGCCAGCGGCCTTTCCAAGGTGAGGCTCAAGGATTTTACTTTGGCTACTTTGATCGGGCTTATCCCGGGCGCCTTGATTTCGGTATATTTCGGTTATTCTCTTTCTGACGTAAGAAGATTCAGGGATATCTTTTCCTTTAAGGTAATTCTTGCTACTATCATAGTCGTTTTGATCATCTGCGGACCGCTTATCTATAAATTCATCAAGAAAATAGGAAAACAAATAAACGATAAAGACTAAAGATGGAGGTCATCGTGGACTGGAAAGTATTTTTTATGACTTTTAGCGCTATTTTTGTTGCGGAACTGGCGGATAAAACGCAGATTGTTGGGATAGGCCTTAGCGCAAAGTCAGGAAAGCCTTTTGGGGTATGGCTTGGTTCGGTATCCGCGTATATGGTAGTGACCCTTATTTCCGTAATCATCGGAACGGTCCTGGGCAAATATATCAGCCCTGAATTGATCCGCTATCTGGGTGCTGCCATATTTATACTGATGGGTGCTTTGATGCTATTTAAAATAATTTAAGGAGAAAAAATGCGGAAGATTACTATTTACTCGGTATTCGTTTTGATCATCTGCGGTTTGTTTTGTAATCCTGTTTTTGCCGCAGGCGAAGATTTAAGCGGTACAATCACAATATCGGGCGCATGGGCGATATACCCTACGGTTGTGGCCTGGGCGGATAGTTTTAAAAAGATGCATACTAAAGTAAAAATCGATGTGTCCGCAGGCGGCGCCGGCAAGGGCGCAGCCGATGCCATTGCCGGGTTAGTGGATATCGGTATGGTTTCCCGCGAGCCGGACCCCGCAGAAATGGCCAAGGGCGTGACCGCTGTCTATATTCTACACGATGCTGTTTATCCGATTATCAGTGAAAATAATTTCGTAAAGGATGCTATTCTTAAGCAGGGTTTGAAGAAAGATGTCTTAATCGGTATTTACATCAAAGAGACAATAAAATTATGGGACGATGCTGTTATCGGCAAATCGGGAAGATCTTTGCACGTCTATACGCGTTCTGATTCTTGCGGAGCAGCTGCGGCCTGGGCAGGTTATTTGGGCAAAAAGCAGGAAGACTTAAAAGGGATAGGTATATACGCAGACCCGGGCATAATCGAGACGGTAAAAAAAGACCCGCTGGGAATAGGTTATTCTAATTTTAGTTATGTGTTTACCCGTGAAGGAAAAGTATTGGACGGTATAAAATTAGTTCCCATAGACGCCAATGAAAACGGCGTTGCCGACCGCGAAGAAATATATAACGATAGGCAATCGGCGATCAAGGCCATAGAAGCGGGTAAATACCCGGTGACCAGAAAAAATTATTTATTTGTTAAAGGCAAACCTCAAGGGTTAGTTTTAGAATTCATAAAGTTTGTACTCTCTGATGAAGGTACAAAGGTCGTGGAGGAGGTGGGGACGAGCCTTGCTCTTCCTAAGCAAGAGAGGGAGAAGGTGCTAAGCCAGTTTTCAGCTAGATGAATTATAGTAAGTTAGACTCAAGAAAGATAAAAGATATTTTCGCCAAGCGGGCAATGTTTTTTTTGTGTTTGTGTATCTTGAGCCTTACTCTATTCATAGCAGTCGGGCTGTGGCATAAATCCGCTGCGATATTTTCTCTGGTAAGTCTAAAAAGTGTAATATTCTCTACGGCCTGGCGTCCTTTTAGCGGCCAATTTGGTTTGGGTGGATTTATCATCGGAACTTTTTGGGTTACGGCTATCGCAATGCTCATTTCTATCCCCTTAAGTGTCCTGACGGCGATCTATCTTTCCGAATACGCCGGACGCAGGTTGCGGAATATCTCTGAACCGATAATAGACCTCTTAGCCGGGATTTCTCCGGTAGTTTACGGAGTTTGGGGCGTAATCGCCATTGTTCCTTTAGTACGTAACTGGCTGATGCCTTTTTTTAGCAGGAGATTGCCGTTTTTCCCTTTCGCCTCGGATAACTTCACGGGCTTTAGCGTTTTGTCCGCCGGTATCGTCCTGGCCGTAATGACTTTTCCGATCATCATTTCTATCTCAAAAGAGGCGTTAAAGACCGTTCCTTTGGAAATAAGGGAAGCTTCGCTTGCCTTGGGAGCGACAAAATGGCAGACCATAAAATATGCGGTCCTGAAAAAAGCCTGGCCGGGGATCATCGCTGCAGTGATCCTGGGCCTTTCGCGCGCTTTTGGCGAAACTATGGCCGTATTGATGGTGGCAGGTTGCGCCATCGGTGTCATCCCGAAATCTATATTTGACGCGGGCTATCCTTTGCCTGCCCTGATCGCCAATACTTACGGAGAAATGATGTCCGTGCCTCTGTATGACGCAGCCATCCTTTTGGCGGCATTTATGCTTTTGACGGTGACGACTTTATTCAATGTGATCGGCTGGGGTGTGCTTCTACACATCCACGCAAAAGAATCCTGATATGGCGAAAAAGTATTTTGACAAGAGAAATACGGAAGAGGCAGTGTTCAAGTGCCTGATGGTTCTTTCTATTTTTATCGTAGCGGTAAGCCTGATTTCCATACTTGCTACCGTGCTCGTAAAGGGTATTGGCGCGTTAAACATTGCCATGCTTACGAAGACGCCTGAGGGCGGTTATTATTTGGGTAAGACCGGAGGCATCCTGAACGCTATTTTAGGCTCGGTTATCTTAGGGGTAGGAGCGACATTGATGTCCCTGGTCATAAGTTTACCGGTAGTCTGTTATCTTAACTTATACCTGAAAAAGAATTCCCGCTTTGCACTTTTAGTACGTTTTTCACTCGATGTCTTATGGGGCGTACCGTCGATAGTGTATGGAGCGTTCGGTTTCGCGGCTATGTTATTTCTGGGCCTAAAGGCATCGCTATTGTCCGGAACGGTCACCGTAGCGTTATTAATTACTCCGATCATGGCCAGAAGCATGGATGAGATCATCCGCATCATCCCTTTTGAATTAAAGGAAGCGGCCTATGCCCTTGGTTCGACAAGGCTGGAAACCGCATTTAAGATAATCTTTAAACAAGCCCAGCCGGCGATATTAGCCGCGACTTTAGTCGCTTTTGGCAGGGGCATAGGCGATGCAGCCTGCGTCCTTTTTACTGCTGGTTTTACCGATTCATTGCCTTATTCGTTATTTAAACCCGTCGCTACGCTTCCGCTGGCGATATTCTTTCAGCTTGGTACGCCTTTTCCCGAAGTGCAGAAACGCGGCTATGCCGCAGCCCTTATACTGACGTTGCTGATCTTAACAGTGAGCCTCTCGGCCAGGTTTTTATCAAAAAGATTCACAGAACATCTCTTAAAATGAAACCGCATATAAGCACGAAGAACTTAAGCGTCTGGTACGGCGAGCACCACGTTCTAAACAATATCAGTATAGATATCCCAGATAAGAAAATTACCGTGATTATCGGCCCATCGGGATGCGGTAAAACTACGCTGCTTAAATCTTTCAACCGCTTAATAGAGCTTCAAGACGGCGTAAAGATCTCCGGCAAGGTGCTCTTGGATGGGGAGGATATTTATGATCCTTCTTGCGATATCACTCACTTAAGAAAAAAAATGGGTTTGCTTTTCCAGAAACCGCAGGTCCTGCCCATGTCTATTTATGAGAATGTGGCTTATGGCCTGCGTATCCATGGCACAAAGGATAAAGAAGAGTTAGATTATAGCGTCGAGCATTATCTGAAGGAGGCCAGCCTTTGGAATGAAGTAAAGGATAGGCTCAATACTTCGGCGTGGAAGCTTTCTATCGGCCAGCAACAAAGGCTTTGCCTGGCCAGGGGTATGGCCATCGAGCCGGAAGTTATACTGGGAGATGAGCCTACGGCCGCCTTAGACCCGATCTCGGCCGAACGCATTGAGCAGCGCTTCCTGGGGCTAAAAAACAAATATTCCATAGTCTTGGTAACACATATTCTAAGGCAGGCCAGGAGGCTGGCGGATTATGTTATCTTTTTATATTTCGGGAACTTAATTGAACACGGCCCGGCCGAAGCAGTCTTTAACCATCCCAAAGACCCCAGGACGCAGGCCTATATCGACGGACGCTTTTTCGAAGAACACACCTCTTAAAAGAACCAATTGTCTGTATGCGAAAAATAAATCTTCTCTATGTGATCACTAAGCTTGAATTGGGCGGGGCGCAGAAGCAACTGTTGAGCCTGATAAAGAGCCTGGATAGAGAACGGTTCAATATATTTTTATTTACCTGCCGGCAAGGCTTATTGTTAAGGGAGTTTTCTTCGGTTAACGGCCTTTTGATAAAGAGATCGGGGTTTCTCGATCGGCCGGTAAACCCGTTTAAAGACTCGCTTGCCTTATGGGAAATAAGTTCTTTTATCAAAAACAATAAAATAGATATCGTCCATACCCATAGTTCCAAGGCGGGTATCTTGGGCAGGTTGGCTGCAAGGATATCCGGCGTAAAGATCATCTTGCATACGGTACACGGTTGGTCCTTTCACAGCTATCAGAATAAACTGGTGCGCGGTTTATTTATCCGCCTGGAGAGATTTTGCGCAAAATTTAGCGATAGATTAATTGTGGTTTCTTTCTTTGATAAGCAAAGAGGCCTTGAGAATAGGATCGGCAATGAAGCCAAATACCAGGTTATCAAATATGGTATAAATTGCGGGGTTACTCCGAATAAGGAGGGCGCCATAAGGAGAGAATTAGGTATTGCTGGCGATAAGTTCCTCGTCGGAACGATCTCGTGTTTCAAGCCGCAGAAAGCGGTGGATGATTTTATCAAGGCTGCGGCTCTGGTAAAAGAATCTTTACCGCAGGTAAAGTTCATTGTGGCCGGTGATGGGGCCTTACGCGCAAAGTTTGAAAAACTGATAAAAAAGTTGGGCCTGGAGAAGGAAATAGTATTGTTAGGATGGCGCAGGGATATCCCCCAGCTGCTTAGCGCCTTGGATATCTTTACCCTCACTTCTCTATGGGAGGGTATGCCCATAGCGGCCCTAGAAGCGCTGGCTTGCGGCTCTGTAGTGGTGGCTACGGATACAGGCGGCATTTCTGAAGTTATCAGGGAAGGCGAAAATGGATTTCTGGTCCCCGCGCGTGATGTCAAAGGGCTTTCTGAAAAAATAACATTTCTGTTAAAAGATGATAAGTTAAGAAAGGCGATTCGCGAAAAAACGAAGAACTCCCTAGGCAATAATTTTACCGTAGAGCGCATGGCGAAAGAAACAGGGGATCTTTATGAAAGATTATTTAAAGAGGCATCCCAGGCATGCTGATTAATTATTTATCTATTTTAGGCATAGGTTTTTTAGCAGCAGTTTTCTTGGTTAAGGCGGTAATGGTATATTCCTTGAGAAAAGGGCTGCTGCTCAGGCATGGTATCCCTTCAACCGCAGGGTTGGGCATAGCTTTAGCATTCGTTTTTTCCTGCTTAGCCGGTTCTTTTCTTTTCCGGGGCTTAACGCAAAAAGCATCGGGCATCATTTTATCTTCGCTGATAATGTTTATTTTCGGCCTGGTAGACGATCTTAAAGAGCTGCCCGTCCACAAAAAATTTTTGGTCGAAATTATCGCTACTTCTTGTCTGGTCTTATTTGGCGTAAGGACCAATATCGTCTATTTAGGTAACGCGCTAAATATAATCATAACTTTTATTTGGGTAATAGGGATTACCAATGCCATCAATCATTTGGATGTAATGGATGGCTTAGCCGGCGGCATAACCTGGATTGCTGCAGCTTCTTTTTTTCTCATAGCTTCATTCACCTCGGATCTGCAGTCCCAGATCATTTCCCTCTCATTGGTCGGCACGGTATCGGGTTTTTTGCTGTATAATTTTCCCGCAGCCAGGGTCTATATGGGTAATGCTGGCAGCCACTTCTTGGGTTTTGTTTTGGCCGGCCTTTCTTTAAATATAAGCTATGCGAATTTAGGTAAGGTCACCGCACTTTTAAGCCCTTTACTGATCTTAGGTTTTCCTATTTTTGATACGGCATTTCTTATTATCGTGCGTACGGCGCAGGGAAAGTCGGCACTTTTAAAAAGTGACGACCATTTGGCATTAAGGTTCCTCAAGTTAGGCTATTCTAAGAAGAAGACCTTAGCCCTGATGTTGATTTTAGCCCTATTCTTTTCTTCTGCCGGAATATTGCTCAGCGGGGTCCCCAATGCTCTTGGGATATTTATCATCGTATTTATGGCGGTTGTGAGTATAGCATTGGTGAAAAAAATGGGGTTTTCTCAAAATGCCTAAAAAGAGAATCGTTATTTTGGGGGCGGGGTTGGCGGGTTTAAGTGCTGCTTGGCACCTGGAAAAAAAAGGCCTGGATTATAAAGTATTTGAAAAAGAAGATGAGGTCGGGGGCCTGTGCCGTAGCAGTAGAATAAAAGGGTTTACTTTTGACCGTTCGGGGCACCTGCTGCATTTTAAGCATGCCTATACGTTCAATTTGATCCGTAGCCTCTTGGGTGATAATTTATCTGATCATCAGAGGAGTGCCTGGATTTATTATTCGGGCACATTCAACCGTTATCCGTTTCAGGCCAATCTGCATAGCCTTGCTCCGGAAGTGGCCAAAGAGTGCCTTATGGGTTTTATCGAGGCAGCTAAGAACGGCCACCCTAAGAAAAAAGAAGACTTGGATTTCTTAAGTTGGATAGACCGGACCTTTGGCAAAGGCATAGCCAAGCATTTCATGGTCCCTTACAACACCAAGTTCTGGAATATGCCGCCGCAGAAACTAACCTGTGATTGGTTCGGTGATTTTATCCCTGTTCCGTCGTTGCCTCAAGTGATCGAGGGCACGGTAGAAGAGAGCCATCGCCAATACGGCTATAATGCCAGATTTTGGTACCCTCGCCATATGGGCATAGGATGCTTACCCCTGGCATTTAAAAAACACCTTAAAAATGTACATACGGGTTCTAGGGTAGTGGAAATAGACCTCGACCGGAAAGAATTAAAATTGGCTTCGGGAGAAAAAGAGAAATTTGATTATATAATTTATACGATCCCCCTGCCGGAAATCCCGAATTTGATTAAGAAGATACCCCAAAATACGCTTTCCTTGTTCAAGAAGCTGAAATGGAACTCTATTTTTAATCTGAATTTGGGCCTGGATGCGCATGACGATAGCGGCAGGCACTGGATATATTTCCCGCAGAAGGAACCCTGCTTTTTCAGGCTCGGTTCTTTCCATAATTTTTATGAACCGTGCCAAAAAAGGAGTTCTTTTTACGTCGAAGTTTCGTATTCCAGGGATAAGCCATTAGATAAAAATAAGGTCATTGGGCAGATCAAGGCGGATTTAAAAAAGATAAAACTGATATCTTCGCCAGATAAGATCCTGGCTGAAGAAATAAATGATATAGAATACGGCTATCCTATTTATGATGAGAATTATAAAGAGGCCAGAGAAATTATCGTAAAGTACCTTACGATGAATAATGTCATACCCTGCGGCCGTTATGGCGCCTGGCGCTATTTTTCCATGGAAGACGCGATATTGGACGGAAAACAAGTAGCGGATATCCTATAACAATAACCCCAGGATCGCCCACCAGACCAGGCTTACCTCCGGAAGGAAAAAACTGAAATCAAAAAAGTTGTGGATCAGGAATATGGCTACAGCTGTGATGAGTACATTCCTGTAAAGCGTATTGCCCTTCTTAAGGCCGGTTCTTAAAATCGCAATAATGAGCCAGGCGAAAGACGCGAATCCGAAAATTCCTATTTCTGCGCAGAGCTGAAGAAAGGAATTGTGCGCGTAACGCGATTGCATAAGATTAAAATTCCCTAAGCCTACCCCGGTTAACGGATGCTCAAGGATCATTTTAAAAGTATCTTTCCAATAGCCCCAGCGCATATTTAGAGAAAACAACGGCTGCAGGTGTTGTTGGGGGCCTGCTGAACGCAAGAAAAAGACAATTAGTATTGCGATCAGGAAGGCGAATAAAAAATACATTTTTTTTCTATCTAATTTAGCCTCCAGGTATAAATAAACAACGCCGCCTAAGAAAACACTTAGCAAGGCACCGACGGATTTCGCCAGTAAAATAGCTGCTACGATCGGGATAATGAACCAGAGCCGGTCTTTATAGAGTAAGGCAAGCGGCAGGATCATGCCCAGATATCCGGCCAATATATTCGGAGTGATAAAAGGGAAAAATATTCTTTTGCTTTCTAAGGTCGCCAGTATGAAAGTGTCGGTGATCTTATATTTATTTATATATTCTAACGTATGCCTTACGCCAAAAAAATACTGGTATAGGGCCAAGACACTGATGATCAACCCCGCCAGGAGGATAGCGCGGGTTAGCCGGCTCTTATCTTTATCCGGTAAGGAACGGGCGATGAAAAACAAGATGATACCTCCGGCATACTTATAGATCTCCTCCAGGCTGTTTAATCTATCAGTGGAAAAAACCAGGGAGGCCAATAAAAAGGCAATGAATAAGATGGCGGGCTGTTTTAACGATCCCAGGTCCTTTAGGCCGAGTCCTTTGCGGATGATCCAGAGCGTGAAGAACAAAAAGAGGAAAAAGACATATATGGAATTAAGATAGGGGAAGGCTGGGGAAGCAATAAAGGGTCGCGCAAATACTAAGATTAGCATTATGTTCAGCATTATGATATAATTTTATGCGAAAATGAATGTGCCGTCAACAAATAGAATTATCAGTGTTGTTGTGGTAACTTCCGGGGCGCTTGATCATTTATGGCGCTGCCTGAGTTCCTTAAGGGAACAAAGTTATCGTAACCTGGAAATAATCCTTATCGATAATTCAGCGGATGAAAATTTAAGCAAAGAAGTAAATAGGCTGTACCCTGAAGTAAAAGTATCAAGAAGCGGAAAAAATTTATTTTACGGCAGGGCTTTGAATAAGGGCATAGAAATAAGCAGCGCGGATCTTATACTTTGTTTAAACGACGATGTTATTTTAGATAAAGATTTCGTCGCGCTTGCTTCCCGGGGTTTTGAAAAGGATGCCAGGATCGGTATGGTCAGCGGGAAGATCCTGCGCCTGGATAAAAAAACCATTGATAGCACCGGATTGTTTTTAACTATCTGGCGTACGGCCAGAGAGCGAGGACATGGTAAGCCGGATACCGGACAATACGGCAAGGAAGGTTATATTTTTGGCGCACCTCTTGCTGCGGGTTTTTTCCGAAGAGCTATGTTGGAACAAATAAAGGTAGAGGGTTATTTCGACGATGATTTCGATATGTTCTATGAAGACCTGGATATCGCCTGGCGTTCGCATAGATTTTCCTGGAAAGCCTATTATCTACCGGATGCAGTGGCGTATCACGCCAGGGGCGCATCGGCTAGATGTCCCAACGCGATAGGAAAAAAATTCGCGCGTACCCAACTTAGCGAAGCGCTGCTTTTTGAATTAATGAAGAATAGGTATCTTACTATTATTAAGAACGAGACGTTGCTTGGCTTGGCATTACATTTACCGTTTATCCTAATTTATGACATCTTGGCCTGGGGCTATGTTTTTTTCTTCCGGCCCCTTTATTTAAAAAGGTTATTATTTACGCCTCTTCCCGTAGGGCCTGCTTTCCGTAAAAGAAAGGCGATCATGGCGAAAAGAGCTTCCCTAAAAAACGATACGAGTTTATTATGAAAATAAAAACATTATTCTTTTTTCTTTATCTGGCGGCATTTTTTCTTTGTACCTCTAGCGCCCAAGGCATCACAGACATTCTGCCTTTTGAAAAAACGGACAGGGTGCTCTTTATGGCCCCGCATCCGGATGATGAGGCCATAGGCACCGGCGGGCTGATCCAGCAGGCAGTGAGCCAGGGATTGCCGGTAAAGGTGGTCTATTTTACCAATGGAGATAATAACCAGCTTGCTTTTATCGTTTATGAAAAGCGCATCTTATTTCGTAAGGGCGCTTTTGTCTTTATGGGTGAAGTAAGGCGTAAGGAAGCGATAAAAGCAATGGGTTTAGCCGGCATAGATAAAAAGAGTTTAATATTTTTAGGATATCCGGATTTCGGCACCATGCATATTTTTACCAAATATTGGATGGATAAGGTTCCTTTCAGGAGCATGCTTACCCGCGTTACCGAGGTACCCTATAAAGAATGTTTTTCTTACCGTGCTTCTTATACCGGAGAAAGCATCCTGATAGATCTAAAGACCATCTTAGAGGACTTTATGCCGACAAAAATTTTTGTTTCCCATCCGGTTGATGCCAATGTTGACCACCGCGCGTTTTATTTATTTTTACGGGTTGCTTTATGGGACCTGGAAAAAAACATCAAGGCCCCCATAATTTATCCTTATCCTGTCCATTCCGTGGGTTGGCCTAAGCCGCGCGGTTTCCATCCCGACCTAGACTTAAGGCCTCCTGAAACGCTGGCCGGAGCGGATATCCGGTGGTTCAAATTTGATTTGGATAAGAAAAAAATAGAAAAGAAAAGATCGATGATCTCCTGTTACCGCAGCCAGATCCAATATAATCCGCCTTATCTTTTCTCCTTTGACCGTAAAAATGAATTAGTAGGCGATTTTCCCGATATTACGGTTACCGAACAGATAGGCCAGGTAAATTGGCAGGGGATAAAAGAAGAACTTGGCAGTTCGCAGGTCTCCGATACGGACAGCGAAGAGTCTTTTGAAGGCGTATCTTATGCGCAAAAGAACGGCATACTCTACATCAGAATGGAATTAAAAAAAATATTGAGTGTAAATATGGGGATAAACGTTTTTCTCTTCGGCTACAATAAACATGTTCCTTTCGCGGCCATGCCCAAGATCCGTATTCGCATAGGATTCCGCGGTAACACCATAGTTTATGATAAACGCAGGCAGATCTCTATACCCGGGCTCCAAGTGAAGCAGGGAGAGAAAGAATTATTCGTCCAGGTCCCATTAGCAAGAATAAATAACCCCGATTATATCTTGAGTGCTGTATTGGCCTCCAATAAAGGCTTACCTTCCTACGAAACGGCATGGCGGATCCTGAAATTAAAATAAGGAAATACGAAAAAAAAGACCGGCAGTTTATCAGGGAAATTGCTTGTGCTACTGCTTTTATCGGCAAAGATTCAAGCGCATTTTTCGACGATAGAGAGATCATGGCTGATGCCCTGACGCTATATTTTACGGATTATGAACCGGAATCATGTTTCGTCGCCGAAAATAAAAATGAGATCATAGGATATCTTACCGGCACTAAAGACGAAGCGGCAATGAATAAAGTATCCGGCGCCAAAATATTCTGGCCGTTATTCCTTAAATCTCTAAAAAAGGGCGCTTTATTCCGTAAAAAGAACTTTGTTTTCCTTTTACACTGCCTGATCAGTTCTTTAAAAGGAGAATTCAGGCTTCCGGTATCCCTCAAAGAATATCCTGCGGTATTGCATATTAATTTAAAAGAGGGGTCCCGCAGTTTAGGCATCGGTGCCGGGCTAATAAAGGCATATCTGGATTATCTTAAAGAAAACAAAGTGCAGGGTGTACACTTGGCCACTATGTCTAGCCGCGCAGCGGATTTTTTCAGCCAGCAGGGCTTTAAATTATTGTTCAGTGCCAAGAGGTCATATTTTAGCCACATCTTGCACGAAGATATCACAGTTTATGTCTATGGCAGGCATTTATGAAGATATCCGTTAAGGTAAAACCCAATGCCCGGCAGGCAAAAGTCGAAGAAATAGGGCAAAATAGCTTCGTGGTCTGGGTTAAGGCTAAGCCGGTAGAGGGAAAAGCCAACCAAGCGGTAATCAAGGCCCTGGCGGATCATTTTCACCTGCCGCAGTCCGCGATCAGCCTACTAAAGGGCCAAACTTTCAAAGAAAAGTTATTTGAGATAAGTTTGTAACTATAAGAAATCATTATAGTTGGGCTATAAGTTTGACAAGGCCGCCATTTTTTCTGGCAAATCTCCGATTTTGTGTTATACTTTAAAGACGTTATTCACGTAAGTTCGATTTGATCCTTAGTCTAATCTAAGGTGTTTTCGCCATCCAAATCCTAAATCCTTAAAGCAGGCAAATTATATACAAAGGAGTTTCTGTCGAATGGCCACTTTATCTTTAGAAACAAGTGTTGATACTATGACTAAAAGGCTGGTTTTGGCCGCATTATTATGGTTTACGCTTTGTGAGTGCGCTGCAGCCAAGATCCTGGACAGGCCAGGCTTAGGCATCGTCGCCATCCACCAAGGCAAGGCTTCTTATTACGGCAAACAATTCCATGGCAGAAAAACAGCCAGCGGAGAAAGATTCAATATGCACAAACTTACTGCTGCGCATCGTAAGCTTGCCTTAGGCACGGTAGTAAAAGTGACTAATTTAGATAACGGCAAGTCCGTAGTAGTGGTGATCAATGACCGCGGGCCGTATATAAAAGGAAGGGATATCGACTTATCCAAAGGCGCAGCCAAACGGATCGGCATGGTGCATAAGGGCGTAGTCAAGGTTAAGATCGAAAAGCTGAATTAAATAAGAGTATAAATCAGGTTCATTTTTACCTAAAACCCAAGCATTTTTTTGCTTGGGTTTTTTATTTTCATCAGGTATAATAATGCAAGATAAATAGAATAGTTGATCAGGGCATTTTTTGCGTATGTTTTTGTTTACCAGTGAGTTTGGTTTATACAATAAGAGGAAAAAATGCAGATCGCGATTGGTTTGACCTTCCCGAATGTTTTGCAGGATGAAGCTGTATTGTGCCGCGTTTGCAAGCAGTTTGACGTAGAATTGAGCATAATCGAAGCTTCATTTTCTTCTGTTTCCGGATGGGCCATCCTTAAGATAGCGGGCGAAGAGGATGAGATCAGGAGAACCTTTGAGTATCTAAACGGCCGGGGCATCAAAATTCAGCAGATAGAAATAAAAAGATAATGGAGGATTCTATGCAGATCGCGAATCTGGAAGGTAAATTGGTGCTCTTTAAATTTTCCGAGGAAATAAGAACTGACCTGGCGTTGTTCCAGATCTATAAGGATGAAGTATGGGCCCTGGTAACGGGTGTGGAGAATGAGGGGGTTTGGATAGAAAATCCGGCATACGAACTGGGGATCTGGTGGGATGAGAAAGGCAATCTTATTCCGCAGCATAAGCAGGTAAAAGAAAAGGTGAAGGCGCACATTTTTATCGCCTTTCGTTACATCAAGGCATTGATGAGCGTGGAAGATGAGCGGTTCCAGAAATCCAAGAGCGAAAGGATGCCGGGTTTTAATGTCTATAAATAAAATCGCGAAGCAGATAATGAAGAATCCAATTAAGTTCCTGGTGCTATGCCTGATTATTTTTAGCGTGTCTAGCGGCTGCACGGGCAGAACAACCGATATCCGCAAGGCAAAGATAAAGAAGGTGAAGGCCGGCGATATAGAAATAGCCTATAAAACCATCGGCCGCGGTTATCCTTTGATCATGATCATGGGTTATAGCGCGACAATGGATATCTGGAGCCCGCGGCTGTTGAAGGACCTGGCCAGGTATTATAAAGTGATTGTGTTTGATAACCGCGGTATGGGTGAGACTTCTTTTTCAGAACAGATGTTTTCCATAGAATTATTTGCGGATGATACCGCGCATCTTATGGATGCGCTGGGGATAAAAAAAGCAAATATCTTAGGCTGGTCTATGGGTACAAATATCGCTTTGGACTTTGTTTTGGAATATCCCGATAGAGTAAATAAACTTATTCTTTATGCCGGTGATTGCGGAGGCCAGGAAGATATCTGGCCGGCTCCGGAAGTCATGGAGGCGCTGGGAGATGTTTCGGGAACTTTTGAAGAGAGAGGTAAGCGCATGCTTAAACTCCTATTCCCCGAAGATTGGCTGAAACAGCATCCTGACCCGCGCAAGTATTTTCCTCTACCGCGGGAAAAAGTGCTGGCGGAGAATGTCGTACGCCAGCTGGGCGCGATGGAAAAATGGCAGGGCGCCTACGAACGCCTGCAGGAGATAAAACAGCCGACTTTACTGGTAATCGGCACAGAAGACGTGCTTACGCCGCTAAAAAATTCCTTTATCATTGCTGAAAAAATCCCGGGCGCCTGGCTGGCAGAGTTTAAAGGCGCCGGGCACGGGCTGATGTACCAGTATCCCAAGACCCTGAGTAATCTTTTGCTTACTTTTCTTAGAGAAGAGTATAATCGTTAGGGAGGTTCGGGATGAAAATAGGAAAATGCGAGGTAAAAGTTTTCAAGATCAAGAACAGAAATGGTTACGCCGCTATTTGCTGCAATAATCTTACGGAAGGCAAAACCGTCCAACAGGCCTATGATCGGATGGTAAAGGCAGTACGCAGGACTGCTAAATCTAGATAAGAGAGGTAACGGAGGAACGATGTTTCGCGAGAAGATCAAAGTATTAGATTGCACGATAAGGGATGGGGGGCTGATCAATAACCATGGTTTTGAATTCAAATTCGTGCGTGCCGTGTATAAGGCCCTATCCGATGCGGGCGTCGATTACATGGAGATAGGTTATAAGAATTCCAAGCGGCTATTTTCTTCTAAAGAATTCGGCGCATGGAAATTCTGCGATGACGCGGATATCCGTAAGGCCATCGATGGAATCGAATCCAATACCAAAATTTCCGTAATGGTAGATGTGGATAGGGTTGATCCTGAAGACATACTGCCGCGTAAAGACAGCCCCGCGCATATGATCAGGGTCGCCTCCTATATAAAGGACATAGATAAGGCGATACACCTGGTGAATCATTTCGCGGATAAAGGCTATGAAACTACGGTAAACATTATGGCAATTTCCAAGGCCCTGGATAACGAATTGACCGAGGCGCTACAACAGCTGGAGAGCGAAAGCAAGGCGAAGGTTATTTATATCGTGGATAGTTTCGGTTCGTTATACCAGGAGACAACGGAATTCTTGATCAAAAAGGCAAAAAATATTTTGAAGACCAAAGAAGTGGGAATGCACGCGCATAATAACCAACAGCTTGCTTTCGGTAATACCATCGAGGCGATCATCCACGACGCCAATTACGTGGACGGCACTATTTACGGGTTGGGCCGCGCAGCAGGGAACTGTCCTCTGGAATTGTTGTTGGGGTTCCTGAAGAATCCTAAGTTCGACATCCGGCCGATACTCGATGTGATTTCCAAAGAATTCATCCCTTTAAGGGAAAAAATAGAATGGGGTTATATCATTCCCTACGCGATTACAGGGATATTGGATGAGCATCCCCGCGCGGCCATGGCACTACGTAACAGCGATAAAAAAGAGAATTATCGCGAATTCTACGAGAGCCTGGTCGGAGAAGATGAAGAATAAAAATGGATGTAGCTGAATTTAAAAAGCTGCCGATCATGGGGATCTTGAGAGGCGTGGAGCCGGGTATGATAGAGCCACTGGTGGAAACGGCGATCTCCGGCGGCCTGAAGACCCTAGAAATTACCATGAACACCGAAGGCGCTGCAGAATTAATCAGTAAAGCAGTAAGGTTAGCCCAAAAAAGACTATGTATTGGGGCAGGCACGGTATTAAGCAAGGAAAGTTTAAAATCAGCGCTTGACGCCGGAGCGACATTTATCGTTACGCCGGTTTTGGTCGGTGATGTGATGGGTGTATGCAGGAAGAATAAGATTCCCGTATTCCCGGGGGCATTGAGCCCATCGGAGGTCTACCAGGCCTGGAAGGCAGGTGCAACTATGGTCAAAGTCTTTCCGGCCAAATTCTTCGGCCCGCATTATTTCAAAGAAATAAAAGGGCCGTTTAATGATATAGAGCTTCTGGCCTGTGCAGGCGTGACTCCGGAAAATTTAGCGGAGTATTTTGCCAATGGCGCAAGCGCTGTCAGTTTTGGCGCCAGCGTATTCAGGCAGGACTGGCTTAAAGAAAGGGATTTTCAGAGTATAAATAGAAGCATAAAAAGGTATTTAGAGGCATTCAGGGAAAAAGAGAAAGGAGGAGAGCAGTGAAAAGTTCCAGGATCAGTTTTATAGGGTTAGTGGTATATATATTTGTGCTCGGTGTTTTAGCTGAGGCCTTTGCCGCACCAGGAGGCATTGCTCCGGGTATCCGTGAACAAGAGCAGTTAACCGGGGTAGTAACTCCTCAAGAGGAAGAAGAATTCGTTAACGAAGTAGACACTTACGCCAGATATATGCCCAGCCGCAAGGTAGACGCACAGGCGGGAAAAGTGGCGATCGTAGAAACTAATGCCGGATATGCCTATAATTTAAAGGCCTTTGGAAAATTGCCTATCGAACTTTCTGTACAGAGCGAATATGTCGGAATAAATAATAGTACCGTTGTTAAGTTGCCTGCACATTTGACCGCCGTATCTACTGGCATTGAGGTAACATTACCATTTTTTACGCTTGAGAAAACATATATTCGTTTTGGGGTATCACCGAGCTACTATACCGACAACTGGAGTGCTGAATCCTCAGCTTTTCGTATACCCATCCTCACCTATCTTATTTATCAGCCGAATGAAAAACTGACCTTTGTTTTAGGTGTATCGGAAAGGCCGGATTTTTATAATGAAGAAGTAAGCCCTATCGTGGGCGTAATTTATAAACCAAACGATAAGTTGGCTTTTAACCTAGTTCCTCCGAGGCCAAACATTACTTATATGCTGAATAATAAACTCGGGGTATTTGTAGAAGGCGCATTGGCCTATGACGAATACGAAGTCACGCAAAATGGCCAAAAAGGCCTTATCCTGATGTATGAAAAAAAGCGTTTAGGTACCGGCCTAAAATATAAAGTCAACCGTTTTATCCAGGCCTGGGTCACAGTTGGTGGGGTATTCAATCAGACCTTGCAATATAGGGATAGCACCGGCAAGGTAAAGATGGATAATGGTTTTTATAGCGAAGTAAGGCTAAGAGCAAGATTCTAAGCATTCAGTACGCAGCATGAAAATACAAATCTATTATCATCAGACCGACTGTGGTGGGGTGGTCTATTACGCAAAATACCTTGAATTCTTGGAAGAGGCACGTACAGAGTTCTTCGAGGAAAATGGTTTGCCTCTGACTGACCTGTATAAGGGAGGAGTTTTTTTTGTGGTCGCGCGGCAGGAAATAGATTATAAAGCGCCTGCCCATTATCTGGACGTCCTGGATATCTCAACCTGGATCGAAGATGTGTCCAACGTGCGCGTGAATTTTGGGTACGAAATAAAAAATCAGGCAGGCAAGGTCATTGTCAGGGCAAAAACCATTATGGTTTGCGTTGATAAGAATTTAAGGCCCCAGGCCTTCCCTGAAGAAATAAAGAAAAGGTTGGAAGGCCTAAAAGTGCATGGTCCTAAATAAAAAAGAGATCGAAAAGCTGATCAAGGAAAAGGCGCTGGTCGAGGATTACGTTGATCTAGAGACCCAGGTGACCCCAAATGGTTTTGACCTTACCGTAAGGGCGATTTCCGAGTTCGATAGCGCCGGCGCCCTGGATTTTTCCAATAAAGAAAGAAAAACTCCGCAGGGTAAAGAGGTAATCGCGCAAAAGCAACAGCCGCAGGACCGCTTTGGCTGGTGGGAGCTTAAAAGAGGCGCTTATAAAATAGCCAGTAATGAAATAGTCAATCTTCCGAAAAACCTTATCGCTATGGCCTTTCCACGTAGCTCGCTTTTGAGGATGGGTGCTTTTTCCCAGAATGGCGTCTGGGACGCGGGTTTTCAGGGCAGGAGCGAGTTTATTCTTGTAGTTGAAAATCCCCACGGCATAAAGATCAAGCAAAATGCCCGGCTGATCCAACTTGTTTTTATCAGCATAGACGAAGTGGATAAGGGCTACAGCGGCATTTATCAGAACAACCACCAAAAATGAAGTTCTTTAAATACTGGCTGCCGGTACTTATCTGGTGCACGCTGATTTTCTTTCTTTCCGGAACCCCCAATTTAAGTACGGGCTTGGGGGCCTGGGACGCGATCTTAAGGAAAGCCGCCCATATCATTGAGTATTTAATTTTAACTTTTCTTTTCTACC
This sequence comes from Candidatus Omnitrophota bacterium, assembly GCA_028717645.1. Classification (GTDB taxonomy): domain Bacteria; phylum Omnitrophota; class Gorgyraeia; order Gygaellales; family JAMWDD01; genus JAQUNK01. The sequence continues at coordinate 21,962 of JAQUNK010000001.1, forward strand.
GTGCTTTTAAAGGAAGTTTTTCCCTGGTTCCATTTTATTCGCTAATATGGCCGTTTATTTTTTCTCTGCTTTATGCCTGCTCCGATGAAATTCACCAAAGGTTCGTCCCGACCAGGAACGGCAATATTATGGATATCTTTATTGATTTATTAGGTATAATTTCTTTCTTCATTTTGCTCAAATACAAAAAATCCCTATCTGATATGGCCTCGGAAAAACATTGACTTTGTAACCTGCAAGGATTACAATTGTAATATAAAGATATTACAAAATGGACTTATCCCATATTTTTAAATCCAAAACCCGCCAGGCCCTTCTGAAGCTATATTTCTGTGATTCAGATTCCTCTTACTATCTTCGAGAACTAGAACGTATTTTAGACATCCCGGTAAGCATGATCCATAAAGAGCTCTTAAGGCTAAAAGAAGAAGGGAGCTTTTTATCCATAAAGAAAGGCAACCGCAGTTATTTTTATATCAATAAATCATACCCGCTTTTCGATGAACTCAAGAATATTGTGCGTAAAACCATAGGTATCGAAGGGATAATCGAAGATGCCTTAAAAAAGATAGAAGGCATAGAAAGCGCGTATATTTACGGTTCTTTTGTTAAAAACAAAGCAAACCTGGCAAATGAAATCAACTTATTCATCATCGGCAAGCTTAGGGAGGATGTATTATCAAAAGAATTGGACTGTGTCCGGAAATTTGCAAAAAGAAAGATCAGTTATAATCTGTATACCAAAGATGAGTTCAACAGAAAGATAGAGAAAGACTCATCCATACTTAATTTTATTAAAAGTCCCAAAATACCCCTTAAGAACGAAAATGGCGCATATTGCGATAATAACGCCGCGAATTTTACTTATAAAAGTTTAAGGGCCGGCCATGTTTAAATTATTTTTAAACCGATTTAAGAAAGTATATACATTCCGTCATGCTTTATTGGAAATGACCATAAAGCAGCTGAAGATAAAGTATGCCGGTTCTATGCTGGGGATCTGGTGGGCGGTAATTACACCTCTTATCCTTACGATGAGCATTTATTTTGTTTTTGAGAAAGTTTTTAAAGTAAATATTCCCCATAATGCATTCTTTATATTGGCGGGCATCATACCCTGGTTTTTCTTTTCTAATGCTCTTCAGGAAGCCGCAAATTCATTTATTGTCAATACACCTGTATTAAAACAGGGGATATTTCCCAGGGAACTTATCCCGATTTCAACGGTACTGGCAAATCTGCTGAATTTTCTAATAGGGCTTTGTGCGCTATTACCGTTTTTCATCTTTCTAAATATAAAGTCGTTGAACTCGCTGATCTTGTTGTTGCCTTTAATAGCATTTAATTTAATATTTATTTTGGGTCTGGGTATATTATTTTCTTGTATCAATATATTTTTTCGTGATTTTTCTCATTTTTTAAATATCGCATTCTTGCCCTGGTTCTGGGTCACGCCGATATTCTATTCTCTGGATATGGTCCCTTTAAACCTACAGTGGATATGCAAAGCAAATCCCATGACCTACTATATAAGTTCCTATCAAAGCATATTGATAAAAGCAGAAGCCCCGGCATTATTTACGATTTTAGTTTTGATATTTCTTTCCCTGGGTTCTTTTGTTATTGGCTACCTATTTTTCATAAAAAATGAAAGCGTATTATTAAAAAGAGCATGAATACGATAATTGAATTTAATAATGTCTGGGAAAAGTATCGCGTGAAGTTTGTTAAGGATACGGATGTTTCCTGGGAAGAAGTTTGGGCCTTGCAGGACGTTAATCTTAAGATAGAGAAAGGTAAGATACTTGGGATTATCGGAGAAAACGGGGCAGGAAAGACGAGCCTTTTAAAATTGATCGCCGGCATGCTTATTCCGGATAAAGGTACCTTAAATATTTCTGGCAGGGTAGCTGCCTTAATGGAATTAGGCGCTGGTTTTAATCCGGAATTTACCGGTATAGAAAATATCAAGCTGAATGCAAGGATGTATGGCTTAAGCGAGAATGGCCTGGAAGAATGCTTAAAAAAGATCGTCGAATTCGCCGATATAGGTAAATTCATTTATGCGCCGGTAAAATACTATTCACAGGGTATGTATATGCGCCTGGCTTTTGCTTTAGCCATATTTGTCGAGCCGGACATCCTTCTTATAGATGATATACTGGCTGTTGGCGACAAGGAAGCCCAGGCTAAATGCTTGAAAAAGATCAATGAGTTTAAACAAATGGGCAGGACCATTATTTTAGTCAGCCATGACATGAATCTAGTGGGTAGTTTTTGCGATCGCGCTGTTCTTTTAAAGCAGGGCAAGGTCATACAGGATGGCCCTCCGGAAAAGGCAATTTCTTCTTATATAGAAAGGGAAACAAGCAAAGACGGGCAGGCATTATTAAAAAAAGAAAGATTTAATTTCATATTTAATAATGGTTGCATGAATTTGTCTTGCTCGGATATGCTTATAACTAAAGGCAATAACAGCACTTTTTCTTTCTTTGTACCCAAATTTAACTCTTGGTTCTGTTCTAGCGATCTCTATTGGACAACAGGAACTTCGTCCGACAGCAGTGTTAACGCCGTAGGTCGTTCCCTCGATGGGAATTTTAAACAAGCCTGGAATATCAAGGCTACAGAGGGAAACATCGTATTTCGAATAGAGACAGAAGGGGAATCAGCAGAAAAATGCTTTAATTTCTTTGTAATACCTATTTATGATAAATGGTTCACATTGAATGAAGGAGGGCGCTTTCCTCCGTATATGCATAGGGTCAATTGGCAAGATATAGGCCTAACTAGTTTTCCTGAGAATTTTATAGGGTTGTGTTCTGCTGCGAAGGAACATGGCTTTCCCGTTATAATCTTTGAAGCAAATGATGAAGAGTCAAAAATACGGCTTTTAAACAGCGGCAGCGAGTTGGAATCAAGGATCATTCAGGTACAAACCAACAAAAATGCCTTATCGATTGGAACAAAGATCATATTTACGGAAAAAGATTTAGAAGAATATTTAAAAGTAAAAAAAGATGCTTTTTTTCTGAAGCAAAAAGCCGAAGAAGAAAAAGCCTTGTTAGAGCAGAATGCTGAAAGAAAAAAATCTATACCCCGAAGAACCGTGTCTTCTGGAAAATTGAGCGTTTTTGCGGATGCAGAAGGCAGGTTGATCAGGCTTTATCATAACGGTAAAGAAATCACTGGCCCGGGGATGGGTATAAGTACGCCGTTTCCCATGATTTCATCCCAGTGGGGGATCAAAAAAATATCTGAAGAAGAAATGGTTGTCGAAATTCCCCGCGAAAATATGCTGGAAATATGGTCTTTATCCTGCAAGCAAGATACCCTCCAGATAAAGGTTGAGCTGGAAATAACAAAACCCATATCTTTGGTCCAAAAATTCATAAGCCTGGAACTAATAGACGAATATGCGAATTGGAATACGGCCTATGAATCGGGAGAATTTTTAGTAAATCAATATGTAAATGATATGGGGCCGGTGAGATTAAAAGATGATAGGGTTTCGGAAGTGGCGGTTAAGCCAAAAAATAATTGCAATTTTACAACCCTGAACTTCGAGGCTGCGGATGACCAGAATAAGAAGATTTTGGGTATTTTTAAAAAAAGGAATTTATACGGAGAATCTATTTATCTGACTTTTTCTCAGAATATTCCAGGTAGCGAACATTTTGTTGATCAGGGTAGGCGTCTTTATTTTGAAGGCAGGATTATTTTCGACAAAAAAGAAATTACGCCTAAAGAAAGGGCAGCCAGTGATGTCGCTGAATTCAGCGGGAAAAAGTTGAAATTAGCATTAGAAAGAGGAATAGGCAGGATATACTGGCAGGAGAAAGAATTGACTTCCGGATTGGGTATCTTTAGTTCGTTGCGCCATAATGGGATCTGGCATGATTCATCGCGTGCAGAATGGAAAATAATTAAAAAAGATAAAGATAGGATTATTGTTTTTGGGGAGTGGATAAATATCCCGATTACGCAAAAATGGGATATAAAGCTAATAGACGATTCTTTGGTCTCCTGGAATGTAGATGTAGAAACCTTAAAGGAAATCTCTTTGGATATATCACAGGTTAATATTATGCTTTCTTCCGAATTCAGGCATTGGATGGCCCCCGGATCAAACCAGGGAGACTTTGCCGATGAATACCCCGAGCATTACGATATCCTTCCTTTCAGGTTCTGGTATGGACAAGCAAAAGAGATCGTATCTTTTGGAGAAAATTTACCCAGGGTTATTTTCAAGAATAATACAGATAGCGATTTTACCCGCGCCATTATAGAAAATAGCGATTATTTATATAAATCCAGATTAATACAGTATCAAAAAACAAATAGCAAAAAATCTAATTCCGGGGATCACTATTATTTTAACGGAGCGATAAAAATTGAAAATAGCCCGTAATATCCATAAATTCATAAAATACACTGGAACCGGTGGTTTATCTTATGCCTTTAGGCGAAGCATCGAGTATTTTATATTTTTGTCAAAAACCAGCTTTAGTCATCCGGGTCAGCGCATGGCGCAATGCACGGCAATCAGTTATGGCAGGATGAGATTGTCTTTTACAGAAAAATGGACGAATATTTTATGGAATGATCATCAAATAGCGAAATTAAATACCAGCATCGAAACGCTGGGCCTCTCGATCGATTCTACTAAGGCCCGCTGGGATATCCTGGAGAAAAGCAGCAATTGCCTTAGATTAAGGTTATCTTTCGAAGAGCTACCTCTGGCCCAGGTATGGTCTTTAAAAATAAATAACGAAAAAGAGATCAGTTGGAATATTGATCTAGAACTTTACGATTGGGTAAATTTAGATGAATTTAGGGTGTTGCTTTTAACAAATACAAATTGTAAAAGCTGGTTTGTAGGTTTCGAAGAAGGCAATTTTATAAAACCGGATAATAATTGGCATCAGTTATATTTAAATGACCGTATCTCTGATTTGATAGGTGCCAAATTCACAGAAGGTAGCCCTTTGTCTTCTTTGGCTTTTAAGGTGGAAAATAAAGAGGCACTGCCTCTTGTGCAGAGTGCGCCGCAAAGTATGCCGGCTAACATTTTGGGTTTTAGGCTAAAGAATTTTATCCAGAACAAAGAATTTACTTCAGAACGTTATAATTTATTCTCAGGAAATATACTTTTGTTCCAAGACGACCTCTTTTTAGATAAAAAGATAGAAAAGTCCCGCCAGGCTTATTTTTCTAATAATTTCAATAAAATTCAAGCCGCAGAGGAAAAAAGTTTAAAAATAATTTTAACAAACCTTCCTTGGCAGAGGGATTATAAGTGGGGCGTAAGGGCAGGTTCCCGCTGGCCGCATATCAAAGACGATAGCGAACGGGATTATTTACCTTATCCGTTCTTTCTTGGCTACGCAGCTTCTTTATTAAAAAAGCATAACTTTGATAATGTAGAATTGATCGATGCAATAGCCCAGCAACTTAGCGAAGGCGTATTTTTAAACAGGATCTTAGACAAAGATTGTGATTATTTGGTAGCCGAGACATCGATACCTTCTTTCTGCGAAGACCTGAAACTATTGGAAAAAATCCATACATCCGGCATAAAAATAATCCTCTGCGGCCCTAATTCAGAGATCTATAAGAAAGAGTTTTTGGAAAACCATTCATTTATAGACTTTGTTCTGTTCGGCGAATATGAATTTACGCTTTTAGAATTGGTAGAATCATTACAGAAGGGAAAACAATTATCCGGGATAAAAGGCCTTATATACAGAGAAGGGAACAATATTGTTAAAAATCCCAGAAGGGAATTGGCAAGTTTGGATCTTCTGCCTTGGCCGGAACGGGAAGATCTGGGTATGGATAGGTATCTGGATTTACCCGGGGGCATACCTTTTCCTTCCGCCCAAATGATTGCTTCCAGGGGTTGTCCTTTTGGATGCAATTTTTGCCTTTGGCCGCAGATTATCTATCAGGGTAACCAATATAGGGTAAGGAACATAACAGATGTCGTAGATGAAATGGAGTACCTGCTTGTAAAAAAAGGGTTTAAATCGGTTTATTTTGATGACGATACATTTAATATCGGCAAAGACAGGATGCTTGGGCTCTGCAGGGAGATCAAAAAGAGAAAACTAGAAAAGTTCCCCTGGGCAATAATGGCAAGGGCCGATTTAATGGATAAGGATATTTTGGAAGAAATGAAATCTGCAGGCCTGCAGGCCGTTAAATACGGCGTAGAGACGCATAACCACAAGTTCATTAAGTACTGCAATAAAGGTCTGGATGTGGATAAGAATACCGAGATGATAAGATTAACAAAACGTTTAGGGATCAAGACGCACCTTACATTCACTTTTGGATTCCCTGGAGAAACAGAAGAAACGATCATGGATACCATACGTTATGCCTTGAGCCTGGAACCCGATTCGGTACAGTTTTCTATTCTTACGCCTTTTCCGGGAACAGCATTTTTTGAAGAACTGAAAAGCAAAGACATGATCTTAACAAGCGATTGGTCTAAGTACGACGGCCATGATGGCAGTGTTTTGAGGCACGATAACCTTACTTCCCGGGATCTGGAAAATGCAAAGAAAAAAGCATATTTATTATGGGCGGAGCAAAAAAGAAGGAAAAGAGGTATCTTGGGGGACGTGCTGAAGTTCAATGAACATTTAAGCCAATATGGGTTCAGCCGTACCCTCAACAAAACATTAGATTACCTGATATTCACCTTTTTTAAAAAGAAAAAAATATTGAACAAAGAAGATTTAAAATTAATATCAACCAACTAGCATTTATTTCTGATATGGGATCTGAAGAAAAAAACATATTTACGAATATTAAAAAAGCATTACGATACATAAATTCCGGTAATTTATTTAATGATTACTGGGATATTGTAGGTATCTACAATGGCGAGTATGCCTTTACTGGCCCTTCCCATGTGCAGATCGATTTGACATACAATTGTAATAATAATTGTATTGCCTGCTGGTGCAACTCTCCGCTTTTGGAAGAAAAAACATTGAGCGAAGCAAGGAGGACGCAAACCCTGCCTTTGGGATTAGTCAAGAAATTATTAGACGACCTATCTGGCATGGGCACGCGGGAAATTTATTTTTCAGGCGGTGGCGAACCCTTTATCCATCCTGCTATTATAGAAATTTTGGAGTATGCCAAGAAAAAGAAATTCATATGCTATGTAAATACTAATTTTACGTTAATCAATAGAGAGATAGCAAAGAAGATCATAGATTTAGGCATTGAGCATCTTACTGTAAGCACCTGGGCAGCTAGCCCCGGAACTTATGCCCTTACTCATCCCAATAAGAGTGAAAACACCTTTTTAGAGATACTGAAAAACTTGAAATATATGAATGAGCTTAAAGCCATTAATCCAAAGATCAAATTATACAATGTTATTTTTAATCTTAATTATCATGAATTAAAAGATATGATCAGATTGGCGGGAGAGACTAAATCGGAATATGTAGAATTTACTTTAGTAGATACAATACCGGGTAAGACCGATAAGCTTCTTTTGGATTACAGGCAGATAAAAGAATTACAGGATATGGCTAATGAGGTTTACCGGGCCATGGATGCCGAAGGAAGCTATGGAGCGGTAAAAATATTGAATTTTGAATCATTTTTAAGGCGGATTTCTTCCGTCTCTGACCTGGCCAAGGCCACTTATGACCGCAACATCATAGATAGTATGCCTTGCTACATAGGCTGGAATTTCAGCCGGATCATGCCTAACGGTGATGTGAATGCCTGTTTGAAGGCGCATCGATTTCCCGTAGGGAATCTTTACCAAGAACGCTTTAAAAAAGTTTGGAACGGAGAGAGGCAGCGTTATTTTCGTAAGAAAGCATTGGCCTGCGAGAAAAAAGATCCGTTTTTTAAACTTATAGGCAATGACCCTGAAACAAAAGAAGCCGGCTGTTATAAGAGCTGCGACGACTTATGCAGGAATTTACATATTCATAGCCGGATAAAATTATTAACTAAATTTAAGCAAAAGATCGTTAAGGCATTGTCCCGCTTAAAATAGCTGAATAAAAATGGATAAAGAACGAGTTCTTATTGTTATGTGCCCTATGTGGGATATTTTATATCCTCCGATAGGGATGGCGTACCTGGCTTCTTACCTGGAAAAAAAAGATATTTCTGTCGATGCCCTCGATATAAACATAGAAATATACAATAAATCAGATGAAAATATAAAGGCTTTATGGAAATTTGAAAATTATAATCTGTGGACAAGGGAAGATTTATTCAGGGAAATAAAAAATATCCTTCAAAATGATATAGACAGGTATGTAAACGAAATAATCAAAAAAAATTATAAGATAGTAAGCTTCTCTTTATACGGCAGCAATATCCTTTTTTCAATAGAATTGGCAAGCGCCTTAAAAAAAGCAAACCCGAATTTATATATCATATTTGGCGGTCCATCCTGTTCTTTTTTTACGGATCATCACAACCTTCCCATGAGGTTCATGCATTCTTCATTAACCGGGCGCAATTTGCTCGAGCCCGGGCTGGTAGATGCATTCGTTGCAGGTGAAGGAGAGGAAACCTTTTTAAATTTGGTCGAATCATTTTTTACAAAGAAGGTCGGATCGGTCCCGGGATCGCTGCAGTATGCCAATAGCGGATATTCAAAATTTTCCCAGCGTACCCTGATCGGCGACTTGAATACTATCCCATATCCGGCATGGGAAAAGTTGCCTTTAAATTCATATCTCAATAACCGTATATTGCCAATATTATTCAGTAGGGGTTGTGTAAATAACTGTTCTTTCTGCAACGACTGGAAGATCTGGATGGGAAAATATAGATACAGGTCTGCTTTGAATATTTTTGAAGAGATCAAAACAAACTTAAATAGGTTCAAGGTCAATAATTTTATATGTAATGATTTGATGTTCAACGGAAACTTGAAAACTCTGGACGAACTAACCGGATACATAATCGATTCAAAATTAGATATTAACTGGACTGCTCAAGGCGCGATCAAGAAAGATATAACCGTCGATTTTTTAAAAAAATTGAGAAAAAGCGGCTTTACTTCTGTAACTTATGGTGTAGAAAGCTTATCGGAGAACGTGCTCGACAAAATGCGGAAGAGATATACATTCGCCGATATCAAGAATAATTTGATCAAAACAAAAAAAGCCGGTATCAACACATATATCAATCTGGTTATTGGTTTCCCCAACGAGAGAGAAGAGGATTTTGATGTCACAAAGCGTAGATTAAGGTCTATTAGGAGGTATCTGAGCGGAGTATCCAGCTTAAACCCCTGTTATATCACGGCAGAGGCGGATTTGGAGAAGTTCCCGCAAGATTTTTCGCTATATCTTCCCGATAAGGAATATGATTCGCAGTGGGTTTCCAGAGAATATGCCAATGATTATAATGTCAGAAAAAGAAGGGTAAGGGATATTTATAATTTTGCTAAAAAGATCGGATTAAATGTTCTATTTGTAGGTATTTACGATGGTGATGGTAGCATCAAATCTTCTAGCCGCCGTCCAAGCAATATTTTTAAATTCGCTATGCTATGCATCCTTTTCAATATTACATTATTCTATACCTTTTATTTCTGGTTGGTCGAAAAGACCAGGAATAAACATTTTTTTAAATAAAGAATATGCGGATACTTCTTATCCATCCACATGATATTTTTTCTCCCTCTGAGCCTTGGACAAGGCGGATAAGGGCCTTTGCGAAAGAATTTACAAAGAGCGGGCACGAGGTGAAGCTTGTTTATTTTCCTTCAGCCGATTCCAATACCGGTAATAAGGAGCCAGCTTTTCCCGTCGGTTACGAAGTCATATCTTTGAGCCGTTCGCAATCGCCGGTAATTTTTATTAAAAATATTATTGAAATTACGAAATTAGCCAAATGGTCCGACGTAGTCCATTTTCAGAAATGCCATCATTATGCAGCTCTACCGGCCGTCATAGCTTCTTATATTACGGGCAAACATTTACATTACGACTGGGATGATTGGGAAGAGCAAATATGGTATGAATCGTGCGGTGAGAGTGCGCACTCTTTATTTATCGGTTCTTTTTTTAAAATCCTGGAAAGGGTCCTGCCGTTATTATCCGATACTCTTTCCGTGTCGAGTAGTTGCTTAAGAGATCTGGCACTAGGATTTGGTGTAAGCGAAAAAAATATTTATCTTGCTCCGGTGGGAGCGGATCCAGAAGAATTCGATCTCAATTTAGATGGCAGCGAGATAAGAAAAAAATATAATATCGCCTCGCCTCTGATTTTATATGTAGGGCAGCTTCATGGCGCCCAGTACATAGATTTATTTATCAAGGCGGCGAATATTATCCTGCATAATGAACCAGGTGTTAAATTTATGATCGTGGGGAAAGGATTCATGGAAGAGTCTTTGAAGAGATTGACTTTTGAATTGGGGATAAACGATAAGGTCATATTTACCGGATCGGTCCCCCATGATGAAATCCCTCAATATATTGCCGCAGCCGATATTTGTGTGGCGCCTTTTAAAGATACAAAGGCTGTCCGCTGTAAAAGCCCTTTAAAAATAGTTGAATATATGGCTATGGGTAAGCCGGTAGTTGCTAGCTCTGTGGGCGAAGCAAGAATTATGCTGGGCGGAGTAGGGGTTATGGTTTCACCCGGAGATTACCGCGCCCTCGCGGGCGGGATCTCGAGGCTGCTTAAGGACAATGTTTTAAAAGAAAATTTAGGGATATTCGCTCGTAAAAGAATAGAAAAAAAGTACAATTGGCGCAATATTTCTAGTTGCTTGGTGGCCGCATATAAGAACAATGCAGCCGAACAATAAAGATCGATAAGGGTATATGAAAATAATCTTTATTACTCGAGAAGGATACGATTTGGCCGGAGCAAGGATAAGATGCTATAATTTTTCCAGAGAAATAGCCAGCTCTGGCATAAAAACCGAAGTCTTTTCGTTTAAGGATTGCCTGGGCGCGAAGGATGGCCAGGAAGAATCCGAGATGAACTTTAGAGAGAAGATAAAGTATAATTATCTGGCCTTTAAGAAGATATCTCAAGATAAAGAAGCTATTTTATATTTACAGCGCTTTAATTACCATGCCTTGGCTCCGTACCTGGCGCATCTAGTGAATAAAAATAGGCTTATCCTTGATCTTGACGACTGGGAAATGAGGGAGGACCCACGCTACCTTTGTGGCGTTTGGCCATTATCCAAGGCACATTTTTTTACTAAGCGTATTGCAAGAAGTAGTGTTATTTGTATCGCTGCTAGTAGTTTTCTTCAGCAGTTTCTTGCACAATTCAACAAAAAAGTATACCTTGTTCCTACGGGAGTGGATACAGAGCTGTTCAGGCCTTCTTCGGAAAGATCGAATAAAGATAAGGTTATCTTCTCTTGGGTAGGGACTTTTCATAAGAATGAGTATATAAATAACCTGAAACTTGCAATCGATTGTTTTATGGCTTTAAGAAATAAATACGACCATATTTATTTTGAAATAGCCGGAGACGGGATCCATAAAAATAGCATAGGTAAGATAATAAATGAGAATGGCGATCCTCATATTCTGTTAAAAGAATGGATCCGCCCCGGCGATATGCCTGAATATTTAGATAATATCGACATCGGGCTTTTACCGATAGCCGAAGATAATAACTTCAATAGGGCAAAGAGCCCTACAAAGCTTTTTGAATATATGGCTATGGCCAAGCCTGCGATTTGTAGTAGTATTGGAGAAGCAAAAAATATAATAAAAGATGGAGAGAGCGGCTTATTGGCAGGAACTAAAGATGAATTTATCAAGAAAATGCAGTTTCTTGTTGAGAATCCCGGTCTTTCTAGAAAAATAGGAATAAACGCCAGAAGGATTGTACAGGAAAATTTTTCTTTGCGTATATTAGGAAAGCGGTTATGCGGTGCATTCAAGGCCATGCAATGCTAAAAATATCCATAATAGTTATTACATACAATAGTTTAAAATTTATAGAGCCATGCCTTAATTCGATATTTTTTCAAGACTACCGCCAGATCGATGTAACAGTTATTGATAATAATTCAACAGATGGAACCCCGGATCTTATCAAGGAAAAATTTCCGCAGGTAAGAATTATCGAAAACAATTCTAACGTCGGCGCGGCAAAGGCAAGGAATCAGGGCGTAGAGAGCGCAAGTGGTGAGTGGATCATAACTTTGGATTGTGATACGGTGCTTGAAAGGCAATTTATTTCAAGTATAGTGGCCACCGTAGAAATGCTTCCTGAAAATGTCGGCATAATACAGCCGAAGATATTAAAGAGCGATAAGAAAACAATTTATTCTACGGGCATCTTTCTTTCTTCTTTAAGAAGGTTTTATGATATGGGCCAGGGAAAAATCGATAATGATGAATTTAGCAATCGTAAAAATATTTTCGGCGCATGTTCCGCCTCCGCCGTATATCGTAGTAAAATGCTCAAAGAAATAAAAGAAACTACGGGATATTTTGATGAAAGATTTTTCTTTTTAGTGGAAGATGTGGATTTGTCGTGGCGCGCCCAGAGGCATAATTATAAAACGCTCTATCTGCCGGAAGCGGTATGTTACCATTACGGTAATAGCTCCGGCCATAACAAGAAAATAAGGAGATATCTTTGTTTCCGGAACCGCTTGTTATTAATTTTAAAAAACGAAAGGCTTATGGGTAAAGTTAAGCTTTTTCCCGTTTTTTTTATATATGACCTACCAAGGGCATTATTGCTCATATCTTATGCGGCGATAGGCCGTAGCAAAAACCGCATAGCGGTATAGAAAGAAGTGAGACCTTATGAAAAAAATTGATACTGATTTTCTCATTATCGGGGCAGGCTGGAGCGGTTTAGTCGCAGCCGAAATTCTATCTAGTAAAAATCAGAAGGTACTAGTCTTGGAAAAGGAAGCAGAAGTTGGAGGCCTGGCAAGGACTTTTAATTTTAAAGGATTTAAATTTGACATCGGAGGGCACGGTCTATTTTTTAAGAACCAAAGGAATATCTCCTATCTTAAGAACCTGATCGAACAAAATGAACTCTTGGTTTTAAAAAGAAACAGCAAGCTTTTATTCAAGAACAAATATATCGATTACCCGGTAAATATCCGCTCGCTGTTCACTTTCAATAAAAAAGATATGCTTAAGATAATGTTCAATTTATTAAGCTTGAATAAAAATAAAAGGAGAGATAATTTTGAAGAATGGATAAAGTCCAATTACGGGCAGCATTTATATAAAATTTACTTCCGTGATTATACCAATAAAGTATGGGGTATCCCATGCGATCAGCTATCCGCGGCATGGGCGGATACAAGGATCGGGGGGAGTAATTTATTAAAATATTTAAAAAAGTTTTTTATGAATGATTACAGCGTCAAAGAGTCTGCACGTTCTTTTTATTATCCGCGCAAAGGGATCGGTTTATTAGTGGAAACCCTAGAGCAAAAACTCAAAGAGAGCAGTATATATAAAAATGTTCAGTTACAGCAATTCCATAATGAAAACGGTAGATTAAGTTCCTTATCTTTTATGCATAATGGTTCTCCTGCTGAAGTATCGTTTAAGCATGTCATTTCTTCTATTCCGGTCAGGGAACTTGTCAAAACCTTGCCCTTGCACAAGAATCATGAATTTATGGGTATTGAAGCAGGTATAAAATACCGGAGCTTGATCATAGTGAGTATCGAAATAAACCGGAAAAATGTCTCTAATTGGCACTGGTGTTATATTCCGTCCAAAGATGTAATATTTTCCAGGATCCATGAGCCTAAATTTTGGAGCTTAGATATGGCAGAAAAGGAAAAGACCTTGCTATGTGTAGAAATTTTTTGCGACAAAAATGATGCAGTATGGAATAAGGAGGAAAGCGAGATCGCAAAAGTTGCTATTGAAGGCCTGCGGCGCCTAGAACTGATCAAGAAGGAAGATAAAATTATTGATTATTGCATCAAGAAAATAGATTATGCCTATCCGCTTTATTATAATGGCGCGGAAAAGAGTTTAAGTACTATAAAGAGCCTAATAAATTCTTTTTCTAATTTACGATTGATCGGTCGTAGCGGTACGCATTCTTATTTCGACATGGAAGAGTGCCTTGATAATGTAAGGCAGGAAATTAATCTTATATCAGGTTAAAGCAGCGATTATATTTAGTGGCTATGAAGAAGAATACTTTATCAATAATAATACCAGCACATGACGAAGAGGCCTCAATTTCCGCGGTTATAGACAAATGCATAGAAGCCAGGGGAACCATATATAAGAATACTTCTATTAAAAATGTAGAAATTATCGTGGTCAATGACGGCTCGACGGATAGGACGGAAAAGATCGCGAAGACGTATGAATTTTGTAAAGAAATCTCCCTGATTTCATATAAAGAAAAAAAGAGTTACGGAGCAGCGCTCAAGATGGGTATAAGCAGGGCAAGGGGAAATTATATTTCTTTTATAGATGCCGATTCTACATATGATCCGGAATATTTCGTAAATTTATTTAATAATCTAGAGAATAGAAAAGCAGATATTTCGATAGGTTCGCGCATGACACCGGCTAACGATATGCCGATAATAAGAAAATTCAGTAATCTTATAGGAGCATTTTTGATTACTGTTTTAAGCCAGAAAAGAATTACGGATATAGCCAGCGGTATGGTCTTGATCAACAAAGAAGTTTATGAAAAGATCCTGCCTCTGCCAGATGGCTTAGATTTCACCCTTGCAATAACCGTTAAAGGCTTGATGTCTCCCGGCATAAAGATAATCGAGACTTTTGTGCCGTATAGGAAAAGAGTCGGTAAATCAAAATTAAATTTTTTGGTAGATGGCCCGAAGATCGTCGCAACATTCATTAAATTAGGATTTTACCAAGGGTTTATTAAGTCGCAGTATTTTTGTACTAACTAAAGATTCCTTCCGTGTTTAATCGATATATTGATACAAGTAAAAACTTTCATCTTCCGCGCCGAGCGGATTATTCTTACTTTTATCTGTCTTATATAAAAGCCTAAATTTTTTCCCCTCCGTAGGATCTAAACCAGTTATCAATAAAAAGATTTTTTTCCCCTTGTTCGGAAACTTTTCCTTAGCCCTGGATATAGTTTCAAAAGCTGATAGGGGATGGGAGAGGCGATTCTGGAGGGAAAAAATAACATATGTACCAAATTCTTTTTCTCCTGCATACCAGAATTTCGCGTGGGGTAAATATGGCAAAAGCGCTGAGGCGCTTGGCGAATTTTGCGCGATAATTATACTGTCATCCAAGTCGTTCTTTTGTATGAATTCTGCCATATCTCTGGCTCCGGAAAAACAATATTTATACTCCAGAAGATATGCCTTTATGGTAAATATCACGGATAGGATCAGGCAGATATTTAAAAAAAACAAGGACAATCTTGTGTAGTCCTTAATAAATAGCGATTTTAGTAAACGCTTATCTGTTTTTTCTTTTACGTGATTACTGTAATAGGTGGCTATCCATAGTGAAAAAATCAGAATAATAAGCAGGAAACCGGCATGCCATCGTTCGGCGGAGTGGAAGATGAGAACATAGAATAATCCGGTATACGAGAGAGCCAAAATAGAGAAGGCCATCGCTTCTGTTAGTATTGGCAGGGCCATTATAATCAATATGATTGAGGCTAAGGAGATATAAAACAATGATGAGGGGGCGAATGGAATAAATGTTCTTGCTATAGCATAAAATGGCTCTAGGTAATTAGTTTTATAGAACAGGTCGAAATTAAATAGATACCAACTATCTTTATAGGGATAAATTTGCAAGATGGCCAATACAGATCCCAAGAGCATGATAAGTATGGATAGGTAGGTTTTTTTATCGCGCACTGCGTATTTATGGAATTCTAAGATAAAGATAATGATTAAGGCAAATGCGGGAAATATGCTTAAAGCGTTGGTGTTGCTTAATAAAAATATCAATAATGAATAAATAATGGGCAGCTTGAATCGTTTAGGATATAAAATGGCGATTAAAAAGAGCAGAAGAATGCTTATGCTATAATTTCTAGCTATAACCGAATATTCATAAGCCAGGTAATAAGAAAAAATAAATAACAACTTAGTCAGGTTCGGAAAGGGGGCATAGTATAAGAATAGCGTTACGGCAGCAATGGCGATAAATAGATGGATGATGAATTGTGTTATAAATGGAAGACCGGCCTTAGCAAAAGGCATTATCAGCAGATGCCATAAGGCGGGGGTTGCTTCGTAGTGCATTGATTTAAACAGAGAAAATAAGTTTGCATCCCTTGCTAAAAGCCATGCCTGGGCTTCGTCTCTCCAGGGTTCATGATGCATAATCGCAAATACATTAATTACTGTATAGACTAAAATTAATAAGGGGATAAGATATATAATAATATTTTTTTTCATTTCGGGCTGATATTGCGTAATAGGGAATTGACTTTTAGGATCAACGATCTTATCAGTAGCTTCGGCCAATATTTAATATTAAAAATAATATTAACAGTGACAAAGCACTCATGGGTGCAATAGCACTTGTTCTTTTTTATTAACTGGCGGCTTATTTCAGCTTTCTGCGAAAACCATATTTTTTTAAAATCATAACCAAAATCACGGATATTACCCCAATTTTCTTCTCTTATTTCGCAGGGATATATCTTCCCATTATGAGATAGGACAAAGGCCAGCTTTCCCGCATAGCACGGTATCTTGTATCTATTATATTTAGCAATCTCATAAATCATATTCCTGCTAATTAGATTCTTGGCATTAATTACTTCAGACAGGAAAAAATGCTGATAACCCGCCATTTTCTTGTTTTTTAGATCATTATCGATAAGTAAATTCAATTTCTTAAAATTCTCTATATTCTTTACTTTGGCGTCTTTTGATCGCGGGTTGCCCCTTGTTAAAGTATTAAATATATTTTTGGCTGCGAATATGTCTTTAATAGCAGGGTATATTTTATCTAATGCATCTTCGTTGTAAGAAGATACATTGATAGTGATATTTACGTTAAAATTATTATATTTTTCCTGTAAATCCTTTAATCCCTTATATGTTTCCAGGCATTTTGCAAATAGGCCAGGGTGTTTTCTTATTTCATCATGCTTTACACCTATCTGGTCGATTGAAATACTTACGCCTATATGCATATTGGGGCATCTTTTAGCCATTTCTTCGCTATGCATAATTATTTTGTCTGTTAAGCTGCCATTTGTTGGAATTTGGATCTTGGCCACTTTATTATTTTTATAATAAATATATGCGATTTCTGCTATGTCATTTCTAAGAAAAGGTTCTCCGCCGGTCAAGAAAACGAATAATAACTTTCCGGCGTGCAGAGAAAACTTCTCTATCTCATCCAGCGAGAGTTCTGCGTCCTTAGATGCGAAGCGATCGATAAAACAATGGCCGCATTTGCACGTGCACCTGTTGGTAATGAAATGTATGAGATAAACAGGCATTGTATTATTCTTATTAATAAGCGAGGGCAAAGAATTAAGAAAATTTTTTGGGATCATAAATATTTTTTGCCTTTTATAAAAGTAAAAATACCGGATAAGATTCCTACGCCCTGGAAAAAAGCTACCAAAGGCAGGTATGCCAGACTCAGTATTAAAAAATATGCACCCCTTTTTTTATAAATATAATAAATAAATCTAATGTTAAGTAAAATGCATAAAAAATATAGCATAAGTGTTAATGATATGTTCCTGGAATTAGGATTTAGGATAGTAAAGGCCGATAAGACCGGCAGCATCATGGCGATAGGTATGGATAGCAGGTAATTTATTCTTGGTGCGCACATTAGTATCTCTTCCTTCTTGTACTCTTTTTTCCTTAAAATAATTTTTATTGCTCCGCTTCCTTTGCGGTAATTCAATGCGAATAAACCGCATAGAGAGAGTTCTTTATAATGCTTTAAGCGCACATTCCGCAGAACCTCTATTTTGATTCCCGCTTCATTTAATCTTTGGCCGAATTCCATGTCTTCGATGCTGGATGAGGTATAATTTACATCAAAGCCATTTAATTCCATAAATGTCTTTTTTGAAATTCCCGCAAAACTTGTATAAAAAATAGGAAAGTCCCCCTTAAAGGACAAATAATGGTAGTTCATATAGATATTTTCATAAGTAGAGGAATTATTTTTAAATATCGTTTTTTCATCAAGGACCCCTATATATGCTTTTTTATCATCATTGCTTAACGCCGCATATAATATATCAAGATGCACAGGGTTTATTTCAATATCAGAGTCAATAAAAACAATATATTGTGATTGGGCTTTCTTGGCGCCTATATTTCTTGCAAAAGCAGGGCCTTTACTTTTAGCAAAAATAAATAATTTAATTTGTTCACCATGCGGGATATTCTCAATAGTATTTTTTGATCCGTCGTCTATAAGAATAATCTCATAATTTCTTTCTATTAGGGTTTCCAACGTGGGTAGCAGCGTTTTTTTTAATAAATCCCCATTATTTTTAATAGGTATAATAATCGATAATTTATATTTCTGCATATTAACCAATGATTTTTTCTGCTACATTTAAGCCATTAATGATTGAATGGTCCATATTGTTATACCAGAATAACCCTGTTCTGCCGGCCATATATAGATTTCTATATGTTTTTAACCTTGAGTTCGCCTCTGCTAGATTTGTTTCATAATTCAAATAGAGGATGGGATATGCCTCATTAATTTTTTCTATATGAAGCGCCTTTATATGTTTGATTTGATTAATAATCCCGAGTTTAAGCATCTCAGTTTTTATTTTTTCAACTAATTGCTCTGGGTTATTCCATACGCTGTCTTTTTCTGGGCAGGTAACTTCAGCGCATAAAGCAGTTGTGCCTTTGGGGCTATTATACTTGCTAAACATGGAATAATTGGTTATCCTTACGAATGGGATATCTTTATCGCTAAAGTAGCACCATTGATACTTATTCTCTATTTCTGTATCAATTTCAAAATTATATAGGACGGTATTAAGGTAGTCTAACCTAGGCTTAGGCAGATTCAATAGCTTAGATATCGCGTGGATGGACCCGGTCCAGATAATATCATCGATTTTTTCTTCCTTACCAGAGATGGATATAGACTCGATCTTTTGATCGGCACAGATTATCTTGTCGATTTCTTTATTAGTGAGTATTTTTCCGCCATATTCTTCGATCGCGGCGGAAATTTTATTAGGAAAAGTATCTATGCCGTTAATCGGATATATGAATTTTATTGTATTTTTGCGTAAAAACATCGTATAGATGAGTTCAGATAATGAATTGGTATTTAATTTTTCATCGATCGCCGCTCTCTCTAGGGCTATTTTGGCCCAATATTTGTGGACTTTCTTGGGGTCTGCTTTAAGGAATTTCAAGGTATAATTCTCGAAGAAACATTTATATAATGTCTTAGTATATCGGTTACTAACGTATTCTTTAAAGTTATTCGGCTCCATTTTTTTCTGTAGAATTAAGTCTACGCAGGTTTTTATCAAAATATTTACTGGTAATCGAAAGATATCACTAGGGCTTAATGGCCAATCGAGGTATTTACTAAATAAGTAAATACCGGATTTTCTAGGTATGATTATTTTCTCTTTCAGGATATCATTTATAAAATTTGATACTTGGGGTACTTTAGTATAGAGTCTGTGCGGCCCTATATCAAAAGTATAACCGTTGTATCTAAAACTTCTCGCCAATCCCCCTGAATTCCCTTCTTTTTCGACAACTAAGACTTTGTATCCTGCTTTCGTAAGCTTATACGCCGCTGTCAATCCGCATATCCCGGCTCCAACAACAACTATTTTTTTCATTGTTTTGTGCCTATTATAGGTTTTTTCCAGATAGAACAATAAAAGCCGTTATATATGCTCTGATAGCAGGCATTCTTTATTTCTTCGGGATATTCCCGGGGAGGTATTGTGATGATGTAATCAGGGTTTTTATTAATTTCTACATAGTTAAGTTTTTTTCCAAAACGTTTGAATAGAATACTAAAAAGCATGTGCGGTTCATAGAATCTATCCGGCTTAGAGGTCCATTTACAGTTCTTATTAATAGTAAGGGAGCCGTTGTCTTCTATGATGCGAAAGGTAAATGTGGTGGTCTTATTTCCTCTAGGGATATCCCCGGATATCATTTTTACAATTTTCATTCTTTCTTCAGATGGCATTAGCGCGTATATTAGTTGCTTTGGATGCTTTATATCTTGTGCTATCGAAACTGTAAATATAGTACATACCAGTACCAAGGTTATGCAGCCAACGTATACTGTATTTTGTATAGCAACAAAAATAAGCTTGGTCCTATTATTTAGCCTATTTTTATTTGATACCAGTAGAAAATATATGCCTATTGAAGTGGCGAAGTTGCATAGCCCGATAAATTGCCCTCCGTAATCAGGCCGTTGGCTGAAAGGGAAAAATCCGATGAACAAAATTAGAACGTAAGATATATAGCAGGCCCCATAAATTATAGCCACAATAAAAGCAGGTATGAATAAACGCCCTGATTTGGTCTTGGTAAGTGATTGCCTGAAAGAATAAAACACCGACCAGCTAAATATGGTTAAGGTAAAAACCCATCTTATTGTTGCCAGGATCGTGCTTAAAACGATGGTTAGCAATGAATTGAAGTTTAGTTCGGAATTTATGTTCTGATCTAATAACTGTAAAATAGTTCCTGCATTTGCAGAAGAAAGCATTTTTCCCCATTCTTTTATTGCTAAAACAAATAAATTTATGTAGTACCCCAAGGGCCGTAAAGAGATATTTGTCGCTATCAGATTGACGGATTCTTTCCAGTCTTGGGAAGATAATATCCAGGGAAGCCATATTTGCAAGAAAGAGGTAGCTGCACCTATTAAAAAAAACATAATATTTTTTAGAGTAATTTTCTTAGTTAGGAATAAGCCAGAGTAAATCAATATTATAAAAGGTAACCATACCGCCGGTATTGGATGTATACCGGGTAAAAAGAACGTAAGGTATCCGGTCAGGAAGGAACAGAGGAGGCTACGCGAATAAAAGGAAATAAATATAAGGGTAAATAATAACACGATCAATGTCCTTGAGATATATTGTTCCCATAGATTTGTACCCGTTAATATCAGAGAGATATCGAAGAGAAGGTATGAGGCTGCTGCTAAATAAGCTATTTTATTCTTTAGATAGGACGCATCTATTCTTTTCAAAATAGAATTTAAGCAGATTAAGAGAATTATCGCATGGGCACATAATAGCACTATTGATAGTGTAACCAAATTTTTAAATAAAACTACAAAGGGCAGGGATAGCCATATCATGCCTGGTGGAAAAAGAAGGCCCAGAGATGACACTGTCCCATGGGTAGGAATTTGTGGTTTTAAGATTAGATTATAACTTAATTTATAAATTATGGATTGATCAAGCCCCCAGATAGTAATGGGTGCCGCTAGCAAGGCCAGAGCGAGAATAGATAGAAGGGGTAAACCATATGGAAAACCCAACTTTTTAATTTCCACGGTCCCTCAGGTATGCTATCTTTATACATTCAAACATAGGAATAACCATATTACCTATCCTTTTGGCTCAAAAAAAGACCTATAGCCGAACGCATGTATCTTTTAAGTTCGTCCCACGAACGTATGCCAGATAACAGTTTTAGCAGGTATCTGGGCCTAAAATAAAACCCAAGATAAGCCTGTTTAGCTGCTCTTTGTATTTGGTCGTCTGAGACTTGTGTCCAGGGGGCGGGGAGCCTTTTTTCCGGGACGCGGCCTTTTATATATTCCTTCCAGAAATCATATCCCAATACCGTATTTACCTGTTCGCTTAATTCCGTATCTGGCTTTGCCATCGTCCTATGATATTGTGCATAGTCGAGGCCGAGTTCGCGAGAATATTTTATTGTTCTATATAAAGTATCAACGGTTTCTCCGGGTACTCCCAGCATAAAAAATCCCAAAGCCATAATACCGGATCCTTTAGTCATGGCTACAGCTTTTTTTGCTTGTTTAACTGTAATTCCTTTTTTCATTTTGTTTAAATTTTCATCTGTTCCACTTTCGATGCCATAGAGTATTCTTCTGCACCCAGCTTTATACATATTATCCAATAACTCTTCATCTACTTGGTCCACGCGCGCGCGGCAGGCCCAATGGATATCTATTTTTTTCTCTATTATCCCTGTGCATATTTTTAGTACCCTGTTTCTTGATATTGTAAAGGAAGGATCGAAAATGTCCATTTCTCTTATTCCGTGTTTACGATAACATTCTTCTACTTCCGAAATTACCGCTTCTTCTTTCCTGAAACTTAGGGGTATTTTATGTATATGGCAGAAAGTACATTTGGCGTTACAGCCTTTGCTGGTTACCATAATGGTATAGTTCTTCCTTTTAGACATAATTGCGTGGTACTTTTCATTAGGGAGAAGGTGCCGCGAAGGGAAAGGTAGCCTATCAAAATCTTCTTTTATTGTTTCAGGGGCCGAAATCATTATTCGGCCATGATTTTTATAACATACACCCGGTATGTCTACAGGTTTCGTGTTATCTTGTAGGCTCTTTATAAGCGCAGGTAAAGAATCGGTTGCCGGCCCTATAATTATATAATCTATTTCTTTATGCTGCAGCACTATTTCGGGATATAAACTGCAAAGAATGTTACCGGCAATAACTGGTAATGCCATTTTTTCTTTAAAATATTTTATCCAATTAAGCGTTTCAAAGAAACCATAAGCAGTAAGCATAAAACCAAGCATATCCGGTTTAAATTCTTGGACTCGCGCTAATGCTTCTTCTTTTTTTAACTTTTCTGCGTTAGCATCGATTATGAATGATTTATTACCCATTTTTTCATTAATTGCGGCTGCATAGGCCAAACCCAGAGGGGGGAATACTCCGAATTCCCTGCTGACGATATCCATATCTTCTTCAAAGCTCTTATGCGATTGTGGAGGATATATAAAAGCTACATTCATATAAAATTATATTTTATGGGTAATTTAAGGGTCATTTTCCTGTTTTATAGATGCTAATTGATGCATTTAATCCGAGCAAAGGCATATAGCGTAAGGGATATTTTACAAGATAATCCTGATAAAAGAAACGATTAAGAACATGAAGGTTATTTTTTGGCATCGGGATTTTTTTTAGTAAGGGAAAATCGGTCAGGGGATAGAAATCAGAAACTAAATATTTAACGGAATTTATTTTACTTAAGATTTCCGGATCCAATTCTTTTATTATTTTTCCACGTCGTATGTATTGCCTAAGGTCAAGATAATCTAAATCTAAATGGTGCAAGATGATAAAATATTTTAATACATCATTTAGTGTATCTTCAGATGCATATACAATTACTAAGTTTGTAGTTTTTGTTTTGAGAGCAGCTGTATCTTTATCTATTTCCAGCAAGGCTTTTTCTACGGGATGATATTTTTCTATAGTTGTAGATAGATAAAGGATATTAGAAATAAGGGAATAAAATAACACAAAAATAGTGGTTGCTAACATTACTTTTTTCAGTAGTTTCCCTTTTATGTATGATAATCCGCAGGCAATAATTATCGCTTGCGCCGGAAGTAACGGTAAAATATACCTAGGTTGCGCGTTAGGGACGATCAGAGAAAGAATAGCTGCTGGTACGAAAAAATAGGCCAAGATCAGGTACATATTTTTTCTTTCGGCATTAGTTATAAATGAGTAAAAAGTAAATATTATTAAAGAGGGGATCAAGGTGCTTAGTATAAGTATTGCTAGACAAAAATAATTGTTTATAAGGCTAGAATAAACAGATGTTGGCATGAATAGAAAAAGCACATACTTAAAAAATAAAATATGCGGGAAAAAACATTGGCTAAAATCTGCTTCATATCTAAAAGTATTGATGTAACGCTGGATGAAGCCGTTTAAGTCTAAAAATCGAATAGCCCAGATTACAAATAGCCCTAAAATAAGGGAAAAAGCGTAAAGTATATTCCTGGACCGATTAATTTTTTGTTTTTCATCATCTTTCGTTAATTCTTTAAAGGTGTATACCATATATACCAATAGCGGACCGAGGATATAGATCGCGAAGGTCCATTTCATAAGCATGCCGATGCCAGATGAGATCCCGAAAAGGATAGAGTAAAGCGGGTTTTTAAAATAATCCGTTTTTATGAGCAAGAATATGCTAAGGCACACGAAAGCAGTAAGGCCGACTTCCATGACAAAAAGATGTAAAAAAGTTAAGAAATAGAAGTTCAGGAAAGAAACTACCAATACGGCCAAGAGAGCAGTTGCGCGGTTTTTAATTATTTTTAGAGTTAAAAGATAAGTAGATGCCGCAGTGATTAGGTAATAGAACAGATTAAAAGATGCGCATATCTTGTATGAGAAATATTTGAATAAAAAACAAATAAAAGCCGGTAACAGGAAATATAAAGGGGTATAAAATTCGTTATGGTAAGAAACTTTTGTATTTCCCAAGAAATTATTATAATATCCCAAAGCGAGTATTAATTTTTTTGCCTCGTCTCCAGAAGGCCTGCCGCTGTCTTTAAGGATGAAAAATAAGGATATGCATAAAAATGCCAAAACGATCAATATAAAAATCGTTAAATAAAAATACTTATTATCCGCTAAAGTTTTAAATTTCATCAGGTTTTTTATTAAAGGGCTCACTGACCAGGACTTCGGGTATATATTTTAGATAGCGCATAAAATACCTCCTTCTGGGGATATCTAAGCGGTCGCGGCTAAAAATAGTATAAAAATAGCTGATGGCAGCTGGATTCATCGAAGGCAGATAGCGGAATATTCTATGCTTCAGCATCCATCTGAACAGGAATGGCGGTAGGACATGGTATAATTCAAGAAATAGACAATAGCGTTGCATATTCTTGGAATGCGTCTTATTATGCAGGGTATTGGCGGTTTCGCACGGTTCGGCAGCCAGTTTCTCTATATCACTATCGTTCAGCACTCCTTTTTGTTTAGCGATATCAACGATATCTGTCTGAGGATAATATACTAGCCAGAAGACGCAGATCCTATTAGCCCTATGCTTGCTGTAGAAATCCGCGGTTTCCATGAAGCTATTTTCTGTTGCTTCCGGATAGCCTATTATATTATCTGCCACTACTCGAATAGCATGCTCACGGCAGAGTTTTATCGCTTTTATTATCTGTTCATTCGAATCCCGGCGGTTAAAGATTTCTTTTCTTACACGCTGATTTACACTTTGTACCCCTAAGCATAGCTGATAGCATCCAGCCTTTTTAAGATAAGCAATAACATCTTCATCTATGGTAGAAGGCGAGCCGAAACAATATAGGGGAATGCCTATTTCCCGGCTATAATGTTGCGAGAATTCTTTAAGCCAATCCTTATCGAAGGTAAAAAGATCGTCATTGATCCTTAATAGTTTAAAATTGTATTTTTTCTTTGCTGACTTCAACTCTTCTATAACGTTAGGCACACTCCTTAACCTTATTTTTCTTTTTTCTTCAGGATAAAGCTTTTGCCAAACCGTATTATGGCAATAAGAACAATTGTAAATACAACCCCGCCTTGTAATAATAGTATAACCTGTCCTATATCTTGGTATTTCATTATAGTATAGTTCCTTGTCGGGGAAGGGCATAGAATCTAAGTCTTCTATGTACGGTCTAAGGGGATTCCTTATGATCCGGTCTCTATCTTTAAACCAGATATTCTTAATGGCATAGTCAACTTTATTATGCTTCAGAGAATTGGCGAGCTCTAAGATGGCAAACTCGCCTTCTCCGATAGCAATAGAGTCTACACACTCCTGGCTGATCACTTCTTCGGGTGCCGAGCTGGGATGTATCCCTCCAAAAATTATATGGGCTGATGAGAAACTTTTTATTTTCCGGGCAAGGTTTAATGCCCAGGGGTAGGTAGAGCTTAGAACAGAAAAAGCCACTATCTTTGGATCATAGTTTTTGATCTTGGTAAGCAGGTTCTTTTCATAATTAAAAAATGTATTTAACCCCTTTATTCTTATAAACTGGTCATTGAAGAGCAGCGGATCGAAGGCGATTTTGGTTTGGAACCCATTTTGTTTCAATACTGCGGAAAGGTATTCTATGCCTATATTCTCAAAAGCAGGGTAAACAAACATTACTTTCATATGCCTAGAAGTATCCTCTGAAATAAGATTTCAACGGGGCTTTTTTATGATATAATAACTATGCTAATATTCTAACCCCAGCATTTAAAATAGGTTAATTAAAAGTCTTGTTTTTCCCAATAATATGCCGCAGACTTGTTTAGTGACAGGCGCAACCGGTTTTATCGGAAATCATTTAGTAAAAGCCCTGTCAGAGCATGGTTTTCATATTAAATGCCTAGTTGTACCTAAAGACAGAACAGATCATTTAAGAAAATTAGGCGTAGAATTGATTGCCGGCGATATCCAGGATAAAGGTTCTCTGGCAAAAGCTGTTAAAGGCGTCAACAGAGTATACCACTTAGCCGCCCATATCAGGCCAACTAAAGCCATAAATCATTTTCATGCTCAACATAAATTATATCAGAATATCAATGTTGCAGGAACAAGAAATTTAGCAGATGTTTGTTTGGGCGAAGGCATTCAGCGGTTCATTTATTTCAGCAGTTTTGAGGCTGTAGGCCTTGGCAAGGAAATAACAGAGCAATCTTCTTGCCAGCCTGTTACCGACTATGGAAGAAGTAAGCTTGAGGCTGAAAAGTACATATTAGGGCTCTCTAGGGACAAAAATTTTCCAGCTCTGGTTATCCGTCCGGGTATAGTATATGGCCCGGGGAATATGAGCATCCTGCCGTTGTTCCGCCTAGCAAAGAGAAAGTTGATAATAACTATTGATCATGGCGCCAATCTAATGCCTTTTTGTTTTATCGATGATTTAGTAAGAGGGGTATTAATGGCCGATAGCCATGGCAGAGATGGTTCAATATATAACATCTCCGGTAAGGCCTGTACTTTCAGGGAATTTATTAATACGATATGCGCTACCTTAGCCACAGAACCCATTATTTTGAACGTATCCCATAATTTAATTAAAAAAGTTGCCAGAGTAAAAGAAACTATAGAAAAAATGTCCAGGCTTAGTATTAATCCTTTTCTCGTGCATTTTAATAAAGATACAGTTTGTTTAATGCACAACGATTGCAATATTATGGGTGATAAGTCCAAAAAAGAATTCGGGTATGTTCCGCAGGTTGAAATCAGAGAAGGGGTGTATTTAACGGTAAAATGGTATAAACAACAAGGTTTACTATGACAAGCGGGATCCGGGATTTTTTAAAGGAATGCGGATTAATTTGGAGAATGGGAGGCGGCCCATCGTCTTTTAAGAAGAAAATAAGGGCAGCCAGGTATATTTACAGTACAAAAATACTCCAAAAGAAAGTTCCGCTTTGTGCGATCTTGGGCCTTACCCATGAATGCCAATGCCGCTGTGAATATTGTTCCGTAGAGGGATACCGGAGAAACCAGTCCTCTCCAGAATTAGATACGCAAGCAATAAAGAAACTTATTGATGATCTTATTGCCTTGGGAACAGTAAAAATAAATTTTTTTGGCGGAGAGCCATTGCTGCGTAAAGACATCATTGATTTAGTTTCATATGCTTCGCATAAAGGGCTCTTTGTGTTCGTCGATACCAATGGTATCCTATTGAATGAAGAAAGAGTCAGAGAATTAAAAAAAGCGGGTGTATCGTGCGTTTTAGTGCATTTATCCAGCGCGCAGGAGGAAAGACACGATAAGGTGGCTGGCCTGAAAGGCGCCTATAAAAGATCCGTTGCGGGCCTTATGCATTGCCTGAAGGAGAAAGTACCGTGTGTTATTTCTACTGTTGCTACAAAAGAGTCTATCAATTCGGGGGATTTAGCTAATCTGATAAAGTTTGCAAGAAAGAACAAGGCATCCGGAGTAAGGATGCTGCTGCCGATATTATCCGGAAAATGGCACAATAAGGAGGAGTATTTATTATCTGAAACAGAGCGCCGTGAGGCCATCAAATACTTAGACCCGGGTTTTGTTTATTTAGAAAGCGGGTTTTCATACAAAAAAAACAAGCTTAACAGAATAAAATGCAGCGCCGGGAATAAAGAAACAATATACATAGCACCATCCGGAGACGTTCATCCCTGTTATGCGGTTCCTTATAGTTTCGGGAATATCAGAGAGGATCCTATAAAAGATATCATTAATCATATGTGGAACATCGATTTGTTTAAAAATTTTCCTCACGGAGATTGCATTGCTAATCATGGAGAATATGGGAAATTCTTTGAAAGCGAAGCCGAGGTGAAGAATTGAGTTTAAAAACGGCCGGAAGATTTTTGAATCTTTTGAAGTTTATAATGAATACGGTTTATTCCCAGCAAGCAGGCTCGTTAGCCATCTATCATTTCAAAAAATATACTCTAAATACATGCGTACCCGAGGTTGTTTATTTGGCGCTTACTTTTAAGTGCCAGTTTAAATGCGAGTATTGCGGGATCGATTCTTATCCTAAACATAATAAGGAACTTTCTTACGATGAATGGAAAGGTATCATCAACAAGCTGAAATTATCGGGAGTGCTGCGGATAGAATTTTCCGGAGGCGAGCCCTTTTTGCGGGAAGACCTAGAAGACTTGGTGTATTTTTCTTCTAAGAAAGGCCTGATAACTACAGTTTCGACTAATGGCTGGAGTGTTACAGGGGGAAGAATTAAAAAATTAAAAAATAATGGTTTGAATTGTTTATGCGTAAGTTTAGACGGCGCATCTGAAGAAAATCATGATAAGGCCTGTTTAACGAAGGGGAGTTTTTCTAGGGTACTAGAATTAATAAATATTTGTCGAAAAGAAAGATTACCCTGCGTAATCAGCACTATTTTGAGAAAAGAAATTATCGCTTCAAGAGAATTTGCCAGGATCTTAGAATTGGGAGAGAAAATGCACGTATCAGGAATAAGATTAATATCTCCTCTTGCCGTTGGAAAGTGGCTGGGGAAAGATAAGGAAATTCTTACGCCTGAAGATAAGGACGCAATAAGAGGAATGATCGATTGTCACTTTGTTCCTGTTGTCGGAAGAGGGATCAATGATGGTCCGTGCGGGGTATCAAATGGCTATTCTATTTTTATTTCTCCTATAGGCGAGGTTCAGCCCTGCGGGTATATACCGTATTCTTTCGGCAATATCCTTAAGGATGAATTGCCTAGTATCTCAAAGCGCATATTAATTAATGAGATGTTCAAGAAAAAGAGCTCGTGCAGGATAGAGAACTATGAATTCAGGCATAAATATCTATATCCTATCGAACAAGGCGCCGAAACGCCGATTAAATTATATTAATAGATGAACGAAAAATCAAGCACCTCTGTGGCGGTTTTAACAGAAAGTCCGCAATGGGACCGTATCCTGAGAAAATACAAATGGGGAGTGCGGCAGATCACAGATTTTAATAATGCCGACAGGGCTAATATTTTAAATCTGGTAAGATCTCACTATGGTAATGCAGATGAGACATATCCGGAGTATTTTCAATGGGAATATATAGATAATCCCTGCGGGAGGGCGATTATCTGGGTAGCGATGTATCAAAAAGAATTTGTAGGGCAGTACATATTGAATCCTATGAGGATCAAGATTGGAGATGTGGTTCGAAAAGGGGGATTAGCCATTAAAACCATAACCAGAAGTGATTTCCGCGGGAAAGGGATCCATATTTATCTTGCCAAGAAGGCATTTGAAACGATCGACCAGGTAGACTTTATGTATGGATTTCCCAACAAGACCGTTTTTACTCCATGTGTAAGAAGATTAGGATATAGGGTCGTCGGTAAAGTACCATTAATGATCAAGCCCTTGGATACCGGAAAGTTGATAGGCAGGTATATAAAAATTAAGATTTGTGCCGGTATATTAGCTATACCAGCTTCTTTGCTATTAAAAAGTTATGATTTTTTTATAAGCCTTCCATTCTTTAAAAAATCGCCTTTTAACCGCAAAGAGGTATATTTTAGAGAAATTAACGAGTTTGATAAGCGTTTCGATGAATTTTGGCAGAAGATAAAGGCAGGGCACAAAAATATTTTGGTCCGTGATAGCGAGTTCCTAAATTGGAGGTATCTTAAAAATCCTAGGCGTAAATATAAAATATATACGGCAGAAGACGGACAAAAAAATATCGTTTCTTATATAATATTGAGATTTACTGTTATTGATGGAGTCAGGGTGGGGCATATAGTTGATATGATGTCTGAAGAAGGGAAAAACAGCGAATGGGCGCGTTCAACGCTTATAAAAAAATCAGTCGAATATTTTAAAAAGCAGTCTGTCGATATAATTTGTTGTTTGATGCTGCGCAACAATAGTTGTTTCAGCGCGTTGAAGAAAAGCGGCTTTTTCGTATGTCCTGAATTTCTTCAGCCACAGCCCTTTAGATTGGTTTTACGTCCGAATACAGAAGATATTACAGAAGATATCTATGCGCTAGATGATTGGTTTCTTACCTTGGGTGATTTTGATGTGGTGTAGTAAATAATATAACTACAATTAAGGTGATATGAAAGTAGTTTTAATAAATTTACCATGGCATTTCGGGCTGGGGAGTTATAAATTACTGGCAAGAAGATTCATTTCTCAGATCCCGCTTGCCTTATGTTATTTGGCCGCGGTATTACGCAGGGATGGCCATCAAGTATGCATTATTGATGGTGCTACAGGCGGGCGCTCTATCTATGATATAGCAAGGGAAGTACATGAATTCAATCCTGCTATTGTAGCGATAGGCTCAACTACCTTCATACATCCGTTGGCAGAAAAGTTAGCCGCTTTGATAAAACAAAAAAACCCTTCTCTATGCTTGATTAACGGCGGATATCATATTTCTGCGTTAAAAGAAAAAGTTTTAGAGGAATCCCGATATTTTGATATAGGCATATATGGTGAGGGCGAAATTACTTTATCTGAAGTGGTAAGGAAAATAGAGGATAAAGAAAGCCTTCATACGGTAAGGGGGGTCATTTTTAAAGAAGGCGGTAGGATACACGTAAATCCTGGGCGTGCGCTGATCCCTTCGTTAGATGATATCCCGCTTCCTGCGCGTGATTTATTGAATAAGGCAGAGTATTATAGGTATAAATCGAATAAAAAAGTAATGGTCACCGGATTTATTGCTTCTCGAGGGTGTACTTTTGGCTGCATTTTTTGCGGCTGCCATAATGTTTTCGGAAAAGAAGTGCGGTATCGTTCGCCGAAACTTGTCGTAGATGAGATCGAAGAATGCATTGAAAAATATGGGATACGGGGGTTTATGTCTTATGACGATACCTTTACTTTGAATCGTAAATTCATTATGGAAATGTGCGAAGAAATAATCAAGAGGGGCATTAAGATCGATCTGATCGCTGCGACAAGGGTTGATTGCGTTGATAAAGAGATGCTTCTGAAGCTAAAAGAGGCGGGGTTAAGCGAAATAGGATTTGGCGTTGAAAGCGGGAACCAGGATATATTGGACCGGATCAACAAAAAAATAACCCTTAATCAGATCAGGGAGAGCCTTCATTTGGCAAAGTCGTTAGGGCTGGTTACTTACACTACGGCGATGATCGGTAATCCTTATGAAACACGAAAAACGGTTAAGGATACCATTGATTTTTTATCATCAAACAGGGATCTAGATGTTACCATGTTATCCATTGCTACTCCCTTGCCCGGAACGAAGCTCTATGAAATGTCGCAAAGAGGAGAGGGTGGCATAAGGGTGATCCCGGGTACTTCTTTAAAATACAATCGTTACGGAGGATCGATAATTTCAGTAAACGATATTACCCACCGGGACCTGGTAAAGTGCCAGTTTTTTGGATTAATCAGGTTTTATTGCAATCCCCGCAGGGCTATAGTCCAAATACGGCTGTTAGGCTTGAATAATTTTTTACTTACAGCCTGGTCTTTCTTAAGGTTCCTCTTCGAAACAACCACTGGGTACATAATTGAATCCGGAAAAAACGGATACAGAAAATTATATGCAAAATTATCTTACAATTGATGTTGAGGAATGGTATCAGACGGTCTTGTTTGGCAAAGACCAAAACCAGGCAAGCAGCTTACCCCAAGACCTGGATAACATTTTATTGATGCTGGATGAGCACAATATCAGGGCGACTTTTTTTATAGTAGGTTCTGTGGCCCAAAAATATCCCGCTAGCATCAGGGCCATAGCTAAGCAGGGCCATGAAATAGCAAGCCATGGATTCCTACACAAGCTTGTTTATCGGATGTCAAAAGATGAATTCGCCAACGATATAAATAAATCGATAGGTACATTAGAGGAAATTACAAATATCAAAGTTTCCGGTTACCGGGCCTGTACCTGGTCTATTACCGAAAAAATGCTTTGGGCCATAGATATTCTTGAAGCAGCCGGCCTCAGGTATGATTCCAGTATATATCCGGTAAGTTTAAATCCCTTAAAGAACAAGTATTTTAAAAATATCCCCTATAAAATTAAAAATAATTTTTTAGAGTTCAGCCCTTCGGTCTTTAATTTCCTGGGCTGGAATATCCCTTTTGCCGGAGGGACATTTTTACGCTTTTTTTCTTCAAGCTTCATGCTAAGCAAAATAATCCAGCTAAATAAAGCCGGCTATCCGGCGATGCTATATTTTCATTCCTGGGAATTCGATAACCAGGTAGCTCTGGCATCTGATATGCCCGCATGGAAACGTTTTATCCAATATAAAAATGTAGGTACCGTCAAGCATAAGATCGAAACGATGGCCAATAACCTTAAATTAGGCCCGATAAGCAATAGTTTATAAAAGCACCTATGGCGATAAAAAAAGAAACACTGATAATTATTTTTATTATAGCTGCATCGTTAGCGGTAACTTTATTTTGCCAGAAGCAAGGTATTACAAGTAAATACATCATTCATGACGATGTTGTGCAATACGTGCCTCCAATTTATGCTTTACATAAAGGGGCGCTTAATGACGCACTTTTAGACAATGACCTGATGCTTAAATATATGGTCATTAAAGATTCTCCCGGCCATCTCTATTTATATTACATATTTAGTTTTTTTATTGACCCATTGGCCCTTTCCAAGGTTTTGCCTTTTATACTTGCTCCCCTGGGAGCTGTTTTACTGTTCCTTATCGGTAAGAAACTAAAAAATACGACCGTAGGGTTCTTTTCATCATTCATATTCTTATTTTATATCTGGACATTATGGTTTGGTGGTTTTCTGGCGGGTGGTTATGCAAAGGCATTCGCGTTCCCTATTTTCTTCTTTTTCCTTTATTTTTTGTTGTCAAAAAACCAGATCGGATGCCTCGCCGTATTAATAATGCAAATTCTATTTTATCCTCCGGTCGCCGTTATTTCGTTAATGATATATCTTTTTGATCTGTTAGAAAAGAAGGGCAATGCCAAAAAAGAGATACTATTTTTTATTATTTCTTCTTTGGTATGTTTTATTCTTGCATATCTTATCTATAAACGGCCGAATGATTTCCTGGGGCCGGAGGTATCTTTATCCGAGATGCTGAGAATGCCGGAATTCGGCCCTTTTGGAAGAGACCCGTTATTCGGCTCCGGTATATTGAATTTCCTTAAATCTGAAGATATGAGCTCGATTTTCTTAAGCCCCGTAATGCCTTATTTATCCGCCTGTTTTTTGATCGCAGCATTTTATTTGGGTAAGAAATTATTCAGGCTCCCGGCTATTATCTTTCATATTTTTATTACAGGTATCATTGCCTTTCTTTTAGCTTACATTTTTTTATTTTTTCTTTTCTTTCCCGGGCGCTACTTAGAATATACCCTACCCATATTCCTGATACTTGTTAGCGCATTCGCCATAGAAAAATTAATTGCTTCTACGGATTCAAGGAAAATAAGGGCATTTTTGTATATTTTTTTCATATGTATGATTACATCGCTAAATATTCCGTATTTAAAAGAAAACGTATTTAACTATAACAGACTTTTCTATAAATTCGTCATGACAACTCCTGAGGATTCCCTTATAGCCGGGCATCCTTATGATATGGACCCGGTAACAACTTTTACCAAGCGGAAAGTTCTGGTCCAATTTGAGCTATCAAATGCCTGGTATAAAAATTATTACTCCAAGGTAGAAGAGAGGACCCGCGACCTGTTCGGGGCGTATTATTCCGATTCTTTAGGGGATATATACAAATTTTTTAAGAAATATAACATAAATTATTTGGTGGTCAATAAAAGTTATTTTAATGCTGAATATCTAAGGAATAAGCAATATTATATCCAGCCGTTCAATGATTACATAGATAAGCTCGTGCGTAAAAATGAAGGGAAATTTGTATTGATGGATAGTAAAATAATAAATAAATACAAGGTTTACGAAGACGCCGGTGGGTATTTTATAATTAGTTTCAACAAGGAAAACCTCTAGATATGAGCCTTTCTGCGAGATTTTATAATTTTATTCGTTCGAGGACCTGTCCTTTTTCTAAGATCGCCGAGTTTGTCCCTGACGGGGGTACTATAGTTGATCTTGGGTGCGGCACAGGTATTTTTATCCAGTATTTGAGAACGAATTCTCCACGGCGCTTATTGTACGGATTTGATTGGAACAAGGGAAAAATTGAATTTGCCAGAAACCACTTATCCAGGTTGGAGGGAATTAAATTCGCAGAAGCAGATATAAGTAGCGATTCTTTCGTCATGCCTGTTGCCGATTGCATAATGCTGATAGATTCATTGTATTATTTAAATGATGCATTTAAGAAAAAGATATTGAAAAAATGCTTTGATTCTTTAGGGCATGGCGGAACGCTCCTGGTCAAGGATATCAATAAAGATTTCAGCCTAAAATTCATATGGACATTCTTCCAGGACTTTATTTCCTCCAGGGTTTTTAGATTCAATCGTATTGATGGGTTTTATTTCAAATCCAGAATAGAATATCTTAAACTTTTAAACGAATGCGGATTCAGGGCCGAAGACTTCGATATCAGCAAGGGGTATTTTTATAGCCATATTTTATATGTGGCCAAGAAAAATGTTAAACCGGGTTAATCCATTTATGCAGAAATTAATAAATAAAAAATCAATTTTTTTCATATCGATAATATTATTGGCTTGTTTTGCTAACTGTTTTAACAGTTCTTTCAAATTCGATATTCAATTTTCATATAAGCCGGATTCAGCGGGCTTTTACTTTATTCAGGGGTTGCTCGATAAAAGCTTATTCAATAATGATTTGTTCGCCCTGGCAATGAGAAAACAGGCTGAAGTTCTTGGTTTTTGTTTTTTAGCATGGAAATTATATGTTATCCTCATGCATTTTTTCTCTTTAGTCATTGCGCTTAAAATAGTATCCATAGCTTTCTGCGTTATTTGCGCCGCTATAATATATAAAATCGGCACTCATTTGTATGCACAAAATGAAGCTTTCTTGCTTTCCGGGCTATTCTCGGTATATTTCCTATCCTCGGATATCTTTATTGGCGGGCAGTTGCGCGCTTTCGGCGCCTCGATGCTTATTGTTTTCTTATATTTCTTCGTGAAAGAAAAGTACATATATCTGCCGCTGATTTCTTTATTGACTTTTTTTGTTTATCCGCCCATCGTTCCCATGCTAATGATCCAATGTTTTATAGTTTTGTTTTTTCTAGACAATAAGAAGCCCCGCATAATGAGATCATATGTATTTATTTTAGCGGTCGCCTGCCTAAGCATCGGTTTATCTGCTTATTTCGGACCAGCCGGAGAATTCATAAAAGTCATTTTCAAAAGTTTACCGGTCTTTAGCCAGTATAAATACACGCAAGGCGTAAATTATCCTCTCAACCCGTATAACCCATTATCATCCATATGGTACTTCATATTTAATATTAACGAATATACTGCGCAGTATAAATATTTCACAGTGGCATTTATCATCTTGTCGTTATTTTTTATTGCTGCCAGAAGAAGGAGGGCGTTATTGCTTCCCAGGCAGATATGGATCATGCTTCTTGCTTCAGGCTTAAGTTTTTTATTGCTCTATCCGTTTCATCCGACTTTTGCTTCCAGGCAATTCGTATTCAGCATACCCTTATTGCTGGTTTTTTTAAATTCAACCAACCTTTCAAACGTTAACAAGATTAAAGATAAACCTTTTGTTTTTCTTCTGCCATTGGCATTAGTATTTATTTTAATTAATCCCCGGTACAACGCTACTATTAGCGTCCGTAAATATAGCCCGGTCTATGATTATATAGAAAAGCTGCCCAAAGGAGTTATGATCGCCGGCGATCCGGGAAGCGTATTGCTGCAATCCGTGCCTCTTTTTTCGAAAAGAACCATATTTTATGCCGATGAGATGCACGATATTTCATTGCTGGCTTATTCCGGGCAGGAACTTGTTGAAAGAAAGAATGAATTAATGAAAGCGCTTTATGCCGGCTCAAAAGAAGCATTGAACAGTTTCATCGGCAAATATAAAATAGACTATTTTCTTATAGAGGCTTCTCGCTACAGCGGCAGGCCCAACCGTCAGTTTTTATTTGACCTGGCAAAGAAAAATTATGAATTTAAAATTGAAATAGATGGCCAGGAGATCATTGTTCTGAATACAAGGGAAATAAAATAAGCAGGTCATTTAAAACAGTTAAAGATGCAAAATAGAATAAAGAAATTTAAGGTTTGTTTTGTCCATCCCGGGTATGAAAACTTAGGCATTGAGTATCTTTCTGCTTGCCTTAAGGCAGGAGGTTTCGATACGAAGTTATTTTTAGACCCGATCCTCTTTGCGGAAAGCGGATTTCTGAACAGCAGGTTTTTATCCGGTATTTTCTCGTTCAGAAAAGAACTTCTTAGAAGGATCGTGGATTATCGGCCCGACCTTATTTGTTTTTCGGTGTTGACAGATAATTATAAGTGGGCTTGTGATTTTAGCAGGGAGATCAAGTCGAATATCTCTGTACCGATCGTATTCGGAGGGATACACCCTACTTCCGTGCCGGAGAGGGTAATAAAGAACCCTTTTGTTGACTTTTTATGCCTGGGAGAAGGAGAAGAGGCTTTGGTAGAACTGGCAGAAAACTTAGCGGAAGGCAATACTCCCACAGGCATAAAAAATATTTGGGCAAAAAGCGATGGCCGGGTTTTTAAAAATGACTTGCGTCCGATTACTCCAGACCTCGATCATTTCCCTTTTCCCGATAAAGATTTGTTCTACGGCGAAGCGCCTATATTCAATAGCGGCTACCTTATTTCTACTTCCAGGGGCTGTCTCTTCCGCTGCAGTTATTGTTGCAATAACGTATGGAAGAGCATTTATGCAGAAGAAAAAACGGTTTTTAGAAGAAGAAGCAGTGAAAGCGTGATAAATGAATTAGAAACAGCAAAATCAAAATATAAGCCCAAGTTCATATTTTTTACAGACGAAGTATTTAATACCGACAATAAATGGTTAGAGCAATTTTTATATCAGTACAAAAAAAGGATAAATCTGCCTTTTTTTTGTTATATATATCCAGACCTGGTTACGGCTGATTCGGCCAAGAGCCTTAAAGAGGCGGGTTGTTATAAGGTACAAATGGGAGTTCAGGTCATCGATGAGAATAAGCGCAGGGCCATATTAAAAAGAGATTCATCCAATGAAGCCATTGCGGACAGCATAGGCCTGTTTAAGGGCGCAGGGATCTATGTTTCCTGCGATAATATTTTAGGCCTTCCTAACGAAGGGGTGAAGGACCTGGAGGATATTTCTTATTTTTATGACAGGCATCTACCCGATCATATCGAGGTATTCTGGTTAAGATATTATCCCAAGGCAGAGATCGTTTCCTGGGCTACCGAGAATAATTACATCGACCATAATAAAATTGAAGAAATAGAAGAAGGGCGTTTATCTTGCGGGATTGTCCGTGGAGGCGATCATAACAGTAAAATTGCCAGAAAGTTCTCGTTATTGTTCTGCTTCTTTCATGCATTGCCTGCTAAGTGGAGAAGGTATATTTTAAACAAGCGGCTCTATAGATTTTTACCTTCCTTTTTCTCTCCGGTAAGTTTATATATCATGGAAAGAGTTTTTAACCATTCAAAATACGATTTAAATATTTCCAGGACGATAAGCAGGTATGCTTATTTTGTCCGGCTTTTCTTTACTCCAAGAATGAGGTATGCAAGAAATGGTAGAAAATAGAACCAGGGTCCTGATTATCCGGCCGGTGGACAATGTTGTTTTTAAGACAAACCATATTCGCGATATCAGGGTCCCATTCCTTCTAAAGTATATAGAAGCCATTTTACTTAAAGAGGAAAAGTTTGATGTGCATCTCTTGGACTGCATGGTCAAACGCATGGATATTCAAGGCCTATTGGCCTTTTCCAAGGATTACCTGCCGAATGTGATCATCCTTTGCCCTTCAACAACTGAATACCGAATTTCGCTTGAATATGCAAAGATAATCAAAAATAGCACCAATGCCGTTATAATTGCGATAGGCCAGGATGCTACGGCAAGCCCCCAGCGCTATATTTATGAAGATTCGCCGATCGATTTTGTGCTGAGAGGGGAAAGTGAGCTATCTGCGATAAAGCTACTGGAACGTATAGCGGCAAATAGTACGGACTTTACCGGCATTGAAGGTATTTATATGCGCGGATACATTCATCCGGACATCGCGTATGTAAAGGATCACCATGCTTTGCCATTCCCTGTTTATAAGGATAGCGAATTTAACAAATATACAATTTACTATCCTTTACCCGTGGTTAAAAAAATAATATGGGGGCACGTTCTTTCAAGCAGGGGCTGTCCTTATAATTGTATATTTTGTTCACAGACCATCAGGGAAAGTTATGGCAAAGAGCTTAGGGCGAGGGATCCTAAAGACGTAGTTGATGAGATAGAATATCTGCGGGAAAAAGGGGCCAATATGATTTCTTTCGCAGACGATAATTTTACGACCTCCAAAGAACATGTTATCAATATCTGTAAGGAGATAAAAAGAAGGGGTTTGAAAATCATCTGGTCTGCGCATGCAAGGATAGATAATTGCGATGAATATTTATTGAATACTATGAAAGACGCGGGATGTATCCTTTTAAGATTCGGGGTAGAGTCGGGTTCGGAAAAAGTGATCAAGGCCTTAAAAAAGACAGATATACATAATTGGATAGATAAGGCCGAAACCGTATTTGGTGCGGCACGTAAAATTAATTTATCCACAGTAGCGCTTTTTCTCATAGGCAGCCCGCTGGAAGAAGAGAAAGACGTAAGGGAAAGCATTGCCTTCGCAAAAAAAATCAATCCGGATTTATTACAGATCTGTTTTTTTACTCCTTATCCGGGCTCGAAGGCTTATGAGATGTTCAAAGAAGAGATTAATTTTTCTCATATACAAGATATGTATCACTACCGGATAGCCCCTTTGAACTTCAGCAATATCCCTACGGACAGGCTCGCAGGTCTATACAGAGATTTTTATCGCCAGTTTTATTTAAGAAAGAGTTATGTTGTCCGCCACTTTTTAAACTACTCGATGTTTTACGCACTCAATAACAGCGTTTTCTTAAAATTATTCAATATGACAAAGTTGCTGCGTAATTGATGAATATGAGAATTATACCGCGAAAAACAGTTAATGTATCTTTGGAGGAATTCAGGGCCGCAGTAAACGCATTGGCCAAAAATCAATGCGTAACCGGTCCGCAAATAGAGTTATTCGAGAAGCAATTTGCCGGTTATATAAATGCCAAGTATGCCATAGCTGTTTCTTCAGCGCGATTGGGGATCTGGGCGATATTTAAAGCCCTGGGTTATTCCGCAGGAGATGAGGTCATAGTTTCTTCATTTAATTTTTCAGTTATCCCGGATCTGTTGAGATCCATGGGGCTTAATCCCGTATTCGTTGACATAGACCCGGATACTTACAATATAAATGTAGCGGGCATAGAGAAAAAAATCAGCCCAAAGACAAAGTACATATTGATAACCCATATGTACGGCCAGCCTTGCGATCTGGCCCCTATTCTTGATATTGCAAAAAAATACAACCTGAAAGTAATCGAAGACTGCGCTCATGCGTGTGGTTCGGAATACAAGAGCAAGAAAGTCGGTTCTTTCGGGGATGCGGCCTGTTTCAGTTTCGGCATAGGCAAGGCCATGGTTACTTTTGGCGGAGGTATGGTTACCGTCAATAGCCAGGAATTATATAATAGTATAAAAGATATAGTTGCAGGTTCCAGGATGTTGTCCGGAAGCGAAGCGGTTAAGAAAATATTTTTGGGCTTCATTCTGGCGTATTCGACTAAAAAATTCGCTACGTACTTACTTTATCCTTTGAATTTGATCACTGATATGTTAGGCCATGACCTTGAAGAACTCCTGGATAAAGCCTTTTTACACGAAGAAGATTTCTCAAACTATAAAGTAAAGTTTACGAATATTCAGGCATCGATAGGCATTGAGCAATTAAAGAAGATCGAGCGCTTAAACAGCATAAGAATAACGAATTCCGAGAATCTTACAAAGGGTTTATCCGTTTTTGGCGGCATAAAAGTCTTTAAAGTGCTGGATGAAGTTAAGCATACTTACTTATATTATCCGCTAAGAGTACCTGCTCCTAAAAAGTTAAAAAGGTTTTTGTTGAGAAAAGGTATCGATATAAAAATAAGCAGCCAGAAGAATTGTTCTTGCCTAGACCCTGGCCGCGAGCCTAAAGATGAATATGTATATGCAGATTCTGTCAGCAATAAGGTCATAGAATTACCGAATTCCTATAATTTGAATA
Organism: Candidatus Omnitrophota bacterium; assembly: GCA_028717645.1. Lineage (GTDB taxonomy): Bacteria > Omnitrophota > Gorgyraeia > Gygaellales > JAMWDD01 > JAQUNK01. The sequence goes on from JAQUNK010000001.1 coordinate 62,691, forward strand.
AGAAAGATATAGATTATATCATCAGGGCGATAGGCGATTTTTCCGTAAAAGAAAATTAGGCCCAGGCATAGCCGCCAGGTAAATATGAAAAAAATACTGCTATTGAACCCTCCGGGGGAAAATTATTTCATAAGGGATTATTACTGCAGCCAGGTATCTAAGGGTGATTACTATTGGCCGCCCCTGGATCTATTGGTTTTGAGCGGTTTATTCAGGGATAAATTTGAAGTGTGTGTCCTGGATGCGTTGGCGCAGAGGATAGATAAGGCCGGTGCATACAGTTTTATAAATAAAATAAACCCGGATTTTATAATTTGTTTGGCTGGTGCGGCATCCTGGGAGCAGGATATAGGGTTCCTTGGGGAATTGAAGAAAATAAACAGGGCCGCGGTTATTTTGTCCGGAGATTATCCTTTGGCCTACCCGAAAGAAATAATCGAAAAGTATCCTTTTGTAGACGCTATCTTATTGGATTTTACTGACAGCGAAATAGAGCTTTTTATCCGCGGCGTGCGCAATGATTCATTGAAAAATATCTTTACCAGGTCTGATACGGCAGACCCAGAGCTTGTCAGCCGGGATAATTTTTCCATTGCTGTCCCGCAGCACAGTCTTTTTACATCAAGGCTATATAACTTACCGCATATCTACTACCATCCTTTTGCTACTATAATGACCGACTTTGGTTGCCCTTATCACTGCACCTTTTGTTCATATGAGCGGATCAAGTATAAGATGCGCGATATGGGAAATATCGCTGAAGAAGTAGATTACATAATATCTTTGGGGATAAGGGAACTATGGCTCAGGGACCAGAGCTTTGGTTCTGCAAAAGACCACGCCTTTGATTTTTGCAGCCTATTAGAAAATAAGGGCAGAAAGTTCTCCTGGAGCTGCGAAATGCGCGTTGATGCCGTTAGCGAAGAACTTTTAAATAAGATGGCTGCATGCGGATGCCATACGATCATGTTAGGAGTAGAAACTGCCAGCCAAAAAGTATTAGATATGCATAAAAAAGGTATTACCCTGGAACAAACCAAAGCAGCTTTTAAAATCGCCAAAAAGGCCAAGGTCAGGACGCTGGCCCATTTCATATTCGGCTTAAACGGAGAGAATTTATTGTCGCAGGAAAAACTTATAGATTTTTGTTTGTCTCTTGAGCCGGACTTTGCTTCTTTTAATGTAGCTAATCCTTTGTGGAACACGACATTCCGCGAAGAAGCTACGAGAAATAAATGGTTGCTGGGAGAGGGCGTAAGCGTAGACGCATCCTGTTCTTTTCCCGTCTGGGAAAATGATATATTAAAACGTTCCGATATCTGGTCCATGAGAAAGGCGGCCCTGCAAAGGTTTTATTTCAGGCCAGCTTATGTCTGGAGGCAGATGCGGGATGTAAAGACAGGGTATCAGCTGCGTACATTAATAAAAGAAGGCGCACACTTAACCAGGGATCTGATTTTTAAAAAACAATAATTCTATTTTTCGATGAATATATTATTAATTAACCCCCAGTTTAAAAAGACCGAAAAAGCTTATCCTTTAGGGCTGGGGTACCTTTCTTCGGTGCTGAAAGAAAAAGGGCATACCGTCCGGGGGCTGGACCTTTCAATGGCCACTATCGAAGAAGCCGTTGGCCTTGTAAATAAAAATAATATAGGATTAGCCGGCATGTCCGTTATTTCTTCTAATTCAGGGCAGGTAATAAAGTTGATCGAGTATTTTAAGAGCAGATGCCCTATCCCGATAGTTGTGGGCGGCCCCCATGCAACTATAACCAGGGACGCATTTATGAAATTAGCACCTTCAGACTTTCTCGTAGAAGGAGAAGGAGAATCAACTATTTTAGAATTGGCAGAAGCGATCGAAGCCGGTAAGGACGTAGCTGGTATCCGCGGGCTGGTTTGGAGAAAGGGAAGAGAAATCGTCACCAATGAAAATAGGCAGGAAGTCGAGAACCTTGATTCTTTGCCTTTCCCCGATAGAAAGGCCTTTCCTTTATTGGATTATAAGGGCATGGTTACCAGAGAAAGAAATTATACCCAGATAATTACAAGCAGGGGATGTCCGCATAGCTGCCTTTATTGTCCGGAATCGAGTTTATGGAAGTGCTGGAGAAGGCGTTCTCCTAGGAATGTAGTGGATGAGATGGAGCTTATTTTCAAAGAATATAATATTAGAGAATTTCATATCGAAGATGCGAATTTTTTCGGTAGAGATCCAGGCAGGATAAGGGCTATATGCAAAGAGATATTAGATAGAAATTTAAAAATATCATGGCAATGTACCAATGGCATACCGCTTTTAGAATTGCAAGATAATATAGATATGTTAGATATCATGGCAGAAGCAGGCTGTTACAGCATATCTTTAGGCGTAGAATCATTCGATGAAAAAATACGTAATTCCATGAAGAGGCGGGGCGACCTCAAGGCGATCCCGGAGATCGTTAAGCAGTGCAAGAAAAATAGGATAGAGATCAATTGTTATCTTATTATCGGGTTCCCGCAGCAGACGTTGAGCCAAGTTAAGAGGGATATTTTAATTTCACACGGTTTTAATTTTGATTTTACCCATTTTTCCATATTTCAGAATATCGCCGGATCAAAAATAGAATATTTACGTAAAACGGACAATCTTAAAAATGGAGATACCGGTATTAACCGTTTTTTCATTAAAATAATACAAAGATTGGCATATATTTCCCTGTGTTTAAATCCGGCGGTCATTATTTTTATTTTTAGGCGGTTATCGCATACGAAAAGGCCGGGGATTATTTTTAACAAAGCCTGTAGCTATATTTTCGGGGACCATCTCGCAAATTGACGACAGTGCCTTAAGGGCCATATGAAGATCAAAATGAGAAGATTGCTAAGTAAGTTATCAAAGATAGTTGTTTTTATCTTTTTATTCAAATTCGTCTTAAGGATCATTCCCGCTTTTTCAGACCAGGCGCTCGAACCCAAGAAGGCTGGTCCGAACCTCATTGTAGTTAAGAACCCGCATTTTTTGCCAGAATCGGATCAGGCCAAGATCGTTTCTTCCAGTGTCTCTATAGTAAAGGGATTCGATCTGTATGCCATGACTAAACAGGCCATAGATCTAATAGGGGGTATGAAAAAAATAGTCAAGCCGGGTAACAAGGTATTCATTAAACCTAATTATATAACCGGCGGGCTCGATGGCCACGACCCGGTTATCGCCGGCGAAATATCCCATCCAGAAGTCGTTGCTTCTGTGGCTGAAGAATGTATCAAGGCAGGGGCCAAAGAAGTAATAATCGGAGAATGGGTGGAACGCCCTCCTAAGATAAATTTTGCCGGAAAGCGGAACAGGGAGGGGGCCCAGGTCAAGGGATTGGTAGACCGGTTAAATAAAAAATATGGGCACAAGGTTTATTTAATAAATCTTATGGATCATACCACTTATTTTAGATACGTTCCTTCCAGGACAAAATTAAAATTTTTGGCAATTCCTAATATAGTCGCCGAAGCAGATGTGATTATTTCTATCCCCTCCCTGAAGACGCACCATAAGCCTTCGCCGGTAAGTTTAGGTATGAAAAATTTCATGGGCATAATGCCGTCCCTATTCTACGGTGAGCCGCGATATAAACTCCATGAGGCAGGTGTGCACCAGGTGATCGTAGATATAAATAGAGCCCTGAAGCCGGACCTGGTTGTGGTGAGCGGTGCTTTCGGAATGGAAGGCAAGGGCGCTTCTTTATTTCTGGGAGGTAAGGCAGTGGATGTCAGCCAGCGCATAGGGGCATTTTTAGTCATTGCCGGGACTGACCCTGTAGCTACGGATGCTACGGCTACGCGCCTGATCACAAAAAACTGGGAACCGGTCCCGGATAATTTTAATTTGGGCACTCCCTGGTATGTCCATCATCTTCGGATGGCCTGTGAACAGGGCTTGGGACTTATTGATAAATCAAGAATAAATATAATGGGCGAGAAGCTGGAAGATCTACAGATGAATTGGGAAACCTCCAATGATGGCGTATATCCAGAGATACCTTAAGGTATCAATAAGTGTTTTTTTATTTTCGATATTAATAAATAATAGCCAGGCGCTTTCATATGGCTTGATCGCCGATGCTTTGGCAGCTAAAGGGCAGTGGGTAAAGGGCGTTGTCGCCGATAGAAAAGCGGTTATAGCCAGGGAAAGCGGGGCAATATCAGAAATAGAAATCCAGGTTCCCCGGCAGGGGCGCTACAATCTTCTTGTCTATGTCTATCATAATTGGAAGAAATTTTCACCCTGCATCTATGTAGAAGCAGTGGATTCTGAAGGTAAAAAGCATTTTGGTTCGCATAGGATCGAAAACTGCTGGTATCTAAAGGAGCCGGGCCAGGGCCGCTGGTTTATGGTTAGCTTAAGCGATAACCCGTGGTGGGTGCTGCCGAAAGGGAATTTGACTATCAGGTTCTGGGCCAAGGGCTGTGCCCTGGATGCCGGCAAGGGGACAGAAGTCCCTATGGAAGGGGATATAGCAATAGAACGATTCTTTCTTGTTCCAGTGGTGGATGAGCTTGCCGTGAGCATAATTAATCCTGAATCAACATCCGGCGGCTGGGGATTCTCATATTACGACAAAAATTACCAGACAGGATATATATTCACGGATAAGAAAAATTCATTGAATTCATATGCTATCAAAGTTCCTTTTTCCGGGTATTATCAGGTTTATTTGTCACTTCTTTCTCTTGATCCGTCAGCCCTGGATATAGGGATAAGCAACGGCCGCATTGCCAAAAATGCCAGGGTCGTTGTAAAGCCTGAAAAAGAATGGGGCCTGGTGGTTACGGAGCCTTTATTTTTAAATAAGGGAGAGTATACCCTGTCACTTAAAAATGTTGAAGCGAAACGTGTACTTTTAGATTATTTGTTATTATTGCCGTTTATTGAAAAGAACTCGATAAAATGATGAAAGTTTTCCATAAAAATTTGGTCTATTTAAGAAAAATGTTATTTCTTCTTTATATTTTTGCCTCCAGGGGTAGATTTATCGCAATTAGCATAAATCTGCTATATTTTGCCTTCCATAAGGCCCGGCCGCCGTTTATGCCATCGTTCATACAAATAGAGCCGACCAATATCTGCAATCTTTCGTGTTCTTTGTGCCCATGCGGCAACGGCCAGCTTACAAGGCCTAAGGGCAACATGCCGTTCCATACTTTTAAAAGTTTTCTGGATAAAAATCACGGCAACTTAGCCTTCATAGTATTTTACAATATGGGCGAACCCTTTCTTAACGAAGAGATCTTTAAGATGATCAATTATGCTGTTTCAAAAAAAATATTTGTTAAGATAAGTACAAACGGCCTGTTTAAAGACAAAGATACCGTTAAAAAAATTGTTGATTCAGGATTGGATGAGTTACTGATAAGCCTAGATTTTATAGACCGGGAAAGCTATAAATTATTCAAGGGAAAAGACAATTTCGATGAGGTTAAGTCTAATGTCTCCATGTTGTTAAAAGAGAGAGGCAGCGCGCTAAAACCATTTATTTCGCTTCAGCTTCTTTTGGTCCGTGAAAATCAGGATAAGATCCCCGCATTCATTGATCTATGCCGCCGCCTGGAGGTGGACCGGGCCGTAGTTAAGAAAGCAAGAGTAGGCGATTATTGTAAAAAGTCCGATCCAGGCTTCTTACCCACAGATAAAAAATACATAAGGGATTTTTATTTAAATGATAAAAGGAAAGTAGATAGCGGTTGTTTGCGGCCCTGGGTTTCTGCGACGATCCTTTGGGATGGGGCCGTAGTCCCCTGTTGTCTTGATATGGATGGAAAGTATAAGCTTGGAGATATCCGTTATTCTACCCTCGATAAAATATGGAACGGGCCCCTCTCGCTAGATTTTAGGCGCGCTATGCTGGGCAAGAAAAATACAGCCCCAATATGCCGGGAATGCAGTATAAAATCTTATTTCGGCAACTTTATCAAGGTAAATTAGAAAAAGGAAGAAAATGAATAAAGGCAGATACTATTATATGCCGCTTGGAATAGCGGTTTCTTTGGCCTGTTTTTTAAGGCTTTATCAAATAGGGCAAAAGAGTTTTTGGTATGATGAAGCCTGTAGCATAAGTTTTGCCTGCCGAAAATTGTCATTAGGCATTTTTAGCGACCATTATATCATGCGCCCGCTATATTTTATTTTTCTCAATATCTGGTCGCATTTATTCGGCATCAATGAAGTGATCACAAGGTTGCCGTCAGCGATATTCGGGGTTTTAGCCGTGGTGGCAGTATATTTTCTTGCCAAAGAACTATTCGACCATAAGACCGCAAATATCGCTTCTTTCCTCATGGCAATTTCTTATTACCAGATAGCATGGTCTCAAGAGGTAAGATATTATTCCTTATTTTTACTGATGTGCCTGCTTTCTAATCTATATTATTTCAGGCTCATAAAATTATCGGATGGAAAACATTGTTTTGCTTATCTTTTAACAACAATTATGGCGATTTTTACTTTGCCTATAGCTATCATTATGCCCGTTATTCAACTGGGCCATTATTGTATATTTGCAAGGGGTGCCATTGGCAGGAAGATATGGCTAGTGAATATATTCATTGCTGCCGTAATTCTTATATTGGCCGGCCTGGGGTCAGCGGTAAAGGGGAATATCCTGGAAGATATGCTACTTGCCCCTTCTTTTAAGCTTAGTATTCAGAATATCCTGAAATTGCTTAATACCTTTAATAATGGAGGGGGCAACATTGCCCAGGGGGCATTGAGCAATTATATGGGGCAGAATGCCATATATTACCTATTTTTGAATATAATTTTTTATTTCTTTTATCTTGGGGGCATATTTAAAGAAATAGGCGCAAAAAGTACCTTTAAAAATATATTGTTCCTGCTTGCCTGGCAGTGGATCCCTTTTCTAGGGCTATCTTTTCTTTATTTTTTTGGATTCCACCTGCTGGTAATGAGGTACTTCATATTTACCATGCCGGCGTATTATATAATTGTCGCCCGGGGCATAACTCATTTGAAATCGCGATTGCTGATAATTCCGCTTCTTATTTGTATCTTGCTTTTGAATATTCCTTCGCTTGCCGCTTACTATCATCCTAAAAATTATTATTCTTGGAGAGAAGTTTCCGGGAATGTGAAAGAAAAAGGCAGTAAAGACGATATAATAATTTTATCGCCCCTGCAAACACTTGCGCCATTTTGCCTTTATTATTTAAATGACCTGAAGGATTTCGGGTCGATAGGCAATGGTTATAATGGAAAGGGGATAAAAATCAATGGTAATTGGCAAGACAGGTTCTATGATAAGGGGATCATTATCTGGGGGATAAATATGGGCCAGACCGCTAAATTTATCGCTGAATTTTCCTCCTGGAAACAAAAAAGCGCAGGGAGCGGGAATATCTGGATTATCCTTCAGGGAGACTGGGTCGGAAAGGATGAGTCCGGCCTTTTGAAAAATTATTTCGATTCCTATTCTTGCCTGGCTGAAGAAACCTTTTATCCTTTTGAGGGCATAAAAGTGTTCAGGTATAAGTTGAAACAGAGATGAATAATATAAAATTGATATCCATTATTATTCCCGTATTTAATGAAGAAGGCAACATCCGAGAATCATATCTGAAACTGAAAGATGCCCTTGATCTCTTGGGCTATGATTCCGAAGTAATTTATATAAATGACGGCAGCACTGATAGCGGAGGCAGTATAATTAAAGAGATCTGCGGTAGCGATCGGTCCGTAAAGGCAATAACTTTTATGAAGAATTACGGCCAGGATGCTGCTTTGGCCGCGGGCTTTAGGCATGCCCGGGGCGACGTAATAATCGCCATGGATAGCGACCTCCAGGATGACCCTGGAGACATAAAATTATTTTTAGAGAAAATAAATGAAGGGTATGATTTAGTGTGCGGTTGGCGTAAATCGCGGCCCAGGCGGCACATCCTCAGAGAAATATTGGCTTTTGCAGGGAATAGGTCAGGGATGGCCGTCTTCGGATTGCCTTTTCATGATTTTAACGCAACTTTTAAGGCTTATAGAAGAACCGCCTTGGATAATTTTTATTTTTTTAAAGGATTCCATCGTTTTATCCCTGTATTGGCAACCATGAATAACTTAAATATTAAAGAGATAGAAATAAGGAATAACCCCCGTTTTAGCGGGCATTCTAAATATGCATTTTTTGGCCTAAAGAGAGTATCTATAGTATTAAAAGATGCAGTAGCGTTGATCTGTTCCAAACATATCTTTAAAAAGAAAATTGACCTGGTCCTTGCGGAAGTAAAATATGAAATTTCAGAAAAATATAATATATAAATCTTTTCTATGAAAAGAGCGGATAATTTATATATAAAGGCAATAATCTTTGATATGGACGGTGTGATCACGAATACCATGCCGTATCATTTTGACGCCTGGAAAACCTCTTTGGCCAAGAGAGGGATAGAGGTGAATTGCTACGATGTGTATAAGCGCGAGGGCCAGCGCGGTAAAGAAACAATAAAAGAAATATGCAGGGAGCATCGTTCTGATTTGAGCAGGGCCGAGCAGGATAAGGTTCTTAGTGAGAAAGAAAGAATATTCAATGCTACTGTGAAAATAAAATTTATTAAAGGCTCAAGGCCGTTTTTAAGAAAATTAAAAAACAGGGGGTTCTTTCTTTCGATCGTTACCGGGACTTCCAGGAAAGAAGTAAAAAAGATATTGCCAAAGAATATTTACGACCTTTTTGACGTGATCATAACCGCGGATGAAGTATCTTATGGCAAGCCTCACCCTGAACCATTCCTGTTGGCCTTAAATAATCTGGGTATTGCAAAGAAGGATGCTGTAGTCATAGAAAACGCGCCTTTTGGCATCGAATCGGCAAAGAAGGCTGGCCTTTATTGTATCGCCATAGAAACATCCCTACCTGGGAAATTTCTTAAAGGCGCGGACAGGGTTTTTAGATCCATCGCGCAATTGCAAGAGAGGGTAAATTTCATTAATTCTAAGAGGTGAATTATGTCCAAAGTCTATTTTATTGCCGCTAAGGATAAAAATAATATTAAAGATAATTCCAGAAAACTTCTTTATTTGGTTGAACAAAGTAAATTATTGGACCTGATCAAGAAAGAAGACCTCGTAGCCCTAAAACTCCATTTCGGAGAAGATAAAAATACCGGCTATGTCAATCCGGAATACTTGGGATTGCTTGTAGGCGAAGTCAGAAAGAGAGGGGCCAAGCCATTCCTTACTGATACGAACACGCTTTATAAAGGAAGGCGTGCGAATGCCGTTGACCATTTAGAGATAGCCTTAGAGCATGGCTTTGTTCCGGATAAGGCCCGGGCGCCGATATTCATTGCCGATGGTTTTATGGGCGAAGATTACGAAGAAGTAGAGATCAGCCAAAAATTCTTTAAAACTGCTTTTGTCGCTAAAGGAATAAGGAGCGCGGATAGCATGGTAGTTGTTTCGCACTTTAAGGGGCACATCATGACCGGCTTCGGCGGCGCTTTAAAGAACTTGGGTATGGGTTGTGCCGCAAGAGTGGGCAAATTAAAACAGCATGCCGATGTTTCTCCTTTTGTAGTAATAGAAAAATGTATTGCCTGCGAGAAATGCGTAGTGAGTTGCCCGGTATCGGCGATCAAGATGGCCGGCGGCAAGGCGAGCATCGATAATAAAAAGTGTATTGGCTGCGCAAACTGTATCGCGGTTTGTCCGGTAGCGGCTATAGAGGTGAACTACGCGCATGGCGCGGATACTATCCAGCAGAAAATGATAGAATATGCGAGTGCTGCTTTAAAGGGGAAAGAAAAGAGGTGCGTATTCATAAACTTTGCGATGAAGATAACCAAGGAATGCGACTGCCTGGCCAAGGATGATCCTTTGATCTGCGAGGATATCGGTATTTTTACGTCTTCCGACCCGGTGAGCCTGGATAAGGCCTGTGTAGATATAATAAATAAGGTGAACGGAAAGGATATTTTCCGCCAAGCGCATCCGGAAAGGGACTGGTCAATACAGTTGGCGCACGCTGCTAAGCTCGGCATCGGCTCACTTGATTACGAATTAATAGAATATAAGATTTAAGTTATTTATCCTTGACAACTTTGGCTAAAAGTAGTATTTTATTAACCTCCATATTTTTTTTGGGGTATATTTGTGATAATTTTCACAAAGTAGTCCTCCGCAAAGGCTCTGGAAACCTGCTTTAATGGAAACTTATTTCTTAAAGAACGAAGATATTTTACGCTTTTACGCATTAGTCGCCCGGGATTACGAGCTCTATGTCCCGGTAAAGGCGGAAACTAAGCTTAAGGTCGACTGCGACTACCAATTTAAGCTGCCTACAGTTGATTACCGCGTTGAATCCTACCCTAAAGTAGATAAAGAAAAAATAGTTTTCAGTGAATACCGCTCGTTTGAGCCGATACGTAGTTTCTTTACTCGCGCTAAAGAGAAAGTCGCTGATTATTTTGATCCTAGCGCGGATAATGGAACGGAAAGACCGCTGGCTATCTGCGGGGTCAAGAATTGCGACCTTTTTTCGCTTAAAATACAGGATTTTGTTTTCTTAGGCGGTGAAGAGCCGGATCCGATTTATAAAAAAAGGCGCGAGACCGCCCTGATTATTTCCAGCGACTGCCCCAGCTTTAAAGAAGTCTGTTTTTGCCTGGCCTTTGATATCCCACCGCATGTAAGTGAAGGTTTCGATATCAATTTATCTCCTCTTGATGACGGATACCTCCTGGATTTTGCCTCGGAAAAGGCAAAGAAAGTAGCGGCTACGCTCAAGGATATTCTTGTTAAGGCCGAAAGCAGGCAGCTACATCTACGTAATATCAGAAGAGATGCGGTGGTAAAGCGCCTCAAGGAGCATCTTTCCCATCATCAAATTCCCAAAAAAGAAGCTTTACAGGAGATCGTCGTTTCCGGCCTTGATTCGCCGGTCTGGAAAGAGCAAATGCAGACTTGCGTTGAATGCGGCGGCTGCGTTTTTATGTGCGATACCTGCCACTGTTTTCTTTTAAGTGATGAACCGATAGGTACGGGTAACCAGAGAGTAAGAAGTTGGGATGGCTGCCTTTATAAGAATTTTACCCGCGTCGCCGGAGGGGCAAACCCTTTAAAAATGCGTTATATGCGGCTACGCAACCGCTACCTTAAGAAATTCGATTTTTTCATCACAAACATCGGCTTCCAGGCCTGCTGTGGCTGCGGAAGATGTATTGATGTTTGTCCGGGAAAAATCGACATCCGTTATATTCTAAGAAAATTATATGAAGAAAAACATCTATCAGCCCATTGAGGCGGTTATTGAAGACGTCCGGCAGGAAACAGCCGCAATAAAGACTTTTGTCTTTAAGCCGAAATCTCCATTCTCATTCCGTACCGGGCAATTTATCGAGCTTACCGTTCCGGGCTTCGGAGAGGCGCCCTTTACGCCTTCGTCTGACCCTGCGATAGCGGAAAAATTAGAAGTGACCATTATGAAAGCGGGTAAGGTCACGGCAGTGTTGCATAATATGAAGAAGGGCGATGTAGTCGGCATACGCGGGCCTTACGGCAAGGGATACCCCTTGGATAAATTTAAGGGTAAGGATATTCTTATAGTTGGTGGCGGCGTGGGGCTAGCTCCATTACGGTCATTCTTATACGCGCTTTTTGCCGATATAGATAAATATAATAAAATAATTTTACGCTATGGTTCGCGCACTTCCAATGATATTGTCTATAAAGATATTATTCCCGAGTGGTCAAAAAAGAAAAAAGTAGATATCATGACTACCGTCGATATGGGAGATCCTGCCTGGAAGGGCAATGTGGGGCTGGTTACGACGATATTAAACGACTTGCCGTTGGACCTGAAAAAAGCAGTGGGGGTGGTTTGCGGCCCGCCGATCATGATGAAATTCGTGACGCTAAAATTGCTTGAGCTGGGGTTTAAGCCGCAGGATATTTATTTATCCATGGAAAAGAACATGTCTTGCGGGCTGGGTAAATGCGGGCATTGCCGATTGGGTAAATTTTATGTTTGTAAGGATGGCCCGGTGTTCGCTTACGAAGACATAAAAAATATGCACGATATCTGGGATTAATATAGAGATGAAGAGATTATTTGTGGATCTTGAACTTTGCAGCAAATGCGATGAATGTTCGGTCTGTTGCGATTATTTTTATCATCCGCAGAATAACGGCATTGCGTCTTTACGCGAATACGCGACTTTTGCCACTATCTGCCGGCATTGCGAACAGGCGCCGTGCGTCAATGCCTGTTATCATGATGCATTAGAGCGTGCCAGCGATGGGCACATCAAACGCTATAAAATGCGCTGTACCAGCTGTAAATCCTGCTCTGTGGCTTGCCCGTTCGGGATAATTTTTCAGGACTTTATTCCTTATCTGGACTCAAAATGCGATTTTTGTATCGGCCGGTCAGATAAATTTCCGGCCTGTATCGCCAGTTGCCCCGAGCACGCTGTTGAAGTAAAAGACGTAGAAGAAAGCCTGGAACAAAATATTTATTTCGTGGGCGAACACTTGGCTGTGCATAGTTTGAAGTGGTCAAGGGAAGACCTGCAGCCGCCTAAACCGAAGAAGAAATGAAATTATTGCTTAGTTATCTCATATTCCCGGGGTTTTTATTCAGTGCATGCATAGGTTTATTCGCCGGTTGGGTGGACAGAAAGGTCACTGCGCGTATCCAATATCGCGTAGGCCCGCCGTGGTATCAGAATTTCATGGATATCGTAAAGTTATTGCATAAAGAGATCATTATACCTGAGGGCGCGAGGCTTACCTTTTTATTCGCGCCATTCTTAGGGCTCTTAAGCGTGGTCTTGATGTCTACCATATTGGGCAGGAGTTTAAATATCTACGCTTCGGGTTTTAGCGGTGACCTCATTGTGATCGTTTATTTGTTGGTTATGCCGGCGATAGCCATGATCATTGGTGCATCTTCTTCCGAGAATCCACTGGCTTCTATCGGCGCATCGCGTGAGATCAAGGCGGTCCTGGCTTACGAATTACCTTTTATCCTTTCGATTATCGCGATCATCGTAAAATCCGGAGGGAGCATCCGGATAGGAAGCATTCTGAACCACCAGGCCTTTGCCGGATCTAACATCGCTTCTTTTTCCGGGGCCCTGGCTTTTATCGTGGTTTTATTCTCGATACAGGCAAAGCTATGTTTTGTGCCTTTTGATGCTTCTGAGGCGGAGCAGGAACTTATGGCCGGTACTTTGATCGAGTATTCGGGCTTGCCTTTGGCGATGTTTAAATTAACCAAGGCGATATTGCTTTATGCGTTGCCGGTATTTTTGATCGTTTTATTTATGGGCAAGGATATCAGCCCGATATTCCTGATTGGTAAATATATTTTGATCTTAGTGTCGATCATCCTGATCAAAAATACCAACCCGCGTTTGCGTATCGACCAGACATTAAGATTTTTCTGGGGGCCGATGGCTGTACTAGCGGTATTGGCATTGGGATTGACTTTATTCGGATTATAAAATGAGCCTGAAAATAAAAGCTTTAACTAAATCTCTCTGGGTTTTCCATGCTGCTACTTCACCGTGCAATAACTGTGATATCGAAGTGTTGGATCTTTTTACTCCGCGCCATGATATTGAAAGATTCGGGATGACCCTAGTGGGAAGCGTTAGGCATGCGGATGTGCTTGTGGTCACTGGTGTGCCTAATTATAAAACTAAAGAAAGGCTGAAGAAATTATACAGCCAGGTCTCCAAACCGTGTCTGGTGGTGGCCATAGGAAATTGCGCCTGCGGTAGGATTATGTTCAAGGAATCCTACAATAGCCCTTGCCCGGTGGATGAAGTGGTGCCGGTCGATGTCTATATCCCGGGCTGCCCGCCGAAGCCGGAGGCGATGATCGCGGGGATCGTAAAGCTGATTAATAAACTTAAAGCAAAAGAGAAGAAATAATGCTTGTCCTAGAAAGAGTAAAAGAAAAGTTAGCCAATAAGGCCTTTGATTGGTACGAACATACGCCAAGACGGGTTTATTTTAAAATGGACCCCAAGGATATTAAGCATGTGGCGAATGCCTTGTTCAAGGACCTGGGTTTCAGGTTTATTATTGCCACTGGCTGCGATACGCCGGAAGGCATTGAGATCCTGTACCATTTTGGTTATGACAAGGCCGGCCTGATCGTTTCCGGACGGACGTTATTAAAAGATAAGAAAAAACCAGAAATAGATTCTATCGCCCCGTTATTTGTTGGCGCTGAATGGATAGAGCGGGAGATGTGGGAACTTCTGGGGATAAATTTTATCGGGCATCCTAATTTAAAGCACCTGCTTTTGATCGATGAATGGCCAAAGGGAGACTATCCTTTGCGCCACGACCTTAAAGAGGGGTCTAAATAATGTCAAAAAAAGTAATTATACCCATAGGGCCGTATCACCCGCTGCAAGAAGAACCGGAATTTTTCCGGCTTTTTGTAGAGGGAGAGAAGGTCGTGGATATAGATATCGTCCTGGGTTATATGCACCGTGGCATCGAAGAGCTGGCTGAGCACAAACATTACGACCAGGTGGCCTTTTTGGTCGAGCGCATCTGCGGGATCTGTTCGAATTCGCATCCTTTTGCTTATGTCAATGCTGTAGAGAATATAGGTAAGATGGAGGTGCCGGAAAGGGCGCTCTACATCCGCACGATCATCGCGGAGTTGGAAAGATTGCATAGTCATTTATTATGGCTGGGCCTGGCCGGGCACTTTATCGGTTACAATACCGTCTGGATGTGGTCATGGCGTTATCGCGAGCCGGTGTTGGATTGTTTTGAAATGATCACCGGTAACCGCCAGCATTACGGAATGATGAAGATAGGCGGTGTCAGGCGTGATATCAAAGATGAAGATGTACCGGTGTTAAAAAAGACCCTTGATGAGTTGGTCCCGGCGTTAGATATGTTTAAGGGTGCGGTGATGGATGACCCGGTGATCCAGGCGCGGCTTAAGGGCGTGGGCGTGCTTACCAGGAAGCAGGCTATTGAATGGTGCGCGGTAGGGCCGACTGCCCGGGCGTCGGGAGTGGATATAGATATTCGTAGGGACGATCCTTATGGTGCGTATGATAAAGTAGATTGGAACGTGATCGTAGAAAAAGACGGCGATATATTTTCTAAAACAGTAGTGCGCATATTGGAGATGTATGAATCAGTAGGTATCATCCGTCAGTGCCTGGACAGGATGCCGAAGGGCGAGATCGATGCCAATGTCAAAGATATCCCTCCCGGGGAAGGTATCGGTAGAGTTGAGGCGCCGAGGGGCGAATGTTTCCATTATGTAAAAAGCGACGGGACCAACCGGCCCCTGCGGCATAAGATCAGAGCGCCCAGTTATATGAATGTGGCAACTAACAAAGTGGCTGCAGTGGGCCAGACGATTTCCGATACGACGATCACCCTGGCTGCGGTTGACCCTTGCTACTGCTGTACAGAGAGGGTGATGGTTGTAGACAAGAAGACCAACGGCAAGATCATGGATGGCTTGGACCTGGTAAGATTGTCCCAGGAAAAGACGGAAAAAATTAAAAAGGCGCTTAAGCAATGACCACTAGCCGCTTTTATCCATTACTGAGATTGGACGCCCTGAACAGTTTTGTGGTTCTGGCCATAGCGTTGTTCTCTGCCCTCACAATAATTTATTCTTTGAAATTCATAAAAGAAAAGCGGCTGCAATATTATACCTATATTATCCTGACTGCTTTCGCCTCAATCGGGGTGGTCCTGGCGAACAATCTTATCCTGCTTCTGGTTTTCTGGGGATTTCTGGGCCTGACATTGTATCTATTGGTTAGCATGGGCCAGGGCTCGACCGATGCGGCCAAAAAGACCTTGATCATCGTAGGCGGGTCAGACGCCTTGATGCTTTTGGGTGTGGCTATAATTTATTTTCTCACCGACACCTTTTATCTGGACGCAATAAGGCTGGAGTTTAACAGTAGCCTGGCGGTTATTTCCTATATCTGTATCGCCCTGGCTTGTTTTGCGAAAGCAGGGGCAATACCGCTACATACTTGGATACCCGACGCTGCTAAGTCAGCGCCTGCTCCGGTAGCCGCCTTTCTGCCTGCATCTTTGGATAAATTATTGGGGATCTATTTATTAGCCCGCCTGAATCTGGACCTGTTCACGATGAATACGGCAATGAATACTTTCCTTATGGTTATTGGTGCAGTGACCATAATCACGGCGGTAATGATGGCTTTGGTACAGCATAATTTAAAAAGGCTTTTGGGTTATCACGCGGTTTCACAGGTCGGTTATATGGTTTTAGGTATTGGTACGGGAAATCCCATTGGTATCGCCGGCGGGATATTCCATATGCTGAACCATGCCGTATACAAATCCTGTTTGTTCTTTACCGCGGGTAACATTGAATACCGCGCGAAAACGTCCGAACTTGATGAATTAGGGGGATTGGCTAAATTGATGCCGGTTACTTATATTTCCTGTCTGGTAGCCAGCTTTTCCATATCCGGCGTACCGCCTTTTAATGGTTTCTTCTCTAAATGGATGATCTATCAGGGCCTGGTTACCCAATTACAGAGTGCGGATTACAGGATACAGGCGATAAATATCTTGTGCCTGGCAGCGGCTATGTTCGGCTCAGGGCTTACCCTGGCCAGTTTTATGAAGCTAATTCATGCGGCATTTCTTGGCCAACCGAACAATGCGCTCATCCGGCGCTCGTTGCAAGGAGGGCATAAAGATGAGGTGCCATTCTCCATGTGGCTGCCGCCCTTGATATTAGCGGTTATCTGCGTTGTATTCGGTGTATTCGCTTATCAAATCCCGCTCAGGGTTTTTATTTTTCCCGCTGTGCCGGGAGTAGATTTTATCGGGACGTGGTTTGCCGGGTTATCTACTTTATTGATTGCTTCAGGACTTGTTTTAGGATTATTTATATTTAGATCAAGAGGCCTGGGGTCTTTCATCCGGCAGGATGCGGCCTTTATGGGTTGTGAACCGGAAGACCTGGATAAACACCGGATCACCGGAATAGAATTTTATAACACGATAAAAGAATACGGCATATTAAAAGGGATTTATCAGAAGGCCGAATCAGGAGTTTATGATATCTACGAACAGGTCAAGAAGGTTTTGTCCGGCGCAGGCAGGTTCCTGCAATATCTGCATAACGGAGTACTGCCTTCGTATCTGATCTGGGCGCTTTTGGGAATGATCGGTTTATTCCTTATTCTGATGAAGGGTTAAGATGGAAGTACATATTCTTTTGATATTCATGATTATCGGCGCAATAGTGGCTTTGGAGGCTAGAGACTTATTGTCGAGCGTGATCGTGCTGGGGGTGGTGAGCTTTGCCCTCTGCTTGGCTTTTCTTATCCTTAAGGCACCGGACTTGGCTATTACGCAACTGGTGGTTGAGATTTTGTGTTTGATTATCCTGATCAGGGCAACGATCAAGCGGGACTTACCTCTGGCCATAGAAGGCCGCTGGATCTTTAATACCATTTCCACGGTAGTCTTTATTTGCGTGTTCCTTTATTTTGTCATGCTTGCCTTAAGAGAACTGCCTGTTTTCGGCGAGCCGATAATGGCCGTAGTGAGAGAATACCTGGAAAAAGGCAAGACCGAGACCGGAGCGGTGAATCTAGTGACTGCGGTGGTCCTGAATTTCCGCGCCTACGATACGCTCGGTGAGGCGGCAGTCTTATTTACTTCTATCATCGGGATAGTGGCGGTTTTACGCAGCCCAGGGAAGAAGAAAGATTAGATGGAAAATAAACCAAAGACAGGTATGAGCCTGATAGTCAAGACGATCACCCGCTTGATCGTGGGTTTAGTTTTGCTTTTCGGCATATATATTGTTTTGCACGGGCATCTTTCTCCGGGTGGTGGTTTTTCCGGAGGGGTGATCGTGGCCTTGTCCTTTGTGCTGATGATGCTTGCTTTCGGAGAAGACGTGGCTGTGGCAAAAATTTCCAGGAATCTTGCCTCTAACCTGGAAAGTATCGGCGCGCTGATGTTTTTATTCATCGCTATTTTAGGTTTTCTGGGCGGTTCATTCTTCTTGAATATATTATCTACGGGAACACCTTTTAAATTATTTAGCGCAGGCACGATTATTTTAAGCAATATTTCTATCGGGATAAAAGTAGGCATAGGATTATTTGCCATATTCCTGGCTTTAGTAATTTTGGAAAAGACAAAGAGGGAAAGGTAATTAAATGAGCCTCTATATATTGTGCATGATATTGTTTTGCATAGGCATTTACGGAGTGCTGCGCAAGCGTAATTTAGTAAAAATTATCATCGGCTTGGCTATTATGGGCTATTCCATAAATTTATTTCTTGTTCTTTTAGGCTATCGCTTCCACGGCCGGGCGGCTATCGAGGCAGAAACCCAGGATATCTTAAGCATGGTTGACCCGTTGCCACAGGCCATGGCGCTTACTTCGATCGTAATCAGTCTGGGGATCCTCGCTTTGGTTATTTCCATCGCCATCAGGATCTACGAAAAATACGGCACGTTCGATATTACCAAGATAAAGAGGCTGAAGGGTTAGATGAAAGACGTAAATATCATTCCTTTATTTGTGATCATTCCGCTTTTGACGGCTTTTTTGATCGCGCTGCTCGGTAAAACAATAAAAAACTTTTCCGAGAAGATAATTGTCGCAAGCAGCAGTTTGCTCCTGGCTTTTTCTTTGTATTCGCAGATATTGCTTAGGCACACTCCGTTAAAGACCTTAGTTTACAATGTCGGCGGATGGCTTCCGCCTTTTGGGATATCCATGGTCTTGGACGGATTAAGCAGTTTTATGCTCATAGTCGTCAATTTGATCGCTTTCTTCGTGGCCGTATATTCCTTAAGCTATATGGAAAAATATACGGATAAGCCGAAATTCTTCACCTTATTTGCTTTGATGGTTTCTGGCTTAAATGGCGTAATCGTTACCGGGGATATATTCAATCTTTTCGTATTTTTGGAGATCGCTTCAATTGCCAGTTACGCGCTGGTTGCCTTTGGCACGCAAGCAGAGGAACTCGAAGCTTCGTTCAAATATACGATCATGGGTACAGTTGCTTCCAGTTTCATATTTCTCGGGATCGTTTTTCTCTATGGTTTTGCCTCGACACTGAATATGGCGCACATGGCTTCGGTATTGAATTCTAAATTAAGCATCTGGCTCCTGCCTTTCGTAAGCGTTCTATTTCTGGCGGGTTTTAGTTTGAAAGCGGCAATGGTCCCTTTCCACGGTTGGCTTCCCGACGCACATTCATCGGCGCCCGCTTCAATTTCCGCTATGCTTTCTGGCGTGTTGATCAAGACGTTGGGTATTTATGCGATGATGAGAATCTTCTTCAATGTCTTAGGGATAACCCAGGCCCAGTTGAGCATACTGATGTTTTTAGGCTCGCTTTCTATAATTACAGGCGCGATACTGGCTTTTTCGCAGTGGGATTTCAAAAGATTATTGGCTTATTCTACCATTAGCCAGGTCGGCTATATTGTTTTAGGCCTTGGCTTGGGCACGCCGTTGGGAATATTCGGCGCGTTATTCCATTTATTCAACCATTCGGTGTTTAAATCACTGCTTTTTTTAAATTCCGGAGCAGTAGACTATGCCGCCAGCACCCGAGACCTAAGAGAAACAGGGGGGTTAAACAAAGTAATGCCTGTGACTACCAAGACCAATTTTATCGCCTCGATGTCCATTTCCGGCATACCGCCATTCAGTGGATTTTTCAGTAAGCTGATCATTATTTTTGCTTGTATCCAAAAGGGCCATATCGGATACGGCTTATGCGCGGTAATAGGGAGCATTTTAACCTTGATCTATTTTATGAAATTGCAAAAGTTCGTCTTTTTAGGCGAGCTGAAAGATAAATTTAAGCAGATAGCAGAAGTTCCTTACCTGATGAGGTTTTCTATGATTTGCCTCGCTGCCATCTGTATTTTGGCAGGTTTTCTGCTTCTTCCTGCCTTAAGGCCATTTTTGGACAGGGCCTCGGATGTTTTATTGGGCGGTACTAATTATGCGGCCGCTGTTATGGGGGCTGCTCTAAGATAATGAAAAACAAAATTACTTTATTTATTATCTGGTATATCCTTTGGATGTGCTTAACCTGGCCGTTCGACCCTGAGCACGCGATAGTAGGTATCGCCGTTGCGGGATTCATTACCTTTATTACTAGTGATCTATTTACGCCGAGGCTGGAACATTTTGGCCAGATAAACAGGTATTTATGGTTTTTCTATTTCGTATTTTTGTTCCTCGGGGAGTGTTTAAAGGCAAATATCAATGTGGCAATAAGGGTTCTTAACCCAAAATTACCTATTCATCCCGGTATTGTTAAGGTAAAGACAGATTTGAAATCGGAGATAGGCATCACCTTTTTGGGAAATTGTCTTACACTTGCCTCGGGCACACTCTGTGTAGATGTTGACCAGGAAAGAAGATTTCTTTATGTCCACTCACTTGATGTCAAATCTCAAGATACTGGAGAATCAGCGCAATTGATCGTAAATAAGTTTGAAAAAGTTCTAGAGAGGATTTTTGAATGATGAAGACCCTACGTTATTTCCTGGGCATGATCTTACTATTAGCGGCGTTATTATTGGTGAGCCTTTACCCGTTACCGTCGCTATTGAATTGGCAGTCGCCTTTTTTGGCGCACTGTTTTTTCATCTTCATGCTTTGTTTCCTGATCTGTATTATTAGGATAATTATCGGGCCGACCTCTGCGGACAGGGCGGTGGTCATCAATACTTTGGGGATCTTTATTGTCGGTTTCTGCGCCATATTAAGTATTCCCACGGGCAGGGATTGGTATCTGGATATTGCCATTGCCTGGGCGCTGCAGAGCTTCGTGGGGGCCCTCGCCTTTGCCAAGTATTTAGAGGGAAGGGGGTTCGATGAATAATATTATCGGCACCGTATTTATTATTATAGGGTTGGTATTCGATGTTATCGGCTGTATCGGGCTTATTCGTTTTCCCGATGTCTACAGCCGTTTGCAGTCCAGTACCAAATGCGCTGTTTTAGGCACTGTAAGCATTCTTCTCGGTACTTTTATTATCAGAGGGGTGAGCCCCACGGGCGTCAAGGCGTTTTTAACCGCGGTATTTTTGTTGCTTACTGCACCCGTAGCAGCGCATGCACTGGCGCGAGGCGCATATAAGTCTGCGGCAAGGCTTTGGGAAAAATCTGTTTGCGACGATTACGCTGAAAATAAGTGAGGACACAATCTTGAGATATCCTAAATTACGTGAATTAAAAGAAGCGATCAAGGCCCTGATCAAGGGGCCATATACGTCCAAGTTCCCCTTAAAGGCGCATAAACCTTTCCCGCGGTTCAGGGGCAGGCCCGAATACCATGAAGAGGATTGCGTAGGTTGTGGCGCCTGTTTTCAGGTCTGTCCGGCCAAAGCCATTGAAATGCAGGATATCGGAACAAAGAGGATCCTGACCGTACATTGGGATATGTGCGTTTTCTGCGGGCAATGCCAGGCAAATTGCATTACGGAGAAAGGTATTATGCTTTCAAACGAATTCGATCTGGCTACTACTGAGAAGAGGGAAGACCTTAAGCAGGAAATAGAAAAAGAATTCGTAGTTTGCACTTGCTGTGGTGAAAGGATCGTGCCGCGCGACCATATTTTATGGGTGGCCAAAAAGGTTGGTCCGCTGGTATTTTCAAACGCTTCTTTAATGCTTTTCTATTTAGAGAACCTTGGAGTATCTGAGGAAAGCAAATCTTCTAAACCATCTGCGCAGGAATTTTCACGCGCCGACAGGATAAAAGTGCTTTGTCCCAAGTGCCGGCGCGAGGCAGTGATCCAATCCTAAGCGAATCTAACCTTATTTTAAAATGTGTTATTCTATTCCCGGTAAAGTTATCGCGATCAAAGAAAACATCGTTTCGGTCGACTATTTTGGCGAAGATAAGAAAGCAAAAAATGATTTTTTCACGCTAAAATTAGGCGACTATGTTTATGCGCAGGGCGGCTTTGTGGTGCAGAAGATCTCTGAACGAGAGGCGCTGCCGGTTCTGGAAAGCTGGAAGGAGCTCTTTGTTAAACTCCAAGAGGCGGACCTTAAGCTTTCGCAAAACCCCAAGACGCTTTATCAGCGGGCAAACTATATCCGCAATAAATATCTGGGCAATGCCTGTTGTATCCACGGGATCATTGAATTTTCCAATTATTGCCGTTCGGATTGCCTTTATTGCGGGATAAGAAAAAGCAATACCGTGCTTAAGCGCTACCGCATGGAACCAGAGGAGATAGTAAAGACGGCGGTGGATGCGGTAAAAACTTTAGGTTTTAAGGCGCTGGTGCTACAATCCGGCGAAGATACCTGGTATGATGACGATAAGCTTGTGGAGATAGTCAAAAAAATAAGGGAAAAAGCCGCGGTCCTCTTGGTTCTAAGCATCGGAGAAAGGGGCATAAAAACATATCAGAAACTTTATGATGCTGGGGCACGCGGAGCGCTCCTGCGTTTTGAAACAAGCAATCCGGCTTTGTATGAGAAGATGCGGCCGGCTCACAAACTAGCGGAGCGTGTGGAATTGCTTAAAGAATTACGTGAAATGGGTTATCTGACCATGACCGGATTCCTGATCGGCACACCCGGCCAGACAGATGAAGATATCCAAAATGATATCAAGCTTACCGCTAGCCTCGGTACGGATATGTTTTCCTTTGGCCCGTTCATCCCACATCCGGGCACACCCTTAGGTAAAAATTCTGCGCCTGGGCTAGACCGCGTTTTAAGCGTAATTGCCAATACCCGCCTAAGCTACCCAGAGGCAAAGATCCTGGTGACCACGGCCATGGAGACACTGGATAAAGAGAATGGGATGAAGTTCGGGCTTTTATCTGGAGGCAATTCGCTGATGGTAAATTTGACTCCTGCCCAATACCAGCGGCTCTACGATATCTACCCGGATCGGGCAGGTGTCGCAGAAGACGTTGTCCAAAGAATCAATTCTGCAATAAAATTACTCTATTCCCTTGGCCGCGCACCGGCTGACCTCGGCCTCTAAAAGCTAATCAAAACACGCCGCTCGAAATCAGCCCAAGCCACCCGCCCCTGACCCGTGCATATTAATATTTCTTGCAAGACTTATCCGGCCGAGGTTATAATATAGGTTAAATTATGAAGGAGACGGAATGATTTTACGCATCGCTATGGCCCAGATCAACAGCTGGTTGGGCGATTTTAAGTATAATACGGACAAGATCTATAACTTTATCAATAAGGCTAAGGCCGCGCAGTGCGATATCGTAATATTCCCTGAATTAGCCATACCGGGTTATCCTCCTGAAGACCTCATCTACAAAAAAGATTTCTTGAGGGAAAATAAACATTATCTGGATTTGATCCGGGATTTTAGCAAAGATATCGGTGTGGTGGTTGGTTTTGTCGAAGAAGAGAAGGGTAAAATTTATAATAGCGCCGCATTCATCTATAACAGGCGACTCTGCGGGGTTTATAGAAAAATGCACTTGCCTAATTATGGCGTGTTTGATGAAAAGCGTTATTTTTCATCCGGGGCGGATTTTAAAATTTATGATTTTGGCGGCGTAAAGATCGGCCTGGATATCTGCGAAGATATCTGGGAGGGTGGGCCGATACCGGAGCAGGCAAAGGCAGGCAGCTCAATAATTTTTGCCATTAACGCCTCGCCCTTTCATCAGGGCAAGATGGACTTACGTATGGATACCCTAAAAGAGCAAGCTAAAGAGAACAAAGTCTATATCGCCTATACGAACTTAGTCGGCGGGCAGGATGAATTGATCTTTGACGGCAGAAGCATCCTGATCGATACGAAGGGGAAAACATTGGTCCAGGGGAAAGCATTTGCAGAGGATTTATGCCTTTATGATATCGACCCTAAAAGTTTACCTAAGAAAAAAGTGAATCATAAAAAATTAGTCAGGATTCCGGTAAAGAGATCGGTCATAGAAGCTGTTAAAGAGCCGTTGACGATTAAAGAAAGTGCCAAGCTCGACCCAGCTGAGGAAATTTATAAGGCATTAGTTTTGGGACTGCGAGATTATGTGTTAAAGAACAGTTTTAAGAAAGTGGTTTTAGGTTTAAGCGGCGGCATCGACTCTGCTTTAGTCTCGGCATTAGCTATGGATGCGTTAGGCAAAGAAAATGTCATTGGTGTATTTATGCCGTCCCAATTTACCTCAGGAGAAAGTAAGGAAGACGCGCTGGCCGTGGCGAATAATTTAGGGATCAATATCCACACGATCTCTATCCAGGATATTTTCTTAAAATATCTGGAAGGGTTAGCGCCGCAGTTCCAAGGTACTACCAGGGGCATTGCCGAAGAAAATGTGCAGGCGCGTATCAGAGGGAATATCTTGATGGCGCTTTCTAACAAATTCGGCTGGTTGGTTCTGACCACTGGAAATAAAAGCGAAATCAGTGTCGGGTATACTACTTTATACGGTGATGCCGCAGGAGGCTTTGCGCCGATCAAGGACGTACCCAAGACATTGGTCTATGAATTAGCCAGGTATAGAAATTCTCTTTCCCGCCCGATAATCCCTGAAAGGGTTTTTAGCAAAGCGCCGACCGCGGAACTAAGGGAGAATCAAAAGGACCAGGATACGCTTCCGCCCTATGAGGTCCTAGACCCGATATTAAAGGCTTATATTGAGGATGAGAAGTCTTTGGACAAGATCGTCGCTTCAGGTTTTGATAGAGAGGTCGTAAAACTGACCATTGAGATGGTTGATAAAAATGAATATAAACGCCGGCAGTCCGCTCCGGGGATCAAGATTACGCCCAAGGCCTTTGGCCGTGACCGCCGCATGCCGATCACGAATAGATTCAAACAATTCTAACAATTCAATGGAAGAAAAATTAGCCAAATTAAAAAATATTTTAGGCCGTATAGATTCTGCGTTGGTTGCTTATTCCGGCGGAGTAGACAGTACCTTTTTACTCAAGGTTGTTTGTGATTGTTTAAGAAAAGAAAGAGTATTGGCTGTAACTGCGAATTCCGAGACTTATCCCAGTGATGAATTAAAACTTGCCAGGCGCCTGGCCGATAAATTCAGGGTTAGGCATTTGATTATCGAGACGAGCGAATTACATAATCCGAAATTCAGCAATAACCCGGTTAACCGCTGTTATTATTGCAAGCGCGAACTTTTTTCCAGGCTCAAAGAGATCGCCCGGGATGAAAAAATAGAATATGTTTTGGATGCAACGCAGGCTTCGGATAGTTTTGATTTTCGTCCCGGAGACAAAGCCAAAAAAGAATTAGGCATTCGTTCGCCATTAAAAGAAGCAGGCTTTACTAAAGAAGACGTCCGGCAATTAAGCAAAAAATTCAAACTTCCTACCTGGGATATGCCGTCAAAAGCATGCCTGGCATCCAGGTTCCCTTATGGGATGAGGATAACCCGGGATGGTCTGCGCCGCGTTGAGAAAGCAGAAAAGATCATAAGATCCCTGGGCTTTTCGCAGGTCAGGGTACGTAATTATGACAGTACCGCGAAGATAGAAGTGGAAAAAGGCAAAGTTCCTTTTTTGATTTCAAAGTTGAGGCCAGAGAACTTGGCCAAAATCAAGAAAATAGGCTATAAATATATTACCGTGGATTTAGAAGGCTACAGAACCGGCAGTATGAACGAGGGTATAAAATTCGAAGCACGAAATCCTAAATCCTAAGCAAATCACAAATCCAAAATCTCAATGGTCCAAACTAAAATGTTTAGAATTTGGAAAATTAGAATTTCGAATTTGTTTCGGGTTTCGATATTAGAATTTCGAATTTGTCCAATAATTTAAAGCAATACATTATAAAGTGAGGTTAAAATGAAGCGTATATATTTTGATTATGCCGCCACTGCACCTACGGATCCGGAAGTTCTAAAAGCAATGCAGCCGTATTTTACCGAAAAGTTCGGCAATCCTTCCAGTATCCATTCTTTTGGGCAGGAGGCAAAAAAAGGTATTGAAGACGCGCGCGAGATCCTGGCTAATTTTATTGGCGCTAGCCCGGATGAAATTATTTTTACTTCCGGCGGGACAGAATCGGACAATTTTGCCCTGGAAGGCGTGGCTTATGCCCTGAAGGCAAAAGGAAACCACATTATTACCAGTGCCATCGAGCATCATGCGATCACCGAGGTAGCGAAATTCATGGAAAAGCACGATTTTAAGGTTACCTTGGTGGGTGTGGATAAATACGGCATGGTCAATCCTGATGATATCAGGAAGGCAATTACGGATAAAACCATCCTTATTTCCGTAATGCATGCAAATAATGAAATCGGTACGATCCAGCCGATCGCGGAAATAGGAAAGATCGCCAAGGAAAAGGGGATCGCTTTCCATACCGACGCAGTCCAGACCATAGGCCATATTCCGGTTAACGTGAATGATCTCGGCGTAGATCTACTTTCGCTTTCTGCGCATAAATTTTACGGGCCAAAAGGAGTAGGTGCGCTTTATGTCAGGAAAGGCACGCGCATAAACCGGTTCTTGCATGGCGGCGACCAGGAAAAAGGCAGGCGCGCTTCTACGCAGAATACTCCCGGTATTGTCGGCTTGGGCAAGGCGATCGAGATCTGCAAATTAAAGATGAGTGAGGAAACGGCTTTACAGAGCAAATGGCGGGATAGGTTGATCAAAGAGATCCCCGCCAGGATCCCTGATGTATTGCTCAATGGCCATCCGACCTCGCGGCTGCCGAATAATGTCAATTTCTCGATCAAGTACGTCGAAGGCGAGTCCATGATCCTGCATTTGGATATGCTTGGCGTGGCGGTATCTACCGGTTCAGCCTGTACTTCCGGTTCGCTTGAGCCGTCGCATGTGCTTCTGGCCACGGGCCTGACCCATGAATTGGCCCACGGTTCGGTGCGCATTACCTTAGGCAGATACAATACAGATAGTGAAATAGATTATTTTCTAAATAACTTTCCGCAAATTGTAGAAAACCTGCGTAAGATGTCTCCGCTTTACGAAAAGAAATAATGCGTGATAGGATCTTAGAGTATCTAAAAAAGACCGACAGTTATATTTCAGGCGAAGAATTGAGCCGGCATCTGAAGGTAAGCCGCGCTGCCGTCTGGAAACATATCCAGGAGTTGCGGCTTTCCGGCTACGAGATCGTCGCTGTACCGCATCTGGGGTATCATCTCACTGCCTGCCCGGATAAGCTTCTTCCCCAGGAAATTTCTTTCGGCCTGGAGACAAAATCATTCGGCAAAAAGATCTATTATTATGACACTATCGGCTCGA
Organism: Candidatus Omnitrophota bacterium; assembly: GCA_028717645.1. Lineage (GTDB taxonomy): Bacteria > Omnitrophota > Gorgyraeia > Gygaellales > JAMWDD01 > JAQUNK01. The sequence goes on from JAQUNK010000001.1 coordinate 89,939, forward strand.
CCATGGACGCAGCTATGGAGGCGGGATTAAAGGGTGCCCTAGAAGGCACGGTAATTATCGCCGAAACGCAGACCAAGGGCCGCGGCAGGCTCGCTCGCCATTGGCTTTCGCCCAAATACAAAGGAATTTATTTTTCTTTGATCCTGCGGCCGAAATTATTGCCCCAGGAAACACCCCGTTTAACGCTGCTGAGCGCCGTAGCGGTTTGCGAAGCGATAAAAGAGGTAAGCCGCCTGGATGTTAATATCAAGTGGCCCAATGATATTCTCATTAATGAGAAAAAACTCGGCGGGATATTGACTGAATTAAGCGCAGAAACCGATGAAGTGCGCTTCATTGTTATCGGTATCGGCATTAATGTGAATACGGATAAAACTCAAGCCCTACCGCATGCCACATCCCTTAAGGAAGAAAATGGAGAAACGATCAGCCGTGCGGCGCTAGTGAAGGCAATATTAAAAAGGCTGGAAATAAATTACCAAATTTTTAAAAAACAGGGCTTCCATCCGATAATCGATAAATGGAGGCACTTTTCCAGCACCTTAGGTTCGCGGATCAAGGTAACTTGTCAGAAGGAGCACATCGAGGGCGAGGCAATAGATATAGACATGGACGGCGGGCTCCTGGTGCGCAAGGACTCCGGTTTTATCGAAAAGGTTATGGCTGGAGACGTGGTGAAATTGGGTTGACAAAGCCACGTTTGGTGTTATAATATAAATAATCTTCGGGGCAGGGTGTAAATCCCGACCGGCGGTAAAGCCCGCAACCCCCGGCAATAAGCTGGGGCTGATCTGGTGAGATTCCAGGGCCGATGGTATAGTCCAGATGGAAGAAGATAAAAAGGATAACTGTCCCCGAAGTCTATTTCGGGGATTTTTTTTTAATGAGCAGATGACTTACGCCCTTTTATTAAGTCTAAGGCGTAAGTCATAGGCCGTAAGGCCGTCTGCGAATAAACCCCGCACCTTTTATTTATTCAAATGTTTTATTTTTTGAAAACAAATACTAGAAAGGTGCGGGGTAAGTTCGGACACATAAGTTATGTCGCTTATATGTCTTCAGAAAAAAGAGCTCCATAACTTATGTCCTCACTTATGTTTAATTCCATTGAAGAAATAATCGCAGAGTTAAAGCAGGGCAGGATGGTTATCGTGGTTGATGATGCTGACCGCGAGAACGAGGGCGACCTGATCATGTCCGCTACGCATATCCAGCCGCAGGATATAAATTTTATGGCCAAATTCGCCCGCGGGCTCATCTGTGTACCAATGGAAAAGGCGCGCCTGGATAAATTGGGGCTGCATCCGATGTTGGATGACGCAGCTTCCGCTACTTTAAAAAAAGATGCCTATTCTACTGCTTGGATGATCTCAACCGATGCGGCCTCCGGGATCACTACGGGTATTTCTGCTTATGACCGGGCGCATACGATAAAAGTATTGATCGACCCCCAAGCAAAGGCTGAAGACCTCATCCGGCCTGGGCACTTGTTTCCTTTACAGGCATCCGACGGCGGAGTCTTGGTGCGTGCCGGGCATACCGAAGCCTGTGTAGATCTGATGAAATTATCCGGCCTTTATCCGGCAGGCGTGATCTGTGAGATCATGAATGAGGATGGTTCTATGGCCCGTTTACCGGAGTTGAAGAAATTTGCGTTGGCACACGGCCTTAAGATGATCTCCATCGCTGACCTGATCGAATACCGCCGCAGGCACGAAAAGCTCATCGAGAAAGTTACCGAGACGAACCTGCCTACGGAATTCGGCGAGTTTAAATTAATGATTTACCGTGATTCTATCACTGGGCAGAGCCACTTAGCACTTTCTATCGGCATGGAAAATTTAGGCGTTGATGCTGAGCCGGTCCTGGTACGCGTGCATTCCGAGTGCCTTACCGGTGATGTGTTCGGGTCTTTGCGTTGTGATTGCGGGAAGCAATTGAAAGAGGCCATGCGCCTGATCGGCGAAACGCACAGGGGCGTTATCCTTTATATGAACCATGAAGGAAGGGGTATTGGCCTGGAAAATAAGATCCGCGCCTATAATCTTCAGGAGCAGGGCCTGGATACGGTCGAGGCGAATGAGGCCCTGGGTTTTAAACCGGACCTGCGTGATTACGGGATAGGCGCTCAGATACTCGTGGACCTGGGGATAAAAAATATCAGTTTGCTTACGAATAATCCGCGCAAGATCGTGGGCTTGGAAGGTTTTGGGCTAAAAGTAACCGAGCGCGTGCCACTGGAGATAGAGCCGAATCCGAAAAATTACAAGTACTTAAAGACGAAGAAAGAGAAATTAGGGCACCAGATTAATATCAAATGAAGACGCATTAACAGTCAAACAAGCGAGCTATGGCTTGCGTCTCCGCCTACGGCGGATTCCGTAAGTCATCTGCTCATTGAAGGAGGAAGAAAATGGTTAAAAGCATCGAGGGAGAATTGATCGCAAAAGGGAAATCATTCGGCGTGGTGATCTCGCGTTTCAATGATTTTATCACTAAGGAGCTGGTATCCGGATGCCTGGATACTTTAATCAGGCACGGTGCAAACGACAAAGACATATCTTTGTTCTGGGTTCCCGGCGCTTTTGAGATCCCGCAGGTCGCCCAGCGTATCGCCAAGTTAAAAAAATACGATGCTATAATTTGTTTGGGTGCGATAATCAGGGGTGCCACTCCGCATTTCGAGTATATCGCTTCCGAGGCGGCAAAGGGTGTGGCTAAAGTAGCTTTGGATACTGCCATACCAGTAGTCTTCGGCGTAATTACCGCGGATACCATTGAACAGGCCATTGAACGCGCCGGCACAAAGGACGGAAATAAAGGCAAGGACGCCGCGTTAAATGCGATTGAAATGGCAAATCTGGTAGACAAGATCTGATCTAAAAATGAGAAAAAGAACCCAGGCCAGAGAATTTGCTTTGCAGATCCTCTATAAAATAGATATTACCAAAGACGGCTGTACAGAGTCCTTGAGTGAATTTTGGTCGAATGCCGAAAAAAAGACCGATGGCCAAATGAAGGAGTTTACCGAACGGCTGGTCAAGGGAGTAATGGGGCATGTCGCAGATATCGATAGCCAGATCAGCAAGTATGCCCAGAATTGGCAGCTGAAGCGCATGGCCGTAGTAGACAGGAATATTTTACGCCTGGGCTGTTTTGAACTTCTCTACTGTGAAGATGTCCCTCCTAAGGTATCCATCAACGAAGCCATTGACCTGGCAAAAAAGTATTCCGGGCTTGAAGCAGGAAAATTTGTCAACGGGATACTCGATAAAATAAAATCCAGTAAAAATTGATGAAATTCGCAGACCTGCACTTGCATACCAATTATTCCGACGGCACATCCGAGCCCGTAGAGCTCGTCAGAGAGGCCAAAAAAGCGGGCCTGGATTGTATCGCGCTGGCGGACCACGATACCATTGAGGGTATTAATCCGGCGCTGGAGGCAGCGGCTCAGGAAGGCATTGAGCTGATCCCCGGCATAGAGCTAAGCTGCGAATACAATGATGCGGAAGTGCACATCCTAGGATATCTTATAGACTATAAGGACAAACAATTCATCGAGAAGCTGGCCGCAATCAGGAAGATAAGGGAATCGCGCCTTCATGAGATGATCGAGAAACTTAAAGGCCTAAAAGTGGATATCCAGATCGAGGATGTATTGAAATTATGCCGCACAAATAATGTCGGCAGGCTCCATCTGGCCCGGGCGATCGTGAAAAAAGGTTATGCGCAATCTATTTCAGAGGCCTTTCAAAGATTTATCGGTGATAATTCTCCTGCTTATGTCTGTGGTTTTAAGCTTAAGCCCGAAGAGGCGATCAAGATCATTTTAAGCGCCAGGGGTATTCCGGTGTTGGCCCATCCCTATATCTTAGGTAACGACGGGCTGATCACGCAATTTATCGGGTACGGCTTAAGAGGCATTGAGGTCTACTATCCTGAACATACCAAAAACAAAACCCTGCTTTACGAAAAATTAGCAAAAGAACGCGGCCTCCTGATCACCGGTGGTTCGGATTACCACGGTGCATCGAAACCGGAAATAAATATCGGCATTATCAAGATCCCCTACGCATTAGTAGAAAAATTGAAAGAAGAAAAGGCGAAAATTGAAACGAGATAATAACTATTATATGGATCTGGCTATAAAGCTTGCTTTAAGGGCAAAAGGCAAAACTTCACCTAACCCTTTGGTTGGAGCCTTGGTGCTGAAGAAGGGTAAGGTCATAGGAAAGGGTTATCATAAGGCTGCTGGCTTGCCTCATGCTGAAGTTGTTGCTTTGGATCAGGCAGGTAAAAACGCTCAGGGCTCGATATTATTTGTTACGCTTGAACCTTGCACGCACTTCGGCAGGACACCGCCCTGCGTGAACAGGATCATTAAGGCCGGGGTCAAGAAAGTAGTCGTAGGCATGGAAGACCCCAACTCCATAAATAACGGTAAAGGCATCGAGGCCTTGCGTAAAAGCGGCATTAGCGTTGAATACGGTTTCCGGCAGGAGAAATTAAAAAAGATCAATGAAGTTTTCTTAAAATACATCACTAAAAAAATACCTTTTGTCACGGTAAAAGTAGCCGAGTCCTTAGACGGTAAAATTGCCACGCGCGCCGGTTCATCCAAATGGGTTACCGCGGATGCCTCGAGGGCCTACGCGAATAAGATGCGCCAGGATTTTGATGCAGTAATGGTGGGCGTAAATACTGTTTTAAGGGATGATCCTGAACTTACCTGCCGCGTTCCACGGAAGGTAAAAGATCAGCCGGTAAGGATAATAGTAGACAGCCATCTAAGTACGCCGCAGAATGCCAAGATTTTTCAAGGCCCAGGAAAGGTAATTATCGCTACTTTAAAGAGCCAGAGCGGGCAGGAAACCGATAACCGCCTGATACTGGCAGAAAAAGCAACGATCCTGGAAGTAAAAGAAAAGAACGGGCAGATCAACCTCTACGACCTGATGAAAAAATTGGCTAAAATGGAAATAACCAATATTCTGGTTGAGGGTGGTGGTTCTTTGATCGGTTCTTTGTTTGACGAGAGCCTGGTAGACAGGGTATTTTTCTTTCTTGCCCCTAAGATCATCGGAGGTAGAGGAGCGGTTGGTTCAGTGGAAGGCAATGGCATAAGAGAGCTAACCAGGGCGCCGTTCATAGAAAATATCCTTTTTAAGAAATTAGGTGATGACTTTTTGATCGAAGGCTACGTTAAATATCATAAATAATCCTCCTGTCCCTTTAAGTTCACCCGCCGGAAAACTCCCCATAACAAATGCTTGATAAACAGAATAAAGAGTGTTAAACTTAAATTTATGTATAAGTCTAAGAATAATAGTATGTTAAGAGCCATTGCTATAGCGGTATTATTCCTTATTATCCGTTTCCTATTCCTGCAAAATAATGCCTGGCAGTCAAATATATTATTATTGATAGCCTTAGGCCTGATCACGATCGTCGCGACATACCGTTATCCTTTGATCAAGGGCCTGGTTATCGCCACAGCCTTACTTTACGCGTTCATCCTTCTTTCTTTTTATACCCTTTGGGCCGGGGCTAGATTCCATGACTATTTAGCTCCTGCCAGCGTTATTCTGGTTACTTATGCCTGCGTTGCTTTATATAAATATTTTTCCTGTTTTGCCAAAGGTATCCAGCTTAAGGACAAGGCCCTTATCGATACTTCGACCGGCTTATATATACAGAGATACTTTGAAGTAAGGCTGGAAAGTGAATTTAACCAGGCCATGCGCAGGTGTTACCCTTTTTCTGTAGTGGCGGTATCTTTTGATGCAGACCTGAAAAGCGTAAGCTTGATCATAAAAAATTATTCGCGTAAACAGGACTTCGTCGCTTATTGCGGAAAAGAGAAGATCTACGCATTGCTTCCCGGGACAAAAGAAAAAGGGGCATTGGTCTACGCCGAGAAACTTAAAAAGGCCGTAGAAAACACCTTGAAAGTAAACATCAGTTTGGGTATAGTCAATTATCCGGACGCAGACGCAGGCTCATGGCAGAAAATTTTAGAATACGCCGAAGAGGCCTTACGCAAATCCCAAGAAACACGCGCCATATATGTTTACCGGAATCATTGAAGAGCTAGGGAAGGTAAAAAGCTTTTCCAGAAGGGCCACTTTCTCATTATTGGAAGTTGATTGTGAGAAAATACTGGAAGACACCAAAATAGGCGATAGTATTTCGGTCAATGGTGTCTGCCTTACCGTGATTGAGAAAAAATCCCCGTTGATCGATTTTGAGGTAATGCCTGAGACGCTTAAAAAGAGCAATTTAGGCAAGCTAAAGATAAATGCGCCGGTTAATTTAGAGCGTGCTTTAAAATTCAATGACAGGGTCGGCGGGCATTTTATCAGCGGCCATGTTGATTATTTAGGCGTGATCCGGAAGAAAAGCCAAACTAGTGAAGGCACTATTTTTGAAATTGGTATACCCGCTGAATTTACGCCGTTTATCGTAGCTAAGGGTTCAGTGGCGGTCGACGGGATAAGTTTGACCGTAATAGAAAAAAATGCAGGTAGTTTTACCGTCGGTATTATCCCGCATACGTTGAACAATACTACGTTAAAGGTAAAAAATATTTCAGATACGGTAAATATTGAGTGCGACATGCTTGCGAAGTTCGCAAAGTCAGCGCTTGAAAATTCAAAATAATTTATTAGGCAATACGGGGCGTGGCTCGGTTTTCAGCCGAAGGCTGATCCGCCTGCGGCGGAGGCTAGAGCGCCTTACAAAATTTTAGAATAAAAAAGATAATTTCGGGGCGTGGCTCAGTTTGGCTAGAGCGCTTGGTTCGGGACCAAGAGGTCGACAGTTCAAGTCTGTCCGCCCCGACCAAATTTTAAGGAGGATCGCTTGATGGAGCATTCCCAGAAGACCGGAATAAGCTTCGGTATCACTTCTGCGACCATTACCACCTTAGGGTTGATGGTGGGCCTGGATTCCAGCACACATTCTAAGATGGTGGTCATCGGCGGTGTATTGACCATTGCCATAGCCGATGCCTTTTCCGACGCCTTAGGCATACACATTTCCGAAGAGTCGGAAAATGTGCATACTTCAGCACAGATCTGGCAGGCGACCATTTCTACCTTTTTGGCTAAATTTATTTTCGCTATGACCTTCCTCGTCGCAATTTTACTACTTAGTTTGCCGGTTGCGATCATCGTTAATATAATCTACGGGCTTACCTTACTGGGTTTGTTCAGTTTTTATATCGCTAAGGACCAGGGTGCTAAATGCTGCGGCGTCATTGCGGAACACCTGCTTATTGCCGTTATCGTCATTGTGACTACGCATTACGTCGGCCATCTGATCGGCAAGTTATTTAATTAATGCTAAAAAGGTGCGGGGTGAAGAGAGAAACATCCTCTCATTGCGTTCACGTATTGTACAAGGGTATGGTCCAGGGCGTAGGTTTCCGTTTCACTGCTTCAAGCCTGGCGCAAAATCTAAGGATAAAGGGCTGGGTGAAGAATTTGCCCGGCGGCGATGTTGAACTGGTGGCAGAGCAGAAAAAAGAAGTTTTAGAAGAATTTTTGTCCCAGATCAACCGTTATTTTTCCAGGTATATCCATTCCGCGCAAATAGACTGGGAGATCGCGAGTTCGGGGTTCAAGGATTTTCAGATAAAGTTTTAATGACGACACAACTTATGGAGCAAGGCGACATAAGTTGTATGTTGGAATTAAGTTCTCCCGCCAATAATTTTATGGCGGGCGGGATCACTTATGCGCTATGGAATCTTTTCAGATGTACACGCGAATATTGAGGCCCTTGATGCGGTCACAGAGACCTATAAGACGGAAGGGATAGATAAATACCTGTGTATCGGTGACATAATCGGATACGCTGCTTCACCGCGCGAATGTTTGGCCAGGGTTTTTGCTTTGGCCGAAGGAACAGTTGCCGGCAACCACGATTTTGCCTGCGCCGGGCTTTTCAATATAGATAATCTGAATCCCGTTGCCAGAGAAGCTATTCTTTGGACTGCGGCTCAGTTAGGCCCTGGTGAAAAAACCCGCCTTAAATCTTTAGAGTTAACTTATCAAAACGAGGACCTTACTCTTGTACATGGTTCTCTTTCCGAGCCGGAACAATTTTATTATCTTTTTGAAGAAGGCCTGGCGCGGGATTCTTTCGCTGTGCAAAAGACCGCTGTATGTTTCATCGGCCATACGCATATACCGGCGACGTTCGTGACGGATGAGCATAAAAATATCAGTTATACCCGTAATAATTTGATTGAGATCAAGCCTGGCAATAAGTATATTATTAATGTGGGAAGCGTGGGCCAGCCGCGCGACGGTAATCCCAAGGCGTGTTTTTGTATTTATGATACAGATAAACAAAGCGTGAGCATCAAAAGGGCTGCGTACGACATTAAAAAAACTCAAGGCAAGATCATCGATGCCGGTTTGCCGGGATATCTGGCAGAAAGATTAAGTTTGGGCCGCTGATATGCAGGAGAAAACCGAAGTCCGTAAAAAGATCGAAAGTCTGCGTAATGAGATCAGGCGCCATGATTACATGTATTATGTCCTCGATCAGCCGGAAATTTCCGATAAAGAATACGACGGATTGCTGCATAGCCTTAAGCAATTGGAAGATGCGCATCCTGAGTTTATTTCAGCTGATTCACCCACGCAAAGAGTGAGCGGTGAACCCCAGGAAGGTTTTAAGACGGTAAGGCATAAAGTAAATATGCTTTCCCTGGACAATACTTATAATTTCCAGGAACTAGAAGACTGGGATGAGCGGATACATAAGGGCCTGGGGGCTGGAGAAAAATTAGAGTATGTGGTGGAATTGAAAATAGACGGCGTAAGCCTTAACCTGGACTATGAAAAAGGCGAACTTAAAATCGGCGCCATGCGCGGCGACGGTTCTACCGGAGAAGACGTAACCGCCAATACGCGCACGATCAGGGCTATACCTTTGAAATTGATGGCAGATAATTTTCCGCGCTCGATAGAAATCAGGGGCGAGGTATACCTGGACAAGCAGGAGTTAAAGAACATCAATAAGCAACGGGAGAAAGAAGGGGAAGCTTTGTTCGCCAATCCCAGGAATGCCGCCAGCGGTTCTTTGAAGCTGCTTGATGCAAAGATGGTGGCAGAGCGGCACCTTAAATTTTTTGCGCATTCGCTTGGTGCGCTGGAGGCAAAGGCTTTTGGTTCGCAGTGGGAATTTTTACAAACGATCAAGAAATGGGGCTTGCCCATAAACCCCAATAATAAGCTCTGCATTTCCTTAAAAGAAGTAATTGATTATTGTAGGGGTTGGCAGGATAAAAGAGAAAAGTTGCCTTATGAAATAGATGGTATCGTGGTAAAGGTCAATTCTTTGGAACAGCAAAGGATCCTGGGCTTTACTTTGAAGAGCCCGCGCTGGGCCGTAGCTTATAAATTCCCCGCGCACCAGGCCACGACAGAAGTGCTGAAGATCAATATACAGGTGGGCAGGACCGGAGTGATCACTCCGGTGGCGGAGCTTAGGCCGGTTGAGTGCGCCGGAGTGACCATCAAACATTCTACACTGCATAATTTTGACGAGATAAAACGCTTGGGGCTAAAAATAGGCGATAGGGTGGTAATAGAAAGAGCGGGCGAAGTAATACCCAAAATAGTTAAGGTAGTAGAATCTGCGCGTAAGGGAAAGGAATCCGTATTCCATATTCCTACGGCCTGTCCGGCCTGCGGCGCAAAGATCGCGAAAGAAAAAGAAGAAGATGTGGCCTATCGTTGTATTAATCCGTCTTGCCCGGCGCAATTGGAACGCGGCCTGGTCCATTTTGCCTCCAGAACTGCGATGGACATAGAAGGGATGGGCGAATCTCTGGTCGAACAATTGGTGAAAAAGAAAATGGTCAGTGATTTCGCGGACATATATTTTTTAAAGAAGGAAGATTTGATGAAATTGGACCTCTTCAAAGATAAAAAAGCGGATAATCTGCTTACTGCCATAGAGAACAGCAAGCGCCAGCCGCTATCGCGGTTGATTTATGCCTTGGGTATCAGGCATGTAGGCGAAAAGGCGGCTTTTGTCCTGGCCAGAGAATTCAAGACCTTGGATAACCTGATACAGGCAAAACGGGAAGAGTTTGACGTTATTTATGAAGTGGGCCTGGTCATGGCGGGTTCCACAGAAGAATTTTTCCGGCAGGACTCTACCAGGAAATTGATCAGAAAATTAAAAGATGCCGGCGTAAATACCAAAGAAGAACCGATGAAGATAAAGAAGACGGCCTTAAGCGAGAAGACCGTAGTTTTTACCGGCGAGCTCGCTAGTTTCAGTAGAAGCGAAGCGGAACAGTTGCTTCGTCAGGCAGGAGGTATCCCGTCTTCCAGCGTAAGCCAAAAGACGGATTTCGTAGTGGCAGGGGATACGCCTGGCTCCAAATATGAAAAGGCAAAAAAATTGGGCGTGAAGATCATTAACGAAAAAGAATTTTCCCGCCTTATCGGTGAGCGATTGCGGGATCCCGCCCAGCAAAGTTAGATGATGGGGTGGAAAAGGAGATGATTAAATGAGGCGTAAGTTCTTTTCAATATTTGTCAGTTGTTTATTGATTGTTATTCTTACCGGATGCGAGGCATTTGTACGTAAATTTACCAGGAAGCCTAAAGAACAAAAAAAAGAGGAAATGGTCTTGGCGCCCGAAGAGTACAAAGATAAGACCACTCCCGAGCAGCGTTATCGGCAGTACTTTCTATTCTGGGAGTCATGGCAGGAAGAGCTGACCACTTCTTTTCTAGAACATAGGAGCCTGCAAAAAAAGGTTGACTGTATGGAACAGGCGATCAAGAATTTACAAGAAATGCGTAAACTTATCGCAAATGAAGCCAAGCAAAAATCGCTGGATAAATACCTACAACAGTCGATACGCTTAAGAGATATGATCGCAGATGATATTTATGGCAGGAATGACGATGAGAACAGGGAACGCGGTGAGTCCATCCGGAGGACCGTTTCTCGGTATTTTGATTATCCGGCCGTTAAGAATTTTGTAAAATGATTTTTAGAAAAATTGTAGTCGGCCCGATACAGGCGAATTGTTATATTTTGGCCGATGAACTGACCAGGTGTGCGGTGATCATCGATCCCGGAGCAGATGTGAAGAAAATAAATGCGGTTCTGGAAGAGCTGAATTTAAAGCCGGAGATAGTGATCAATACGCATGGGCATTTCGACCATATCGGCGCGGACGGTGAATTCGGCGTGCCGGTATATATCCATAAAAAAGACGCGTCGTGTTTAAGCGATAGCAATAAGAACTTTTCCGCCTGGATGGGGCATCCTCTAAAAGTGAAGGCGCAGGAGATAAAGTTCCTGGAGGATAATGAGGATATAAGTGTCGGGGAGATCAGCCTTCAGGTGCTCCATACTCCGGGGCACACCCCGGGAGGGATATCTTTGGCCTTAAAGGGGCATGAACCGAAGGTCATTTTTACCGGAGATACATTATTCAGGGGCAGCATCGGCAGGACGGACATGCCGGAGGCATCAGAAAAGGTCTTATTGGATTCTATCAGGAATAAAATTTTAAAATTTACGGATGATACGATAATTTATCCGGGCCATGGCCCGGAGTCGAGCATCGGCACGGAGCGGAAAGAGAACCCGTATTTAACGTAAAATGCGCGAACTGATAGATCTTTTTCTTAATTATTTATCCGTAGAAAGGAACCTGGCAAAGAATACCCTGGTTGCCTATAAAAAGGACCTGGAGCGTTTTATGGATTATCTGGAAAGTCAGCGTATAGCCGTGTTGTCCAAGACTAAAAAAGATGATATCACCGGTTTTATGCTTACCCAAAAAGATAAGGGCATTTCCTCCAGTTCCATTTCCCGCCGCCTGGCCGCGATAAAAGTATTTTATCGTTTTTTGGTCAGGGAAAGGGTTCTATCAGCCGATCCGACCAGCCTGATGGAATCGCCCAAGCTATGGAAAAAAATTCCCAATGTATTGTCTTTAAGCGAAATAGATTCCTTGCTTATCCAGCCGGACACTAAGACCAAACAAGGGGTGCGGGACAGGGCTATTCTGGAAACGATGTATGCCACGGGTATGCGCGTTTCCGAGGCCGCGGATCTAAAGTTAGAAGATGTAAATTTAGAAGTAGGGTTCTTGCGCTGTTTGGGAAAAGGCAGCAAGGAGCGGATCATCCCTTTGGGAAAAAAGGCGATTGAGTCCCTGAACAAATATATTAAAGAAGCGCGGCCCGCTTTTTTGGGAAAGAAAGAAAGCACGTATTTGTTCCTCAGCCGTTCTGGAAAAAGGATTTCACGTCAATCGCTGTGGAAATTGATAAAAAAGTACGCGCGGCAAGCTAAAATCAAGACGCAGATTAAGCCGCATATACTACGGCACTCTTTTGCCACACATCTGTTGGAAAGAGGGGCGGACCTGCGTTCCGTGCAGGAGATGCTCGGGCATTCGGATATTTCCACCACCCAGATCTATACGCATATAAACAAAGACAGGTTAAAGACGATACACAGAACATATCATCCCAGGCCATAAAATATGGAAAAATATCTCAGGCTTTTGCCAGCGGAACTAAAAGAAGTGATCTCCTACGCCCAGAATATTTCCGGTCAATTAGAATACCGGGCATATCTGGTGGGAGGTTTTGTCAGGGATTTGATCTTAGACGTTCCCAACCTGGATATGGATATCGTGGTTGAAGGAGACGGGCTTAAGTTCGCCGAGGCACTTTGTAATTGTATGGACGGAAAACTTACCAAGCACCGCCGTTTTGGCACGGCGACGGTAATTTTACCCAATAAAATAAAGATAGACGTTGCCACGGCAAGAAAAGAAACCTATGCACATCCTGCAGCACTCCCCGTGGTTTCTCCGGGAGATATCAGAGATGATCTTGCCCGCCGCGATTTTACCATTAATGCCATGGCGATCAATATTTCTTCAGCTGGTTTCGGGAATTTCATCGATTTTTTTCACGGCAAAGACGACCTTTTGCTTAAACGTATCCGTATCCTGCATGACCTGAGTTTTATCGATGATCCGACAAGGATATTGCGGGCCATCAGGTTCGAACAGCGCTATGGCCTGAAGATAGAGCCGCATACCTACAGTTTATTAAGGCAGGCATTGAAAAAGGGAGTCCTGGAAAAAGTGGATAAGCAAAGGATTAGGGACGAAATGATCCTTACTTTAAAAGAACGGGAGCCGGTAAAGTATATAAAGCGTATCAGTAAACTTATCGGCTTGTCTTTTTTCAGCCCTAAATTGAGGCCGGCACAAGCCAAGTTCCTATATCTGGCAAAGGCCAAAAAAGAGATCGCCTGGTTCAAGAAGTCTTTTCCCAAAAAGAGGATGCTCGACGCCTGGCTTATTTATCTGATGGCCATGCTCAAAGACGCTGACAGGGCCGAGCTCTTATCTCTATGCAGAAAATTTGCTTTTCGGATGGGAGAAACCAAAAGGATCCAATCTTACGCGCACGCCTTTAACAAGGCAGATACATTATTGGCTAAAAAAGATATCGCGCCAAGCAAGGTCTATCAGCTGCTTGAGCCGTTGAGCTACGAAGTGATCATACTGATAAGAGCATTGACCAGGAAAAAAGAAGTGAAAATGAATATCGAAGATTTTTTCCGGGTCTATAACGGCACACGTATCCATGTTAATGGCGATGACTTAAAGAGCCTGGGTATAAAACCCGGGCCGGCCTTTAAGAACATACTTATAAAGTTGCTGTATGCCAAAATAGATTACCAGTTTAAAAGCAAAGAAGAGGAACTGGCTTTTGTCAGGACCTTATCGATTAAGAAATGGAGTTGATCTAAATGAGCCGTGCAGAAAGAGTTTCCCAGATGTTAAAAGAAGAAGTAAGTAATATCATGCATAATGACCTGAAGGACCCGCGCATCGGTTTTATTACGGTCACGCGGGTGGAACTGACGGATGATCTGCGTTATGCAAAGATTTATTTCAGTATTCTAGGTACGGACATAGAACAGGAAAATACGAAAAAGGCGGTGAATAATTCTTTGGGTTTTATCCGCAGGCTGGTCGCCGAGAGGATGAATTTAAGGTTCGTGCCGGAAATTGTTTTTAAGCAGGACAGGTCTGCGCAATACAGCTTCGAGATCGAAGAGGCATTAAATAAAATAAAGGAATTGAAAAATGAGCCTAGAAAAGTGCGTCGAGTGCATAAGAAAAAATAGATCCTTTCTTATTACCACCCATATCAATGTAGAAGGCGACGCGTTGGGTTCGGAACTTGCCTTCGCGGGCCTGCTTAAGGCAAAAGGGAAAAAGGTCTTTATCCTGAATCAGGATAAAGTGCCGCAGGAGTATAGCTTTCTGCCGGGGACAAAAAGTGTCAGGACCGAACTGAACAATTTTAATTTTGATGTCGCAGCCATCCTTGATTGCTCCGACTTGAACCGCTCGGGAGAAATACGCAAGGTATTCAAGAAAGATACGTTTATCCTTAATATCGACCATCATATCAGTAACAGCCGTTTTGCTCAGATAAACTGGGTAAAGCCGCATGCCTCATCTACCGCGGAGATGGTTTATGAGCTCTTTAAGAAAATGCGCGTACCTTTGAATAAAAATGACGCGATGGCACTTTACGCGGGAATACTTACCGATACCGGGTCATTCCGCTATTCGAATACCACTTACAAGACCCATGCGATGGCCGCTGAGCTTTTAAAGCACGGCATTATCCCCAAAGAAGTTTATAAGCACATTTATCAATCCAATACTTTCGAGGACATGAAGGTCCTGGCCGGGATGCTCTCTTCGGCCGAACGCGACAAAAGAGGCGGGTTGATCTGGTTTACCATTCCACAGAAGGTCCTTAGGCAGGCTAATCCGCATTTTGACTTTACGGAACACGTTTTGTCATTTGGGCGTAAAATCAAAGGAGCCGAAGTAGTGGCGTTATTTAAGGAAAATCTGGGTAATAAATATCAGATCAAGGTTAATTTAAGGTCCCAGGGAAAATGTGATGTCAATAAAATCGCGAAATATTTCGGCGGAGGCGGACATCGCAGTGCCAGCGCCTGTACCATAAATGGCAGGCTTGCTGTAGTCCGCAGGGATGTTTTAAGCAAGATTAAAGAGGTCCTCTATTGATGCCGGACGGCATATTTATCGTCAATAAACCTCAAGGCCTTACTTCTCATGACGTAGTGGATTGCGTGAGGAAGAGCCTCAAGATCAAGCGCGTGGGCCATGCAGGGACCTTGGACCCTTTAGCTACGGGCGTATTGATAATCCTCGTAGGCAAGGCCACAAAATTCTTCAATAAATTTTCAGGCATGGATAAAGAGTATGTTGCTACGGTAACCCTGGGCAAGGTTACTACTACGGGAGATTGCCAGGGTGGTACCAAACTTGAGCAAAATTTTTCCCACATTACCGAAGCCATGGTCAGCGAAGCCTTGAATTCTTTCCTCGGCGAACAAGAGCAGGTCCCACCGATGTTCTCGGCAGTTAAATATAAGGGAAAAAAATTATACCAGTTTGCCAGGCGGGGAATTGAGGTCCCCCGCAAACCGCGCAAGATCAATATCAAAGAATTAAAGCTGATGTATTTTAAGCCTCCGGACGTAGAAATTTATCTACGTTGTTCCAAGGGCACGTATGTAAGGAAACTGGCGGAAGACATCGGTGAAAAGCTCGGTTGCGGAGGATGTGTTTCCAAGATTGAGAGAGTGGGGATAGGCGAATTTAACATAAAAGATGCGATCACAATAGATAAGATAAATGAAAGTTATCTCAAGCCCTGGAAAAATTAAACACAGGTTCAATCGTCCGGCCGTAGCCATTGGTATTTTTGATGGTCTTCATCGCGGCCATATCTTTGTTATAAAAAAACTGGTTAAGTTCGCCAGGCAGGCGAAGGCCAGGAGCATCGTTGTTACTTTTCATCCGCATCCTGCGAAAGAAAAAAGCCTGCTTTCTTTAAGGCACAGGATAAAATTGATCAAAGGCCTGGGCGTTGATATCTGTGCGGTGATTGGTTTTACCAAAAAATTCTCCGAGATCGCTCCGCAAGATTTTATCAGGAACGTTCTGGTAAAAAAGTTCAATCCTCAGGCAGTGTTCGTAGGCGAAAATTTTACCTTCGGTAAAAACGCATCCGGCAATGTGAAATTCTTAGAAAGTATATCTGCAAAATATGATTTCAATTTATTTTCCATCCCTGTCGTCAAATCAAACAACAGGATAATCAGCAGTACTTATATCCGCGCACTGATCAGGAGGGGCAGGATAGCGGCCGCACATAGGTTATTGGGCCGTCCGGTAGCGGTGCTGGGTAC
Source organism: Candidatus Omnitrophota bacterium (assembly GCA_028717645.1). Taxonomy (GTDB): domain Bacteria; phylum Omnitrophota; class Gorgyraeia; order Gygaellales; family JAMWDD01; genus JAQUNK01. The sequence continues at coordinate 106,256 of JAQUNK010000001.1, forward strand.
CGTCGTAAAAGGCAGCGGTTTGGGCAGGCTTTGGAATGTACCTACGGCGAATATCGACCCACACCACGAGGTTTTACCCGCTGACGGCGTTTATGCGGTCAAGGTCAAACTGGGTGACAAGCTTCTGAACGGGGTTTGCTATATCGGGAAAGTTTCCGTGGTAAAAAAACGTCCGTATCATATCGAAGTATATATTTTTAATTTTCACAAAAGGATTTACGGCAAAGACTTGGAAATACTTTTCGTCAAAAAAATGCGCGATGCCCGTCGGTACGCTGAAAAAGAACAGTTGATCAGGCAGATAAAAAAAGACATAGGCAAGGCAAAAAAAGCCGTAAAATAACAGATTTTCCGCCGTTTGTGGGATTTATCCAACCCGCCATAACCACAACAGCTATGGTTTCACCCATCTAAAATACACAATTTATTGTAATCGCAGAGGTTAAGGAAAAAAAATCCTTGACAGTATGGGCATTTTTGACTATACTTTGATTACAAAGTGGTGATAAGTGGAGTAAAGTGGAGAAATAGATGTTTTACGGTGAATACAAACATACTATTGATAGGAAGGGTCGTATAATCCTTCCGGCGAAATTCAGAGAAGCCGCTAAGTCGAACTTTATCGAAAAGTTTTTTGTTACGCGCGGCCTGGATAAATGTCTTTTTATGTTTTCCGAGGAAGAATGGCGCTCGCAGGAACAGAAATTTAAGGCCATGTCTTTTACCCATCAGCAGTCGCGCGTTTTTAACCGCATATTTTTTTCCGGAGCCGTTGAGATTATCCCTGACCGGCAGGGAAGGATCCTCTTGCCCCAATATCTTAAAGACGACGCCGGGATCAAAAGAGACGTTCTTATTGTGGGTGTGTCGAATCGTATCGAGATCTGGGCACAGGATGAATGGAACAAATTCTACGGTAATTCCAGGCAGTCTTTTGAAGAGATTGCCGAGAAATTAATGGAGAGTTGAGTTGTGTGGAAATTCATTACCATATCCCTGTAATGTGTAAAGAAGTAGTAGAATATCTAAATTTGAGGCCGGGTAGCGTTGTAATAGACGCTACTATCGGTACAGCCGGCCATTCTGTAGAGATCTTAAAAAAGATCCTGCCTGGCGGCCTGCTTATCGGCATCGATAAGGATGAGGAAACTTTATCGGTAACGAGAGAACGGCTGAAGGAATTCCGAGACAGGCTGATATTGGTCCACGAAGATTTCCGTAATATCGATAACGTGGTCAGGAACCTTAAGCTCGGCGGTGTTGATGCCATACTTTTCGATTTGGGTATCTCCAGTTTTCAGTTGGATAATCCCGAGCGCGGGTTTAGTTTTACGAATGAGGGGCCGCTGGATATGCGCATGGACAGGCAAAATTTTATTTCTGCGTATGACCTGGTAAACAATCTCAATGCCGATGAGATATCCAATATACTCTGGTCTTTTGGCGAAGAACACTGGCACAATCGCATCGCCCGGCACATGGTTGAAGAGAGAAGAAAAATTCCTATTGCAACTACGCGACAATTAAGTAATATAGTTGTTAATTCAATTCCTGAAAAAGCAAGGCACAAGAAGACCCATGCCGCCACAAAGACGTTTCAGGCCTTACGCATCGCGGTAAACAGGGAGCTGGAAGCGGAAGAAGAGGCCCTGAAAAAATCCGTAGGCCTGTTGAACCGCGGTGGCAGGATCTGCGTTCTGGCGTTCCATTCTTTAGAAGATCGCCTGGTGAAGGTAAATTTCAAGAATTTTTCCAATACAGGCGAGCTGAAGATCATCACGCCCAAGCCGCTGGTCGCTTCAGAAGAAGAAAAATATGCGAACCCTTTGAGCCGGAGCGCTAAATTAAGGGTAGCGGAGAGGTTATAATTAGATGAGATTCAATAGGTTCTTATCAGGCGCGTTTTTCGTTACTGCGGTAAGCCTTTTTTATGTTTACCAGCAGACGAGCATCTATACCCTGGCTTATTCAGGCGAAAAGAAACAGCGCGTCTATCAGGATTTGCTTGATAAGAACAACCTCTTGAGATATAATCTAAATGTAGTCACTTCTTTATCGGCCATGGGCAATAAGGTCCTGGAAGCTTCCGAGTTCGAAATGCCTGCCGAAAACAGAATAGTAAAATTAGAATACCCTAGAGAGAAAGTGGTTATCGCAAAGAATAAAATTGCCGAAATCTTTAACATCTTTGGATTTAAGTCACAGGCAGAAGCTAGGACCGTTAACCACTAAGCCCTACGCATTTCTTCTAACTGTTAAATTATCGCTACGGATTTCTAGACTGACGTGTATATAAAGGAATTTTCCCGCAGGTTCTATATTGTTTTTCTATCTTTCCTCGTATTCTTTACCTTTATTATTGCCCGTCTTTTTTTTATCCAATTTTTCCATGGCCGCTATTTAAGCGCCATTGCCGAAAAACAGCAGAGCCTTTATATTGAGCTTGAGCCCCAAAGAGGAATAATCTATGATTCAAGCGCTAGGCCCCTGGCGATCAATATCGCGGCGCAATCATTATACGCCGTGCCTAGAGAAATAAAGGATAAAGAAAAAATCATAGCGGCTCTCGCGCCGATATTGAATGCAGATTACAGTTATCTCAAAGATAGGCTTTACCGCAATAAGTCTTTTGTTTGGTTAGCCAGAAAGATCACTCCTCAGCAAACAGAAAAAATCAAGGCGCTTAAAATCAAAGGATTAGGGTTTATCCGGGAAAATAAGCGCGCTTATCCCAATGGCTACCTCGCCAGCCACATAGTTGGTTTTACGGACATAGACAATCATGGCTTGAGCGGAGAGGAGTTGGCCTACGATAAATATTTAAAAGGCGTATCGGGATGGGCATTTTTTTTAAGGGATGCGCGGCAGAATAGGCTTGATATCGCCGCACAGATGGTTTCTCCCCGGGACGGGTTGGATATTGTCCTGACCATAGATGAAGTGATACAATACATAGCGGAAAAGGAGCTGGACAAGGCCGCTAAAGATTATAATGCCAAGGGCGCTTCGCTTGTTGTGTTGGATCCTTATACGGGAAGGGTTCTGGCGCTAGTTAACCGGCCGACCTTTGACCTGAATTATGTTTCTTCGACTTCTTCAGATGTCAGGCGTAACCGCGCGATCTGCGATTTATTCGAACCTGGTTCGGTTTTTAAAATTGTCACTGCTTCCGCGGCCCTGGAGGAAAATAAGGTCAATGAGAACGATAAATTTTTCTGCGAGAACGGCAGCTATCGCGTGGCCAATCACATCCTGCACGACCACCAATCGCACGGCTGGCTCACTTTTAGAGAAGTCATCGAACAATCCAGCAATATCGGCACGACCAAGGTCGCTCAGATACTCGGCCCGGAAGTGGTTTATCGTTATGCAAAACTTTTTGGTTTTGGAAGCGACACGGGCATAGACCTGCCGGGTGAAATAAGGGGCATGCTTAAGGAACCCCGATTTTGGTCAAAAACGTCCATTGGTGCCGTGCCCATAGGCCAGGAAGTGGGTGTCAATGTGCTTCAGCTGGCTACTGCCATAGCTGCTATTGCCAACGGCGGTTACCTGATGAAGCCGTTTGTCGTCAGTGCCATACAGGATAAACAGCAGCATGTGCTCCGCCAGTATAAGCCCATGGCCATACGCAGGGTCATTTCCGTGAATACGGCCGAACGCATGAAGATGATATTAAAAGGCGTAGTGAATGATGGTACAGGAAAGCTGGGTAAGCCGGCGAGTTTTACTGCGGCCGGTAAAACCGGTACCGCGCAGAAATTAGAACCGGATGGCAGGTATTCCCACAATAAATTCGTTGCTTCTTTTATCGGCTTTGCTCCGGCAGAAGAGCCGTTGATAGTCATTGCAGTAGTAGTAGATGAGCCGCATCCATATTATTTCGGCGGAGTAGTCGCAGCGCCGGCGTTTAAAAATGTGGCCGAAGAAGTTATAAAATATCTTAAGGCAAAGCAGTTGAATGCGAACAGGCTTACGGGGATAAATGAGATTACGAGAATTAATTAAATCATTGGATCTGAACATTTCCGACGCGCAGGATTTTGAGGTAAAGGGCATAACTTGTGATTCGCGTCAGGTGAAAAATGATTTTATCTTTGTGGCGATAAACGGCAATAAAATGAACGGCAATCTGTTTATCCCTGAAGCGGTGAAAAACGGGGCACGGCTGGTCATCTTGGATGCCGCGACAGAAGAGGTTAAAGGTATTACTTTTATCCGCGTGAATGACAGCCGTATTGCACTCGCCACGCTTGCTGCGGATTTTTACGGTTATCCTTCCCGAAAAATGAAGGTCGTGGGAATAACCGGGACCAATGGTAAAACTACCATCACCTACCTTATCGAACATATCTTAAGACAGGCCGGATACAAGGCCGGGGTTATCGGTACGATAAATTATCGTTTCCAGAATAAGGTTATTTCTGCCAAAAATACCACCCCGGGAGCGGAAGCGATACAATCTTTACTCGCCCAGATGTATAATGAAGATATCCGTTATGTGGCTATGGAAGTTTCTTCGCATGCGCTGGACCAGGGAAGGGTCAAAGGGGTGGACTTTTCTACCGCCGTATTCACCAATCTTACCCAGGACCATCTGGATTACCACAAAGATATGGAGGAATATTTCAGGGCGAAATCACTGCTTTTCAAAAATCTGAATTCCGGGGCCCTGGCGGTGATCAATAAAGATTCTCCTTTTTCCCAGAGATTGATAAATTCAACCAGCGCCAGGGTCATTACCTATAGTTTAAGGCAGGGAGCGGATATAGCTGCTTCTAAGATCAAATTAGGCGTATACGGCACCAGTTTTTATATTACCTCATCAGAAATAAAGACGGAAATAAACACGAAACTTATCGGTAGGCACAATGTTTATAATATCCTGGCCGCATTCGCCTTTGCCCTCCAGGAAGGTTTGGATGCACAGGATATAAAGAAATCAATAGAAGGCTTTAGCTGTGTTCCGGGCAGGCTCGAGGAAATAGACCTGGGCCAACCATTCAAGGTCTTTGTGGACTATGCCCATACCGAAGATGCATTGTTTAACGTTATCACCAGCCTGAAAGAAATAGCGCATAATAGGATCATTGTAGTCTTTGGCTGCGGCGGAGACCGCGATGCAGCCAAGAGGCCGAAGATGGGCCGGGTCACCACGGAATTGGCAGACAAGGTGATCATTACCGCGGATAATCCGCGCAGCGAAAATGCCGAAGATATCATCAAAGACATATTAAAAGGCGTTAAGAGGGATAATTATAAGATCGTCGTTGACCGGGGCCTGGCGATAAAAGAGGCCCTGACCATGGCGCGGAATAATGATATAGTTTTACTTGCAGGCAAAGGGCATGAGGATTACCAGGTATTTAAGGATAGGACAATAAATTTTGATGACCGAGAGGAAGCGAGGAAATGCTTACTGTCCCTGATATCCTAAAGGCGACCGGCGGGAAGCTCCTGCAGGGTAGGACCGATTCCCTGATGATCGGAGTTTCCATAGATTCGCGCACCCTCAAACAGGGCGATTTATTTATTGCGCTAAAGGGCAAAAATTTTAACGGCCATAATTTTGTGCGCCATGCGCTCCAGAAGCGTGCTGCAGGGATCATCAGCCAGGCGGATATAACAACGACCAATGCCTACGCGCATATACCGGTGATCAAAGTAAAGGATAGCACTAAGGCCTTGGGTGACATAGCCAGGTATCACCGCAGCAGGTTTGACCTACCGGTCGTGGCGGTCACTGGCTCAAACGGTAAGACCACTACCAAGGATATGCTTGCCTGGATATTGGGCGGCAGTTTTTCTGTTCTAAAAAATACAGGCACCAAAAATAACGCCATTGGCGTACCTCTTACGTTGTTGGGCCTGGGCCCGCGGCATGATATTTGCGTTTTGGAAATGGGTACGAACCATTTCGGCGAGATCGCGCATCTGACTAAAATAGCCAATCCCAATATCGGTCTGATCACCAATATCGGCCCTTCGCACCTGGAATTTTTTAAAGATAAAAAGGGGGTTTTAAAAGAAAAAAGCGATCTGATCAAAGGCCTGGCTTCTCCGGCGATCAGCCTGATAAATGCGGATGATGAGTTTCTGGGTAAGGCCAGGCAATTATATGGCTCTCGGCCCCTATTTAAGTTCGGGCTGAAAAATATTACTGAATTCCGCGCCTCGTCCATAAGATGCCGGGCCGCGGAAAAAATAGAATTCCTGGTAAATAGAGAACATAAATTCGTTTTACGTACCTGCGGCCTGCATAATGTCTATAATGCGCTCGCGGCAATAGGAGTAGCAAGGTTATTTGGCCTGGAATACCGGGACATGGCCAAGCGTTTGAATAATTTTAGTTTTCCCGAAGGCAGGCTTAAGTTCATCCGGATGGATAAAATAAATTTTATCGACGATACCTATAATTCTAATCCGCTTTCTTTGGATTGGGCGCTGAGCGCCTTAAAAAATATGGAAATAAAAGGCAGGAAGATTTTTATCATGGGCGATATGCTGGAGCTGGGTGCGGGCGCCAGCGCATTGCATCGGCAGGCAGCGGAGAAGATCGGGCCAGTGTGCGATTATTTTATTTCCGTAGGAAAACTGGCCAGGCTGTCGGCGGAAGTGCTTAGGGAAAAAAAGAGAGCCGCGGATCGGGTCTTTAGCTGTAGTTCTCCCGGCGAAGCGAGGGATGTCCTCTTGAATAAAATAATCCCCGGTAGGCATGATATAGTCTTGGTCAAGGGCTCGCGCGGGTTAACTATGGAGAAGGTTTTTAGATAATGCTTTATTATTTACTTTTTCCTTTCCACGATATATTACCGGTCTTCAATGTCATCAGGTACATTACTTTTCGTGCCGGCATGGCTGCCTTAACCGCATTTTTGTTGAGCCTTCTTATCGGCCCGCGCCTTATTCATAAACTAAAAAAAATGCATATCGGCCAGGAAGTGAGAAAAGAAGAAGACAGCGCCCAGCTTTATGATTTGCACAGGAAAAAGCAGGGCACGCCGACAATGGGCGGTTTACTGATATTGTTGTCGATAGTAAGCGCCAACCTGCTTTGGGCGGACATACTCAACAAATACCTGATCATTGCCTGCCTGGGTACGGTCTGGTTAGGCGCGGTAGGTTTTTACGATGATTATCTAAAGATCATCAAAAAACAATCCAAGGGTCTGAGCGCTAAAAATAAACTTGCCTGGCAGATGTTTTTAGGGTTGGTTTTAGGGATAATTTTTATGTTGGACCCGAACCTGAGTACGAAGTTAGATATCCCTTTTTTAAAAGACGTTGCCATAAATTTAGGTTATTTTTATATTCTTTTTGTCATCCTGATCATAGCCGGTTCTTCGAATGCGGTCAATCTTACCGATGGGCTGGATGGCCTGGCCATCGGCATAGTGATCATGGTAGCCATTGCCTATAGTGTTCTCGGTTACGTTACCGGAAATGCTCTTTTCAGCAAATACCTGCTTGTTCCTTTTATTCCTGGTACTGCCGAGCTCACTGTTTTCTGCGCCAGCATTGTTGGCGCGGGCCTGGGTTTCCTATGGTTCAATTGTTATCCGGCTACCGTCTTTATGGGCGATACCGGATCCTTGGCCCTGGGCGGAGCGCTGGGCCTGGTGGCTATTATGATCAAAAAAGAATTGCTTCTGGTGATCGTGGGCGGGGTACTAGTGCTGGAGGCGTTTTCAGTGATACTGCAGGTAGGTTCCTTTAAATTGAGGAAGAAAAGGATATTCCAGATCGCACCATTGCACCATCATTTTCAGTTTTTAGGCTGGTCGGAAACAAAGGTGATCGTACGTTTCTGGATCGTTGCCGCACTATTCGCATTGTTCACCCTGGTGACGCTAAAGTTGAGATGAAGAACCCCGGTTATTTTAAAGGAAAGAAAGTTACGGTAGTAGGCCTGGCCAGAAGCGGCGAGGCCGCTTCTTTATTATTGAAAGACCTGGGCGCTGAAGTTTGCATTACAGATGCCAAAGATAACGAGGCCTTAAGAAAAACTGCCGATACCCTTAAGGCGCGCGGCATTAAAGAAATAGAATTAGGCAAGCATACGCAAAGGCTTATCCAGGGCCAAGACCTGGTAGTGATCAGCCCCGGCGTAAGCGATAAGTCGCCGGCAATTATCTGGGCGGACGAATTGAAAATACCGGTGATCAGCGAAATAGAACTTTCTTATCTGGCGTGTCCGGCAAAAATCATTGCCACTACGGGGACCAATGGTAAGACCACGGTAGCTACCTTGATCGGGAAAATTATTCAGGCTTCCGGTAAAAATGCGGTGATCTGCGGTAACATCGGCAATCCTTTTGCCGGAGAAATAAATAAATTAAAAACGGGCGACTTTGTTTCTCTGGAGGTAAGTTCTTTTCAGCTGGAAAGGATCAGGGAATTTAAGCCGTTCATTGCGCTGATTTTGACCTTCACCCCGGATCATTTAGACAGATATAAGGATATTACAGAATACCTGGCGGCAAAAAAGCGCATCTATATGAACCAGGATAAGAATGATTACCTAGTTTTAAATGATGCGGATCCTGCCTTAAGGGCCTTAGGTAAAGAGGCCAGGGCAAATGTGCGTTATTTTAAAGAAGGTCCGGGACTGAATCCCAATCAGGCGGCGGTAATGGAGGTAGCAAATATCCTGGGACTGGATAGGAAATTGTGCTTAGAGGTCCTGCGTAATTTTAAAGGCATGGAACACCGCCTGGAATGGGTCTCTGAGCTGAATGGTATAGAATTTATCAATGATTCTAAGGCAACGAACGTAGAATCAGCGATTTGGGCGCTGAAGAACATAGATAAGCCCGTTATTTGGATCGCCGGAGGCAGGGATAAAGGCATAGATTATTCATCTATTGCTGGGTTGGCAAAGGAAAAGATCAGGGCACTTATTTTGATCGGCGAGGCCAAGGATAAGATAAAGAATGCTTTAGGTAAATTTGTTCCGTACGAAGAAGCCGTGTCCATGAAAAACGCCGTAGAGATCGCTTATAAAAAAGCCAAGCGTGGCGATTGTGTCTTGCTTTCTCCCATGTGCGCAAGTTTCGATATGTTCTTAAATTATGAAGACCGGGGCAGGGTGTTTAAGCAGGTAGTAAAAGATCTGGTTAAGGGATAAAGATGCGCAGTTTACGCATATCATTAAGTATTATTACCGTGATGCTTATTTGTATAGGCATCGTGATGATCTATAGCGCCTCCAGTATTTATGCTTTGGATGTCTATCACGACAGCACCTTTTTCCTGAAGAGGCACTTGGTGTTTGTATCCATAGGGCTTATCTTGACTTTTTTCGCCATGGCTTTTGATTACCGTAAATTAAAAAAGGCAGCTAAGCCTCTTTTGCTGGTTGCCTTGGTGCTCTTGGCTTTGGTCTTAGTGCCCGGACTGGGCCGGCAGGTAGCCGGAGCAAGAAGGTGGTTCAGATTCGGCATTATCAGTTTCCAGCCCTCGGAGCTACTGAGCCTGGCAATGATCATTTATATAGCGGATTTTCTGACGCGTAAAAAAGACCAGCTAAGGAATTTTTGGACGGGCTATGTGCCTCCGATGATGATCATGGGCGGTAGTGTTCTTTTGATCCTCTTGCAGCCGGACTTGGGCTCAGCCCTGGCCTTAAGCATCGTGGTTTTCCTTATGCTTTTTGTCGCCGGGGTAAGTGTAAAACATTTGGGCCTGGCGCTGGTCGCGATCATCCCCGTATTATATGTACTTATCTTTAGTGTGCCTTACCGCAGGGCGCGTATAGTTTCATTCCTGAATCCGTGGGCAGATCCACATGGAAGCGGTTTTCAGATCATCCAGTCCCAGGTGGCCCTGGGTTCGGGAAAGTTTTTGGGCCTGGGCCTGGGTCACAGCATACAAAAATTATTTTATCTGCCGGCGGCACACACTGATTTTATATTTTCGATTATCGGGGAAGAGATGGGCCTCTTGGGTACTCTGGCCCTGGCTGCGCTATTTATCCTTTTCGTCGTTAAGGGATTAAAGATCGTCAGTTTGACTGAAGATAGATTCGGATATTTCTTGGGATTAGGGATCGTGTTGATGATCGCGCTTAAGACAGTAGTGAATATGGGTGTTTCTACAGGGATACTGCCGACGAAAGGCCTACCTTTGCCTTTTATCAGCTACGGTGGTTCGTCCCTGGTACTGGATATGGTGGGCGTGGGCCTGCTTTTGAATATTTCGCGTTCCGGAGAATATCCATGAGAATTTTTATCGCCTGCGGCGGGACAGCCGGGCATTTCCTGCCTGCGCTTAGTTTTGCCGAGGCATTGCGCAGAAAAGCGCCGGATGCGGATACCTGGGTGGTCCTAACCAGGAGAAAAGTGGAACAAGAAGCTGATCTGGGCGGTCTTAAGGTATTACGCTTATCGCTAGTCCCGGTATCCAAGGATTTAAGCATAAAGAACCTGGCGGCAATATTGAAATTTATTTTTGGCTGTCTGCAAAGCCTGTATCTAGTGCTCCGGTTCAATCCCGATACGGTGATCGGTTTTGGCGGGTATGCCAGTTTTCCGGTTGTTTTCTTTTCTTCCTTATTGGGTAAAAAGACATTTATCCACGAACAAAATGTATCTGCCGGCATTTCAAATAAATTTTTAGCGCTCTTGGTAAGCAGGGTTGCGGTAAGTTTTCCACAGAGTGCGGGATCTTTTTACTGCAAAAAAAATAAGATTGTTTTTACCGGTAATCCTATAAGAAAAGACCTGTCCAGAGTGGATAGGAAAGAGGCGCTGGCTTATTTTAATTTGCCTGAAAATAAATTTACGCTTTTGGTCATGGGCGGCAGCCAGGGCAGCCGCAAGATCAATACGGAACTTATCCGCGCGTTAAACGCCTTGGACCTGGAGGATACTTTGCAGATCGTTCATTTAAGTGGTGCATTAGATTACGCGCAGCTTAAAGAAGAATACGGAAAAATGAAATACCGGGTGCATTTATCCGCTTTTTTAAAGGAAATGAAATTCGCTTACAGCGCGGCGGACCTGGCTATCTCCCGGTCCGGAGCCAGCAGTATAAATGAGATCATTTATTACCACCTGCCGGCAATACTCGTGCCTTATCCTTATGCCGCAAAGCATCAAAGAGAGAATGCGAAAGTTTTGCAAGATGAGGATGCTTGTATTATAATAGAGAACGAAGATTTTAATTCGGAAAGGGTAAAGAATGAACTGGCAGGTCTCTTGAGAGATGATGAGCGCCTGGCTAATCTGCGCTCCAGGCTGAGCAATATCTTTCGGCCGAACGCCGGAGAAAATCTGGCGGACCTGGTCCTATCTTTAAATTAAAATATGCAAGATAAAAAAGAAAATAAAAATATTTACTTTATCGGTATCGGCGGCATCGGGATGAGCGGCATTGCGCTTATCCTGCTTAAAAAAGGATACGTAGTAGAGGGCTCTGATGTAAAAGATAGCAATATTATCAATCAATTGCGCAGGGCCGGTGCTAAGATCTATATCGGCCACAACGCTGAGAACCTCAAGGAAGGCACAAACATAGTGGTTTATTCTTCGGCGATAAAAGAAGATAACCCGGAACTGAAGGAGGCCCGCAGGCGGCACCTGACCGTGATGCGCAGGGCCGAAAGCCTGGCGCGCCTGATGGAAGACAAGACCGTGATCACGGTGACCGGAGCACACGGCAAGACCACTACTACTTCTTTGGCTTCCTACCTTTTGTTCAAGGCAAATCTTAATCCTACGGTGGCGGTAGGGGGCATATTGCGTAACCTGGATAACAATGCCCTCTTAGGCAGCGGCAAGTTCTTCGTTGCTGAAGCGGATGAGTCTGACGGATCATTCCTGCACTATAAGCCGGACTACTCTATTATCACCAACATAGATTACGAGCATATGGATTTTTACAAGGATTGGCCAAACCTCATAAGTACCTACAGGAAATTTATCAATAATACGAAAGAAAGCGGCATGGTATTCTGCTGCGGAGACGATATCAACCTCAAAGATATCCTGAAGACCTGTAAAAATAAGCATCTTCTTTTCGGCCTGACCAAAGATTCAGATATCCATCCCAAAGACATAAAAATGCGGGACTGGCTCACCGAATACGAATGTATCTACAAGAATAAATCGCTGGGGAAATTTTCCCTGCCGTTAATGGGTACGCATAATGTTTCGAATTCGCTTGCCGTGATCGGGCTGGGTATGGAACTGGACCTGGACCTGAAGGTGATAAAAGAAACGCTGTCCACCTTCAAGGGTTCCGAGCGCAGGCTACAGATAAAACTCGAACAGGACGGGATATTAGTGGTGGATGATTATGCGCACCATCCTACCGAGATCAGGGCGGTGCTTAACGCTATCAGGAATTTGAACAATAGAAGGATCGTGACTATTTTCCAGCCGCATCGCTATTCGCGCACGAAATTGCTTATGGATGAATTCGCTACCTGTTTTGACCTTTCCGATTATAACATTATCACGGATATTTATCCTGCCAGCGAAGAACCCATCGAAGGGATAAGCGGCAGGAGCATTTACGAAAAAGTAAAACAGAGCGGACATAAAGAAACCCATTTTCTGCCCAAGGAAGAGATCGTAGATTATGTATGTAAGATCCTTAAACCCCAGGACCTGGTGATCACCCTGGGGGCAGGAGATATTTATAAGGTAAACAATGACCTGGTCTCAAAACTTAAGAAAGCGCCTTAAATCGGGCGTTTTCCTTTCTCGTTATACGACTTTTCGGATCGGAGGGAAAGCGCGCTTTTTTATCGAGCCGAAAAACGTAAAAGAATTAACAGCCGTAATAAAAGAAGCGCGTAAGGCGAAGGTCCCTTACTATATTTTGGGTAACGGAAGCAATCTCTTAGTCAGCGATAAGGGCATAAACGGCGTAGTGATCAAATTATCCAGCCCTTATTTTAAAAAGGCCAGCTTCAAGAAAAATATTATAGATGCCGGCGCGGGATTGAACCTGGGGCAGATGATCGAAAAGGCCAGGAACAAGGGCCTGGGAGGCTGTGAATTCTTATCCGGTATACCGGCAACAGTGGGTGGCGCAGTAATGATGAACGCAGGTGCCAGGGGAGATTCTATCAGCGGCCTGATAAAAGAGGTCAAGGTGCTCGATAAAAATGGAAAGGTGGGTACCTTAGGCAAAGGTAAGCTTAAATTCGGTTACCGTAAGTCTAACCTCTCCCAATATATTTTATTAAGCGCCAAAATAAAATTAGAAAAGAGGCCAAAAGGAGAGATCGGCCAAAGGATCAGTGATTACCTGAGTGTGCGTAGGCAAACGCAGGATACGGGTAAACCCAACGCAGGTTGTGTATTTAAAAATCCCGCCGGTGATTCGGCAGGGAGACTGATCGACCTTTGCGGCCTCAAGGGAAAAAGGGTCCGGGATGCCCAGGTATCTTTCCGGCACGCTAATTTTATCGTCAACCGCGGCCGGGCAAAGGCAGAAGACGTGCTAAAGCTGGCATCTTTTGTCAAGCAAAGGGTAAAAGAAAGATTCGGCGTGGCACTGGAGGAAGAGATAAAAATATGGCAGTGAATAATTTTGGAAAAATCGGCGTTTTATTAGGCGGGCCTTCTGCGGAAAGAGAGATCTCTCTTAAGTCCGGAAGGGCAGTCTATAAGGCCTTGAGCGATGCGGGTTACGATGTAGTTTTGATAGATATAGTAGACGACGATATCAAATCGAATGCCATACTTTTAAAAGAAAGCGCTATTGATGTGGCCTTTATTGCTTTGCACGGCCATTTTGGCGAAGACGGACCGATGCAATCGATCTTGGAGGAACTAGATATACCTTACACAGGCTCAGGGCCGATGGCAAGCAAATTGGCCATGGATAAAATTGCCTCTAGAAAAATATTCAAGAGCCGCGGCCTCTCTGTGCCAAAATGCCTGGAGGTAGATGATAAAGCCTATCGGATGGATGATGCGCTGTCCCTGCCTGTAGTGGTCAAGCCGGCAACCAATGGCTCAAGTATCGGGCTTTCCATTGTGGAAAACAAAAATGATTTTGCTAAGGCCCTGGAGACGGCGCTTAGCCTGGACAGCCGCGCGATAGTGGAAGAATATATCAAGGGAAGGGAATTTACCGTAGGTATCCTGAATGAAAAGGCCCTACCGGTGATAGAAGTAAAACCGCATAACAAATTCTTCGATTTCGAGGCAAAATATAAATCAGGGATGACCGATTATATCGTGCCTGCCCAGATCGATGAACGATTGAGCGAGCGTGCCAAGGAGGTAGGGTTGGCGGCGCATAGGGCCTTGGGTTGCCGGGGATTTTCCCGGGTCGATATGATCCTGGGGTCAGATGATAATTTTTATGTACTGGAGCTAAATTCCATACCGGGCCTGACCGAAACCAGCCTTTTACCGAAGGCAGCAAGATGCGTGGGGATAGATTTCCTGAAACTATGTTTAATCTTAATCGAAGGTGCATATGAAAAAAATAAAGATAGGGCCGTTAATTAAATTTTCCATTGCGTTCGCCGTACTCATCGCGCTTTTGGTCTATTTGGGTATTGCAGTATGCAATTTCCTGAAAGGTTCGGATTATTTTAAGATAAAAGATATCGTTGTAATCAATAACTATGTGGATTTCCCCACCCTAAAAGGGATAAATATATTTTCGTTGAACCTGAAAAACGTTTCTCAGGCCATACAGAACAAATGCCCCGACCAGAAACTGGTCAGGGTTTCCAAGGTAATGCCGAACCGCCTGATCATAGAATTTCAGAAGCGCGTGCCTTTGGCGGCTGTGCGGCTGGATAGGCTCTATTTTTTTGACAGCCAGGGTATTCTTTTTGAGATGCCGCAGGAGACCACCGCTTCCGCTTACCCTATGATCACAGGCCTGAAGATCTCCAATCCCCGGCTGGGCGTAAAATATAATCTTAAGGATCTGGATGATGCGTTGCGCCTGGTAATACAGTCGGCGCGCCTGGGCTTATCCGGAAGGTATCCGATAAAGATGATCGATGTATCCAATCCGGATTACCTGACGTTCTCCATACTGAATAATCTCAAGATCAAGATACCCAACGACGGGATGCAGGAGAAACTGAGTGTTTTTATTTCCTTGATCTCCCAGGTAAATATGGATTTAAACAGAGTAGAATATATTGATTTAAGGTTTAAGGATCCGACGATCAAATTGAAAGGGGTCAATGAAAAATAATTTTATCTGTGCCGTAGATTTGGGTTCAAGTAAGCTTAGCGCCATAGTTTGTGTATTCAATAAGCAGGGAAAAATAATCGATATGTCCATGGAGAGTGCTCCCTCCCGGGGCATCAAAGGCGGCCGGATCGTCGATTTTTCGGATTTATCCTCTAACCTGGAAAGCCTGCTTAAGAAGCTGGAGAAAGCTCAGGGCTCCAGGATCAAAGAGTTCTATACCAATGTTTCGGGCAATGAAATTTCTACGGCGCATTCTCGCGCGATTATTCCTTTGGCAGAGAGGGGCAATCGCGTGATTACCGACGCGGATATCTTTCGCGTGAAAGAACAGGCCAGGATACTCGGCACCAGCCTCCAGGAAGAAATTATCCACGAGATACCTTTTGGTTACATAGTCGACACGGATAATTTTTGTTCCGACCCGCGCGAACTGTATGCGCACAGGCTGGAGATAGATCTTTATTTAATCTATGCCAAGCTTTCGCATATTCAAAGCCTGACGCGCATGGCGCACCAGCTGGGTTTTTCCATAAAAGGTATTTTTTATTCCGGTTTGATCAGCGCTAAGTTGGCCTTAGGCGAAAGTATCAGGCGTGCCACGGATATATTTTGCGATATTGGAGCCGATATGACGGACCTGGTATTCTTCAAGAACAACATTCTGCAAAGCCTCCAGGTACTGCCGATAGGCGGCGATGAGATTACCAGTGCCATTGCCAGGGGCCTCAGTATCCCTTTCGAACTGGCAGAAGAGATCAAGCGTAGTTCTGCGGTGATCGGCAAACCCGAAGATCTTCCGGCAGGAAAAGAGGTCATGGTAAATAAAGGCAGTAATTATATGCCCATAAAGCAGAGAGAGATCTCCCGCATTGCCACTGAATCTGCCGCGGGTATGTGCCGCCAGATAAAGGAAGCGATAGATAAGGTTGCTCCGGCCAATACGATAAATAACCTTTTTATTTCTGGCAGGACGGTAATTCAGGAGGGATTTTTAGAAAAACTGGAAGAAGTTACCGGTATTCCCACGCGCCTCGTTCGTATTCCCGGCCACTTATTCATCAATAATGAAATACATAACGAGCTCACATCTTCCTATATGAAAATGCTGACATACCTTAATGCCTTTGGCCTGGTCACGCATGCCGCCGAAAGCACACAGGAGAATAATATCTTGCGCCAGGTGCCTACCCTAAAGCCTTTATCCGGCGTAATCAATAAAGTAAAACAAGTATACCAGCAGTATTTTTAATCTCGCTTTCCCTCCAAGACTTGTTGACACTATTTTTGTTTTGTGTTAATGTTTTAGGCAATGGTTAAGGATAATATCTCTAAAATAAAGGCCCAGATCGCGCATGCCTGCGCAAAGTCCGGCCGTAATGCCAATGAGGTAAGCATAGTTGCGGTAACCAAGGCTAGGGCGCCAGAGGATATTGAAGAGGTCCTGCGTGCAGGCCTCACTGACGTCGGAGAAAACAAGATACAAGAGGCCGTTGCCAAGCAGGCTAAAGTAAAAGGTGCCCGCTGGCATTTTATCGGGCATCTGCAGACCAATAAAGTAAAAGAGGCGGTAAGGATATTCGATCTGATCCAATCTGTGGATAGCATTCATCTTGCCGAAGAGATAGACCGCCAGGCACAAAAGATCGGCAAGGTCCAGGATATATTAGTAGAGATAAAGACATCCGCTGAGGCGACTAAATTTGGTTTCTTGCCCTTAGATCTGCCGCGGGCCATAGAAGAAATAACCAAGCTAAAAAACATAAATCTGGCAGGGTTGATGACCATCGCAGCTCTTACAGGGGCAGCTGAAGGCAGCCGGCCGTATTTCCGTATTTTAAGGGAATTAAGGGATAAGATAAATAAGGATTGGATCTTATCTATGGGCATGAGCGATGATTTCAAAATAGCGATAGAAGAAGGCTCGACCATGGTGAGAATCGGCAGGGCCATTTTTGAAGGTTAAGATGAAAAAGAGTGTCGGCATAATCGGTTGCGGGAATATGGGCAGGGCAATAGCTGAGCGTATTAGCCGGCATTATAAAGTCCATATCTTTGATAAAGACAAAAATAAAACCAGGAATTTTAAAAAGGTAACCGTTGAAGAGAGTGCTAGAGGTTTGAGTATCAATAGCGACGTGATAATCTTAGCGGTTAAGCCCCAGGATTTTGATGTTGTCTTGGCTGCAATCAAAGATTATGCAGAGGATAAGATGGTAATTTCCATTGCTGCAGGGATATCCGCTAAATATATCGAAAAAAGATTGGGAAAGGTGAAGGTAATCAGGGTCATGCCTAACCTGCCGGCAAAGATCGGTAAAGGCATGATCTGTTTAGCCAAGGGAAAGTTCGCTAAAGGTAAAGACTTGGCTTTCGCCCGGCAGATATTTAATTATTTAGGTAAGACACTGGTTATTCAAGAAAAAATGATGAACGCTGCGACTGCGGTTTCAGGCAGCGGGCCGGGATTTCTTTTTGCTAAATTGGAAAACAAACCTAAGAAACAATGGTCGAAATATTGCAATGAATATTTTATTCCCGAGCTCCGAGAAGCTGCGATCAACGTTGGTTTTAGTCCTGCGCAGGCAAGCTTATCCGCAATAATTACTACAAAGGGAAGCCTTGAATTATTAAAGAAAACTTATTATTCGCCAGGTGTTTTATGTTCAAAAGTTGCTTCTAAGGGCGGGACTACAGAGGCGGGATTAAGGGTTTTGGATAAAAAAGGTTTAAATGCTGCGGTTGAAGCAGCAGTCAAAAGGGCTGTAGAATTATTAAGGAGTTAATATGGGCAGGATAGGAATTATCGGCGGAAGCGGTTTATACAGGATGGAAGGGTTGAAGCATTTAGAAGAGACAAATGTAGATACGCCTTTTGGAAAACCGTCTGATGCATTTTTATTGGGGGAAATAGAAGGTAAAGAGATCGCCTTTCTGCCGCGCCACGGCGTCGGCCATCGCATTTCACCGTCTGAAATAAATTACCGCGCCAATATCTACGCCATGAAAAAACTGGGCGTGGACAGGATCATTTCGGTTGCTGCCTGCGGGAGCCTTAAAGAAGAGATAAAACCTTTGGATTTTGTGGTAGTGGACCAGTATGTCGACCGCACCAACCATGCCCGCGAGATGTCTTTTTTTAATCAGGGCATAGTCGCGCATATTTCTTTTTCGCATCCGGTCTGCAAGGAATTAAGCGAAATATTATATGACGTCGGGTACGAATCGGGGCGGGACATGAAAATAAAGATGCATAAGGGCGGCACGTATATCAATATGGAAGGGCCGGCATTTTCGACGCTGGCTGAATCGAACCTTTACCGCAGCTGGGGTATGGACATCATCGGTATGACCAATATGGCCGAGGCCAGGCTTGCCCGTGAGGCGGAAATTTGTTATGCCACGTTAGCCGCGGTGACCGATTATGATTGTTGGCACCCGCAATACGAAACCATTACAGTAGAGATGGTGATAAAGAACCTGCAGAAGAATATCGACAATGCCAAGAAGATACTGCAGGCGACGCTGAAAAGATTACCCAAAGAAAGGACCTGTGCCTGCCGCGAGGCGTTAAAGAATGCCATTATCACCGACCCTAAACTTATACCTTTAGAGGTTAAAAAGGACCTGCAGGTCATTATCGGAAAATATATTAAATAAAACTTATAAAAATGGAATACAAAAATACCTTAAATCTGCCCAAGACCGATTTCTCCATGAAAGCGGACCTGGCAAAAAACGAACCCGGCTTTTTAAAAAAGTGGGAAGAGATCGGCCTGTATGATTTGATCAAGGCCCACTCAGCTACCCGGCCGAAATATATCCTGCATGACGGCCCGCCCTACGCCAACGGTGATATCCATATCGGGCATGCCCTGAACAAAACCTTAAAAGATATCATTATCAAATATAAGACCATGAGCGGATTCTCTTGTAGTTATGTGCCTGGTTGGGACTGCCACGGCCTGCCGGTGGAGCATCAGCTATTTAAGGAATTAGGCATAACCAAGCACCAGATCGATCAGGTAGAATTCCGCAAAAAGGCCTATGCTTATGCCATGAAGTTCGTGAATATCCAGAAAGAACAATTCAAGCGGCTGGGTGTGACCGGCGATTGGGAGAGCCCATACCTTACCTTAGATAAGCAATATGAAGAGGCGATCGTGCGTTCTTTCGCCGAATTGGTCGAAAAAAAATATATTTATCGCGGGCTAAAACCGGTCAACTGGTGTTTTAAATGCGAAACTGCGCTTGCCGAGGCGGAAGTAGAATATGAAGACGACGCTTCCCCTTCGGTTTATCTAAAATTTGAACTGTTGGCTGCGCAGAAAAATTTACCGGCTATCCCGCAAGGGAAAAAAGTTTATGCTATTGTCTGGACGACTACGCCCTGGACATTGATCGCCAACGTAGCCATTGCCGTGCATCCTAATTTTGAATATGCGCTGGTTGAAACCGGGAATGAGATCTGGATAATCCAAAAAGACCTGGCCACTTCAGTTTTAGAAAAATTAGGCATCAAAGACTATAAGATAAAAAGTTATGTTTTAGGAAAGGATTTGGACAGCGCGCAATATAACGATATCTTTAAGCCGGCCAGGCGCACAAATTTTAGATTCGTCCTGGCAGATTATGTTTCCAAAGAAGAAGGGACCGGCTGTGTGCATACCGCACCCGGCCACGGCCAGGAAGATTATTTAAGCGGCCAGCGTTATAATCTTGAAACAGTCATGCCGGTGAATGGCAAGGGCGAATTCTTCCAGGACATTGCTATGGAATTTAAGGGACAGCATGTGTTTTCCGCCAACGAAAAGATCATCACGAAATTAAAACAACAAGGAAGCCTGCTTTATTCCGGAGAGATCGCGCATACCTACCCGCACTGCTGGCGTTGCAAGACCCCGATCATCTTCAGGGCCACTGAGCAGTGGTTTTTAAAGATCGACCACGAGGGCTTGAGGAAAAAACTTCTTGCGGCCATAGCCAACCAGGTAAAATGGGTTCCTCCGGCCGGTAAAGAAAGGATTTCCGCGATGGTCGAATTAAGGCCGGACTGGTGCCTTTCGCGGCAGAGGTTATGGGGAGTACCCATACCTGCTTTAATTTGTACGCATTGCACTAAAGAGTTCCTGGATATAAAAGTAATTGAAAAATTCGCAGATACCGTGGCAAAAGAGGGTTCGGATAGCTGGTTTACCAAAGATGTCAAAGAATTTTTACCCGCGGGTTTAAAATGCCCGCATTGCGGTGCCGAAGGATTTCTGAGATCCAGCGATATCCTTGATGTCTGGTTTGATTCTGGGGTGAGCAGTCAGGCCGTGCTTAAAAAGAGAAAGGAACTGGAATTTCCCGCTGCGCTTTATCTAGAGGGCTCTGACCAGCATCGGGGATGGTTTCAATCATCGCTGATCCCCGCAATGTGCATTGACGGTAAACCGCCTTTTAAAAGTGTACTCACACACGGATTCGTAGTTGACGGAGAAGGAAAAAAGATGTCTAAGTCCCAGGGTAATGTCATTTCGCCCCAGGACATCATCCATAAATACGGCGCGGATATATTAAGGCTGTGGGTTGCCTCTAGCAATTACAATGAAGATATCCGTATTTCCGAAGAGATATTGAAGAATCTTATAGATGCATACCGTAAGATCCGTAATACCGCCAGGTTCCTGCTGGGCAATCTTGCGGACTTCGATCCTGTCAAAGACGCAGTAGATTATGAAAAACTGGATGATCTGGATAAATGGGCTTTGTACAGGCTTGAGGTAGTGCGCCAGGAAGTAGAGAAGGCCTATGAAAGTTTTGATTTTTGCCGGGCATTCCAGGAAATTTATAATTTTTGTAATATCGATCTCTCCAGTTTCTATCTGGATATCTTAAAGGATAAGCTTTATACCTTTAAGCGCAATTCTCTCTCTCGGCGCGCCTCGCAAACGGTACTCTGTGAAATCCTTTCTTACCTGGTGAGGCTTATTGCACCGATCCTTGCCTTTACTGCGGAAGAACTATTTAAGCACCTGCCCAAAAAACATGACTATGTAAATACCGAAAGCGTCCATCTTCTTTCCTGGCCCAAGCCCGAAGCCCGCTGGTTGAACCGGGAAGTGAGCGAGAAGCTGGATATCCTTTTTAAGATAAGGCCGCATATCCTGAAGCAGATAGAAGAACTACGCACGCAGGGCGGCATCGGCAGTTCCCTGGAGGCACAATTAATTTTGTTGACAAACAACGCAAAACGGTATACATTCTTAGCAAGTTATAAAGATATTTTGTCCGCTGTTTTTATCGTTTCTAGCGTTAAAATAGAAAAGGTAGAGGTTTTAGAAAAACCTTTAAGCGAGGAATTGAACGACCTGGCAATAAAAGTAGCGCGTTCAGATGGTGAAAAATGCGCACGCTGCTGGAACTGGCGGCCGTCTGTTGGAGGGAATAAGGAACATCCTACGTTGTGTGACAGGTGCCTGGAAGCGATTAAGTAAGGCTACGTGGATATTCAAGGAGGCTTGATTAAAGTGAAAAAGAAACTGGATAAAAAAGAATTATTAGAGTTTAAGAAATTGGTCTTGAAGAAAAAAAGCGAGCTCATTGAGCAGATAAACCATATCTCCGAAGATACCCTGAAAAAGTCTCCCAAGGAGGCCTCCGGCGATATCTCCAGCTATACCTACCATATGGCAGACGTAGCCACGGATACCTATGACCGCGAGTTCAGTATGTCTCTGGCTTCTAATGACAGGGCGATATTCTATGAAATCGAGGACGCCTTAAAAAAGATAGAAGACGGCACCTATGGCATTTGCGAAGAATGCAAAGACTTCATTGCAAAGGTAAGGCTAAGGGCGATCCCTTATGCGCGCCTTTGCCTGAAATGCCAAGAAAAGAAAGAAAAATAACCCCCTTACTTTATGGCCATTGTAAGCATAATCATCTTTGGCCTCATTCTTGATCAATCCACTAAATTTCTTGCCTTAAGGAATCTGGCCGTAAATGAATCCATCCCGGTGCTGAAAGGCATCTTTCACCTCACTTTGGTTTTTAATCGGGGTGCCGCTTTCGGCATATTCAAGAATTATACCACCTTTTTAATTATTGCTTCCTGTGCTACCATTCTTTTCATCGTCCTGAGCCTTAAGGAAAGTAGAAAGGTCAATCTGGTAAATATTTCTTTAAGTTTGATCTTAAGCGGGGCAATAGGAAATTTAATAGATCGGCTCAGGCTTGGCCTGGTCGTGGATTTCCTGGATTTCCGCGTTTGGCCCGTGTTTAATGTTGCGGACAGCATAATTACCATAGGCGCCTTATTATTGGCGTTCTCTTTATTCAGGCCCGGCAATGCAACCCATAATTTGTGATATCGGCCCAATACATATTTTTTCTTACGGCCTGCTGCTAGTCTTGGCTCTTTTTACCGCTACGTTTTTAGCGGAGAAAGAAGCGGCAAGAGTGGGCATAAGCACGGATTTGATCTGGAATATCGCGTTTATTTCCATCGTATCCGGCATCATCGGAGCACGCATATTCTATGTCCTTGAAAATATACAATTTTATTCCAAGCATACCCTGGAAATAATTCTATTGCAACATGGTGGATTGAGCTGGTTCGGGGGGCTGGGCCTGGGGCTTTTCAGCGCGTTCTATTACATGAAAAAGAAGTCCCTGCCGGTGGTCAAGATGCTTGATTTTTGGGCACCGTACCTTGCGCTTGCACACGCGATCGGTAGGATCGGTTGTCTCTTAAATGGGTGTTGCTATGGCAGGCCTTCACCTTACGGCATTTATTTCCCGGTGCACGATAAAGTGCTCATACCCATCCAGATGTATTCGAGCCTGGCGCTTCTTTCCATCTTTATTATCCTCAGATTATTACAGAAAAAACCCCGCCCCACAGGATTTATTATCTATACGTACCTTTTCCTGTATTCGATAGAAAGATTTATTATTGAATTTTTCCGCGCGGATAATAAGCAGATCATTTACGGCCTGACCTTATTTCAGATTATCGCCGCCGCTATATTTTTATTTTCGGCGGCAAAACTTTTTTTCTTAAGCAGGCCAAAGGTCTTAAAGTGAAGGAATATAAACTTAAGGTTTCCGAACAAGACTCAGGCAAGCGCCTCGATGCTTATATCCTGGAATCCTGCCGAAAGCACGAACTCGAATTTTCCCGCACGCACATCCAGAAGCTCATCCGTCAGGGCTATGTGGCTATAAACGAAAAGAAGCTTACGCCTAATTATAAGGTAAAGACGGGCGAGCTCATCAATTTAAGCCTGGAAGAAAAAAAGCCTTTCCCGATAAAAGCCGAAAAGATACCCTTAGATATTGTCTATGAAGATGATGATGTGATCGTGGTGAATAAGCCTATAGGCCTGGTGGTGCATCCTGCGGCGGGAAATCTGGAACATACCCTGGTGCAGGCCCTGCTTTTTCATAGTTCCAGGCTCTCCGATGTTAATCCCGAACGGCCCGGCATCGTGCATCGTTTGGACAAAGATACCTCGGGGCTTCTTCTGGTGGCGAGGACCAATGACGCGCATCAAAAATTGGTTAAACAATTCAGTAAACATACCGTTAAGCGCCGTTACGTTGCCCTCGTCAAGGGCAGGGTGGAATTTGACGAAGGCAGCATTGATCTGCCTATAGGCAGGCACAGGATCAACCGCGAAAAAATGTCGGTGAGTTTCTTGCCCGAGGCCAAGGATGCGGTCACCCATTATCGTACACTTAAGCGGGGCAGGGATTATAGCCTGCTAGAACTTACTCCTTATACCGGCAGAACCCACCAACTGCGTGTGCACCTGGCTTCTTTGGGGCATCCTATCTGCGGCGATAAAAAATACGGCAAGACAGATACCTTTAAAAGGCTCATGCTGCATGCCCGATACATCGGATTTATACATCCCAAGAGTAAAAAATTCCTGGAATTCTCGACCGACATACCGCAGGAGTTCTCACAGCTGTTTAAGTGAGGAAATTCTTGATTTTTAAATTTATGTTGTTATAATCAAATGAAGGCTTGATCTAGCGAGCGATAACGAAGCTAAGTCACGGGTCAAATTGCGCATTAAAAAATATTTAGAGGGAGGAAAAAATGTTTGGTTCAGAGAAATCGATGAAGCAAGCACTAATCGCCGCCGCGATCTTATTGGTGGTTTTTGGTTTTCTTTTCTTTGGCGAACATTCAAAAAGAAGTTCTTTGGAAAGGCAGCTTAATGAAGTAAACACGAAGTTAGCCTCGACGCAGGCCGCATTGAGCAGCGCGAACAAAGAGGTAGACACCCTTGCGCAAAAACTGCAAATGACGGATATAAATTTACGCAATACTACCGAAGAGCTGAATAACCTGAAAGAAACCAAAAAAGAACTGATGGCTCAGCTTGACCAGGTACGCGAGGAATTACAAAAACAGGTTTATGAAAAACTGGATCTGAAGCAGCGCCTGGATAAGGCAAAGGAAGAAGTCAAGTCGATCCAGGATGAATTGGGTAAGATGGAGGCAGTAAGGGCCGATCTAGAGGCGAAGATCAAAGATATAGAAGCAACGAGCACTTCGATAAAATCCAATTCTAATATAGAACTTGGCCAGGTAGTCGTAGGCGGAGAAGGTGTTGCCAAGGCTGTTCCTGCGCAGCCCAGGGTAAAACCCACGCAACCCCTGAATGGGACGGTCCTGGTAGTAAATAAAGAATACAATTTTGCCGTAATAAATTTAGGTAATAAGGATGGCCTGGGCCCGGATGATACTATCGCTGTGTACGACAAAGAAAAATTCATCGGAGACGTGAAAGTAGAAAAACTGCAGGAGGCAATGGCTGCGGTGAACTTCCTTACCCCCAGGTTAAAAGACAAGTTGGTTGCAGAAAAGGAATATGTTTTCAAGGTAAAGTGATCCCTTTTTCCGTCAGGCATTCGGGGCATTTAAAGGGAGAGCTTAAGCTTTCCGGCGATAAGTCCATAACTCACCGCGCGATAATCGCCGGCGCAATTTCCGTCGGAAAAACCAGAATAAATAACCCCGCCGTAAATCTCGATTCTTTCCACACCACCCAAGCTTTTCGTAAACTTGGTATCCGCATTGTTCAACACTCTGCAAAATATATTACTGTTTTCGGCAATGGCCTGAGGGGGTTGCGCCAGGCGGCTGGGCCGGTCTATGTCGGTGATTCCGGCACGACCATCAGGCTGCTGAGCGGTCTTTTGGCCGGCCAGGCATTCGATTCTACACTTACTGCAGGAAGATCTTTATCTGGCCGTCCGATGAAAAGGGTAATAGCGCCTATCCGTTTGATGGGCGGTGATATTTCTGCCAGGCACTTAAAAGGCAGCACGGAACTTTATCCTCCGCTTAAGATAAAAGGCAGGGCTTTAAAAGGGGTCGTTTATAAATTACCCGTAGCCTCTGCGCAGGTAAAATCGGCGATTATTTTGGCTGCGCTCTATGCAAAAAATAAGACCCGGATCATCGAGCCGATCAAGACGCGCGACCATACCGAAAGGATGTTGAAACTATTTAAGGCGGATATAAAAGTTAGCGGAAAGGCGATTACGGTTAAACCCGCCGAGGAACTTATTTCGCCCGGTTCGATCGTAGTACCCTCGGATATTTCTTCGGCAAGTTTCTTTATCGTGGCCGCACTGCTTTTACCCGGCTCAAGGATCAGGATCAGGTCTGTCAGCCTTAATCCTACGCGCACGGGTTTTCTGCGCGTATTAAAACGTATGGGTGCGGATATTACTATTTATCCTTCAACACTTCATCCTTCTTTCGGCGAGCCGCGGGGCGATATCTTAGTAAGAAGCAGCCGGCTTAAAGGAACCATCGTTAAGAAAGAGGAAATACCTTCTTTGATCGACGAGCTGCCTATTTTGATGACCGCGGCCTGTTTTGCCCAGGGTAAAACCCGTTTTATCGGCGTAAAAGAACTGAGGGTGAAGGAAACAGACCGGGTCAATTCGCTGGTGGCGAACCTGAAGAAGATGGGCGCTAAAATAGGGGTCGTGCGGGTAAGAGGCAAAGATGAAACGGTCCTGGTCCATGGCTCAGGGGCCCTGAGCGGGGCAAGGGTGAAGAGTTACGGCGACCATCGCACGGCAATGAGCTTGGTGGTCGCAGGCCTGGCGGCAAGAGGGAAAACCGGTATTGATGATATCTCTTGCATAGAAAAGTCTTTTCCTGATTTCACGCGGAAGTTGAGACATTTATTAAAGAAAGTTTGATTATCCTGATCCGTAGGCTTGCTAGCCAATTTTTGTCATAAATTTTTATTTGACATTGAGTTAAAACTTTGGTAATATGCCTTCAATGATTACTTTTAAACAAATCCAACACTTAATAAAGAAAGCTGCAGACAAAGTCCTTTCGCTTATTCCCAATGACTTGGGTATCGACCTGGGCACTGCAACAACTTTGGTTTACGTCAAAGGAGAAGGCGTGGTTCTCTGTGAGCCTTCGGTCGTAGCCATAGAAAGAAGTTCTTCTAGGGTCCTGGCCGTCGGTGATGAAGCAAAACGTATGCTTGGGCGTACCCCGGGCAATATCGTGGCCATCCGGCCGATGAAAGACGGCGTAATTACCGATTTTGAAGTTACCGAAGCGATGTTGCGTTATTTCATAAAGAAGGCCCAGCGGCGCAAGTTTTTTGCCGCCAGCCCGCGTATTGTCATTGCCGTTCCTTCAGGGATAACCGAAGTAGAAAGAAGGGCGGTAAAAGATTCTGCCGAACGCGCAGGTACCAGGGCGGTATATTTGGTAGAAGAGCCTATTGCCGCAGCCATCGGTGTAGGGTTGCCTATACAAGAACCTATGGGCAATATGATCATTGATATCGGCGGCGGGACCACGGAAATGGCCGTAGTTTCATTGGGCGGCGTGGTATTTTCCAAGTCTATCCGTATCGGCGGCGATGAAATGGATGAAGCGATTATCGAACATTTAAAGAAGACATATAATCTGATGATCGGCGAAAGATCTGCCGAAGAGATCAAGATAAAAATCGGTTCGGCCTATCCTCTGGACGAAGAATTAAGCTTGGAGGTAAAAGGAAGGGATTTGATTTCCGGCCTACCCAAGGCGGTCACGATCACCTCCGAAGAGATCAGGGAAGCGCTGCAGGGCCCGATAAAAGAGATCCTTGAGGCGACTAAAATTTCCCTGGAGAGGACCCCTCCGGAATTAGCTTCAGATCTGATCGAACACGGTATCATGATGGCCGGTGGAGGTTCGCTTTTAAGAGGCTTAGATAAGCTGATTTCTGAAGAGACGGGCCTGCCTGTGCATATCGCCGAAGATCCAATGAGCGCCGTAGCCGAAGGCACGGGCAAGATACTCAACGAAATACATTACCTAAGAAAGATAGCCGCTCTCTCGCAGCCAAAGCCGCATACCTATTAATAGTCTCTCAATGTGATTAAGCTTCTAAAAAATAAACTTGCTTCTTCTTTTATTATCCTTATCTGTATTTTTATCCTTGCCTCTCTAATACCAGCGCTACGCTCACCCGCATTCTTGATCCTGAAACTTCCTTTAAAATTAAGCAATCTTATCGGCCAGGAAGTGAACGCCGTTGTTTACTATCATCGTAATTTCGCCGAAAATTCACGCCTGAAGAAAGAAAATGATGCCCTGAGGGCGCGGGTGAACATTATCAATGAATTATATCTGGAAAATAACCGCTTAAAGGACCTGCTTTCTTTCAAGCAGGGTTCTGCATATAAATTACTTGCTGCCAGGGTCATTGGACGTGACCCTGAGAATTGGGCATCTATTGTAATTATCGATAAGGGAAGTAGCAGTGCGCTCAAAGAAAATCAACTTGTGATCACCGGCTTGGGCGTTGCCGGGAAGATCGTAGAAGTAGGCATAGCCACGAGCAAGGTCATGTTGATAAATGATCCGCATATCAATATCCCCGTGATCACACAGCGTGCCCGCCAGGACGGCATCGTGGTAGGCGCTTTACAAAAGAACCTTATTATGAAGTTTCTGGCCTATGACGCGGATATCAATATCGGCGATGCGGTAGTTACTTCGGGCTTGGACGAAGTTTATCCTAAAGGGATACTGGTGGGCCGGGTTGCCGGGTTCACAAAGGATCCTACCGGCTTAAGCCGCTATGCGACGGTAGAACCCATGGTAAATGTCAATAGGTTAGAAGAAATATTAGTAGTATTAAAATGAAAAAAGAGGCCTGCCTATTTATCGCCCTGCTTATCTTTATACTGCTTGAGGCCACGGTCTTAAATAAATTTAAAGTATTCGGCGTGACCCCGGACCTGCTTTTAACCAGCGTGGTCGTCTTTGGCCTTTTCCTGCCGTCGTTTCGGGTAATTGTGCTGAGTTGTTTTGCCGGGCTTTTGCTCGATTTATTTTATGTGGGCCATTTTGGGATGAATATAATTATGTTCGCTAGCCTGGGTATTATTTTAAGGAAGCTTGCAAAGAACTTATATATCGAGAATAGTATTATCATCATCGCCGTGGTATTCATAGCCAGCCTTTCTTTGGGCCTTATCAGAAGATTATATGTAGCCCCTGTTCCTTTCT
>JAQUNK010000002.1 GCA_028717645.1 Candidatus Omnitrophota bacterium
TGTCTTTGTTAAAGAACGAATTTCTCCAATATAATATCCGGATCGTCGAAGAAACCCAGAGTAATATCCCTAAGGTAGAAGTAGATGTGAATAAAATAGAGCAGGTGTTTATCAATTTACTGATGAATGCTGTGGAGGCGATGCCTGAAGGAGGAACTATCACCGTAAGGACTTATACTAAACCGGAAGAAAAATTAGTTGCCGTCGATGTAGAAGATAGCGGCCCGGGGATCCCTCGAGAGAACATGGATAAGATATTCGAACCGTTTTTTACTACCTGGCGCGAAAAACAGGGAACGGGCCTGGGTTTACCTATTGTGAAGAATATCATTGATCTGCATAAAGGCAAGATCGAGATCCGTAACAAAGAGAATGGAAAGGGCGTGCGGGCAACGGTCATGCTCAGGGCAAAGGAATAGGGATAATTATTTTAAGAGCTTGACAAACAAGATAAATATGCTATACTTATTTTAATCGAGCACACTGTCAGTGCTGTAAGGTCAAAAAGCAAAGAAGCCCTTTAAAAGGCTTCTTTTTTTTTGACAATATATTCAAAGTCGGAATTTTGGATAATGATGTCCTTTTTAGCGCGGTTGGCTAACTAGGGCATTTTTTATTTTAGAAGACGAAGGCGTTCTTCAAAGTCCAATTACGGATTTTTAAGAACGCTTTTTCTTTTTGTGGGCCTGCTTAAAGAATGTGCATAAGGAGAATTTTTTATGCAAAACGTGCTTTATGAAGAACAGATCAGCGCTTTGACAAAGATCAGCAGGGCCATTGCCTCGGATCTCTATTTGGAAGATATCCTGCGCCTGATTGTTACTGTGACCGCAGAAGCCATGGGCTCGAACATTTGCTCCATTATGCTTATTGATGAAAAAAAGAATGAACTGGTTATCCGCGCGACCCAGAGTATCAGCGAGGAATACAATAAGAAGCCGCCTTTAAAACTTGGTGAAGGTGTTGCAGGTTTAGTCGCCAAAGAAAATAAACCGATAGCCATTAAAGATGTGACCAAAGAAAAAGAGTACAAACATAAAGATATCGCCAAGAGAGAAGGCTTGTGCTCGCTTTTGTGCGTCCCCTTGGCAGTAAAAGGCAAGGTCATAGGGGTGATCAATTGCTATACTTCTACGCCGCATGAATTCAGCGAGATCGAGATCAATATCCTGACTTCCATCGCCAATCAGGCGGCTGTGGCTATAGAAAATACGGAATTGATGGTAAAAAGCAAGGTAATACAGGAAGAGTTGGAGACGCGTAAAAGAATAGAACGCGCCAAAGGTATTTTGATGAGTGAAGAAAAACTTACCGAAGAAGAGGCATATTTGAAGATCCGTAAATACAGTATGGATAATCGTAAAACAATGCGCGAGGTTGCCGAAGCGATCATCTTGGCTTCGGATATGAAGAAATGATAATAAAAGCCGGCTATATGCTCATAAGGCCAAAGTGGATTAGCTCCCAATGTGTGGGAGATAAAAGATATGGGCATAACCAAAGAAGGAGGAAGCAATGAATTTGCTCAGGCCAAATGCAAATGACGCTACCGGGACGTTCAACCGTTCCAAAAGCGTAGTACCGAGTTCTGGCATTTGTTCCCGCTGCGTTGACGGGTGTAAAGGTAACTGCGAGATCTTTAAGGCATCATTCAGGAGCCGCGAAGTGATCTATCCCGGGCCTTTTGGCGATATTACCGCAGGCGCGGATAAAAATTACCCGGTGGACTACTCACATTTAAACATTCAGGGTTATGCCTTGGGAGCGAAGGGCTTGCCGCAGGGCGTTTCAGGTAACCCGGATAATACAAAATTTCCCGACGTAAACACGGAAACCGCTTATGGCTGGGATTCAAAAGTAAAGATGAAGCTGCCCGTTTTTACCGGCGCTTTGGGCTCCACGGAAATTGCCAGGAAAAATTGGGAGCATTTTGCGATCGGTGCGGCAATATCCGGGATCACCTTGGTCTGCGGCGAGAACGTCTGCGGCATTGACCCGAAATTGGAACTGGATAATAAAGGTAAGATCAAGAGCGCCCCGGATATGGACCGGCGCATTGAAATATATAAAAGGTTCCATGAGGGGTTTGGCGAAATACTGGTCCAGATGAATGTGGAAGATACGCGTTTAGGGGTGGCGGAATATGTGCGTAAAAAGCACAATCTCCAGACGATAGAACTTAAGTGGGGCCAGGGCGCTAAATGTATCGGTGGTGAAATAAAAGTAAAGAGCCTGGAGCGGGCGCTGGAACTTAAAAAACGCGGCTATATCGTGACTCCGGATCCTTCCTTAGGGCCGATACAACAGGCCTTTAAAGACGGAGCGATAAAAGAATTTGAGCGCCATTCGCGCTTGGGCTTTGTTTCGGAAGAATCATTCCTGGACGAAGTAAAGCGTTTAAGGGACCTGGGTTTTAAGCGGATCACCTTAAAGACGGGTGCTTATTCTATGCGCGAGCTGGCCATGGCCATTAAATATTCTTCCCTGGCGCACATTGACCTGTTAACCATAGATGGAGCACCCGGCGGTACGGGTATGAGCCCCTGGAGGATGATGGAAGAATGGGGTATTCCTACATTCTATTTAGAGGCGCTTACTTATGAGTTTTGCGAGAAATTAGCCAAAAAAGGTATGCGTATCCCGGACCTGGCTATCGCCGGTGGATTTTCCACCGAGGACCATATTTTCAAAGCCATAGCCATGGCTGCGCCTTATGTAAAAGCGGTATGTATGGGCCGGGCATTGATGATCCCTGGTATGGTAGGGAAAAATATTGCTGCCTGGCTTAAGGAAGGCAATCTTCCCGTAACCGTATCAGAGTTCGGCAAAACAGAAAAAGAGATCTTCGTTTGCTATGAAGAGCTCTTAGAGAAATACGGTAAAGACATGAAAGACATTACGCTGGGTGCAGTAGGCGTATATTCTTTTGCGCAGAAACTTAAGGTCGGCCTGCAGCAGTTGATGGCGGGAAGCAGGAATTTCCGGCTAAGCATGGTCTCACGCGATGACTTGATGTCTTTGACCGAAGATGCAGAAAAGGTTTCCGGCATTCCTTATGTCATGGATGCTTACCGCAAAGAAGCAGAAGCGATCCTTGACGGAAAAGAGAATAATAAAAAAGACAGTCTTTTCAATAACAGGAAAATGAAAGTAGCAGCAGGGAGGTGACTTTGATGGGAAAGAAAGGTTTATGCGATACCTGTATACATGGCATAAGCTGTGTTCTTCCGACCAGGTTTCCTGTTTTAGAGTGCGAGGAATTCAGTACCTGCGGTTCCAGCGGAAAACTAAGAAAGCAGGAGAAAATCCAGAGGACAGTTTCTAGTTATGCAGCAATAGAAAGCGAATAAAACTGCTTTAGTGTTTTAAGCAATAATAAGGACGAGGGCGTCTTTTACCGAAGGAGGGTTAAAAGGCGCCTTTGTTTGTAAAGGAGAATAAATCATGCTGAATTCAGGCGATACAGCTTGGGTATTGATCTCATCAGCCCTGGTTATGTTGATGACCCCGGGCCTGGCTTTTTTCTACGGTGGCATGGTCAGGCGAAAGAATGTCTTAGGCGTTTTGATGCAGTGTTTTATTATTCTCTGCGTCCTAAGCATCCAATGGGTGCTTTTTGGTTATAGCCTTGCATTTCATCCGGGGAGCGGTTTTTGGGGCGGATTTGGCTGGTTTGGTTTAAATGGTGTGGGGTTAGAGCCTTACGCGGATTACGCCGTAACCATACCGCACCAGGCATTTATGATCTTTCAGGCGATGTTCGCTGTTATTACGCCGGCATTAATCATCGGCGCCTTTGCCGAAAGGATGAAATTCTCCGCATTTTTACTCTTTACTATTCTTTGGGCGACATTTGTTTACGATCCGGTCTGCCATTGGGTCTGGGGTATCGGCGGCTGGCTAAGGAATTTGGGAGCACTGGATTTTGCCGGAGGCACAGTTGTGCATATCAATGCCGGGATCGCGGCTTTGATTACGGCACTGGTCATCGGCAGGAGAAAAAATCTCGATCATAATGCACCGGCACCGCACAACCTCCCTTTCGTGGTCCTGGGTACCGCGTTATTATGGTTCGGTTGGTTCGGGTTTAATGCCGGAAGTGCTTTGGCCGCGAACGGCCTGGCAGTAAACGCTTTTGTAGTGACTAATACCTGTGCTGCCGCAGCGGGTTTAAGCTGGGCGTGTATTGAGTGGATACGTAACGGCAAGCCCACTATATTTGGTGCCGTCTCTGGCGGCGTAGCCGGGTTAGTCGCGATTACTCCGGGTGCAGGATATGTCAGCGTAACTTCGGCCATATTGATCGGCCTGCTGGTAAGTGTTTTCTGTTATATCGCAGTGAGTGTCATCAAACCAAAATTAGGCTACGATGATTCGCTGGATGCTTTTGGCGTGCATTGCGTGGGAGGTATTTGGGGTGCTTTGGCAACGGGGTTATTCGCTTCCAAACTCGTGAACCCTGCGGGAAACAACGGCTTATTTTTCGGTAATCCAAAACAATTTCTCGTGCAGCTTACTGCTACGGGAGTGACCATTGCCTATGCTTTTATCGTTACCATAGTGATCTATAAATTCGTTGACCTGTTTATCGGAGTAAGAGTAGGCGAAAGAGAAGAATTGATGGGGCTTGATCTTACGCAGCATCGTGAGAGCGCTTATACCATATTGGAATAAGAGGAGACCGGGATGAAACTGATCATCGCCATAATCCAGCCGTACAAACTGGAAGAAGTCAAAGAACAGTTATATAAGACAGAGGTAAACCTGCTTACAGTAAGCGAGGTTTTGGGCCATGGGCGGCAGAGGGGTGTTACCGAAATTTACCGCGGTGTAAAAGAAACGGGGAATCTCCTGAAGAAGCTCCGCCTGGAGATCGCGGTAAACGAAGAGTTCGTCGAGCCGACGATAAAGGCGATAATCAGGGGTGCCAAGACCGGCGAAACTGGAGACGGAAAAATATTTGTGCTGGACCTGAAAGAATGTGTGCGTATTCGCACTGAAGAGCGCGGTTCATCAGCCATCGGCTAAATTATGCAATGTTACGACGATGCAGGGTTAATGGGTAATTTTTTAGACCCTATTGCTAAAATTTGGGGCAGGACAGATACAGTTTTTACAGAGAGTAAGAAAGATGCCCTTCGGCTTAGCCGTATCAGGCGGCCGCATTTAGGGCCAAATTCTATCGATTGCAAAAAAAAGAGAAAACAGGAGGTTAGAGATGGCAGTAAGGCAAGAAGCGTTGTTTAAAATCAATGGCATGTCTTTGGAAAAGATTACATCGCCGAAAAAGGTATCCAGTTACTTCGGAGAGAATACCTTTAGCGCCGAAGCCATGGAAAGACTGGTTTCAAAAAGCACTTTAGAGGCTTTTAAACTCTGGATGTCTGAAGGTAAGATCATTACCCTTGATGAGGCAAATGAAATTGCCAATGCCATGAAAGATTGGGCCATCTCCAAAGGCGCTACTTATTATACGCACTGGTTCCAGCCGATGACCGGCCTTACCGCAGAAAAGCACGACAGTTTTATTTCCATAACCGCACCCGGTAAGGTGATCGAGAAATTTTCCGGCTCGAAACTGATCCAAGGCGAGCCTGATGCGAGCAGTTTTCCTTCCGGGGGCATCCGCGCCACATTTGAGGCGCGCGGCTATACAGCCTGGGACCCTTCCAGCCCCGCGTTCATCATTGAAAGTAAATTGGGAAAAACATTATGCATACCCACAATATTTATTTCTTACCACGGAGAGTCGCTGGATAAGAAGTTACCGCTTTTGCGCTCGGATGAGGCCTTAAATAGGGCCGCGAAAAATCTTCTGCAGATTTTCGGGCGTAAAGACGTAAAAAAAGTGTTTTCTACCTGCGGCCCGGAACAGGAATATTTTCTCATTGATAAAAATTTTTATAATCTTCGGCAGGACCTGTTGATGACCGGTCGTACTCTTATCGGAGCGCCTTCGCCCAAGGGCCAGCAGCTGGAGGATCAGTATTTCGGTACGATCAAAGAGCGCGTGCTTAATTTCATGTATGAAGTGGCCGAAGAAGCGTATAAGCTCGGAATACCGCTGATGACGCGGCACAATGAAGTAGCGCCTCATCAGTATGAATTCGCGCCGATATTCGAAGAATCAAATATTGCCGCTGACCACAACCAATTGCTCATGGACCTGATGAAGAAAGTGGCGTTAAGGCATAATCTGGTTTGCCTTTTGCATGAGAAGCCCTTCGCCGGAATAAACGGAAGCGGAAAGCACCTGAATTGGTCCCTGGCCGATGACCAGGGAAATAACTTGTTAAACCCAGGCCAGACGCCGGAAGACAACTTGCAATTTTTAGCGGTTTTAGCTGCGGTGCTACGCGCGGTATATCTGCACGCCGATCTTCTGCGCGCCAGTGTCGCTTTGGCCGGAAATGAACATCGCCTGGGTGCTAACGAAGCTCCGCCGGCGATCATCAGTGTTTTCTTGGGCAACCAGCTTACGGCGATTTTAGACATGATTGAAAAAGGCATCAAAAAACAAGTTTCCAAACAGGATATCATCGATTTAGGGCTGGCCCGGCTGCCAAAATTTAATAAAGATACAACAGACAGGAACAGGACGTCGCCTTTTGCTTTTACCGGAGCGAAATTTGAATTTCGCGCCGTAGGCTCATCCCAGAATATCTCAACGCCCATTGCCGTGATCAATACCATTATTGCCGATAGCCTTGATTACGTGGCAGAGCAGATCAAAAAAGAAGCAAAAGGCAAAGATTTTGAAAGCAGCGCTTTGCGGGTGATCGCTGGGATCATCAAAGAAACTAAGGATATCCGCTTTGAGGGCAATAATTACGCTCCTGAATGGATAAAGGAAGCAAAGAAAAGGGGCCTGCCGAATATCGCTTCTACCGTCGAGGCCTTGGAGGCATTGACTAAGAAAGAAAATATCGCCTTATTCGAGAAATATAAAGTTTTTTCAAAACCTGAACTTATCGCGCGTTACCACATTTGGGTACATATGTATAACCTGACGCTGGAAATAGAAGCCAATACCTTGAATGAGATGGTCAATGCCAGCATTATTCCTGCCGGATGCGAATACGAAAAATTACTGGCAGAAAATCTGGGTATGCTTGTGGCCCTAGAAAAAGATGCCGAGCTAAAAGTTGAAAAGGGCGCACTTAGCGACCAGAAAGAGCATTTAAGCGATGTAGTCGCTAAAATTTATTATGTGCGGCGTAATACCAAAGAGATGATGAATTCCCTGGATAAAGCAAAGGATATGGGCCAAGATGCGCGCGCTAAGTTTTATTTCGAGGGATTAAAACCGCTGATGGAGCATATCCGCCGGCACGTCGATGCCCTGGAATGCGTGGTAAGCGATGAGCATTGGGATCTGCCGAAATACAGGGAAATGTTGTTTATAAAATAAGGCGAGGGGGCAGTGCACTCGGACTGCCCCCTGATTTTGGATCAAATTGATTAAACTTTAGGCAGGCAGATATGGATAACGTGGATAAAAAGCTGGTCGAAATAGACGACTCCTTGTATAGGGAAAAACAGGGCGTTTTATACAAGTACATATTAGAAATAGTGGAAAGGCCTCTGATCGAGCATGCCTTAGAACGTACTTATGGCAATCAGCTAAAGGCAGCCAAGATCTTAGGGATCAACCGTAATACTATGCGTACCAAGATCAAGAAATTGGGGATCGATCCCAACAGATGGAAGATATAAAGATGAGAAACAATTCTTTACCTGAAAAACAAGGCTTATATGATCCGCGCTTTGAGCATGATGCTTGCGGAGTAGGTTTTGTTTGTAATATTCAGGGAGAAAAATCCAACCAGATCATCCGGCAGGGCCTGGAGGTTTTAAGGCGCCTGGCGCACCGCGGTGCCACTGGTGCAGACCCTAAGACCGGCGATGGGGCGGGAATATTGATCCAGACTCCGCACGTTTTTTTTAAAAAAGCCGCTAAAAAAGCGGACATTGATCTGCCCGGGGCGGGTGAATATGGCAGCGGCCTGGTATTTTTGCCGCAGGATGATAAAGAGCGTGCTTTCTGCAAAAATATTTTTAACAAGATCGTTCAGGCAGAAAAACAGGCCCTTTTAGGCTGGCGCAGTGTCCCGGTCGATGATTCTGATATTGGCAAAACCGCACGCGAGACCCAGCCGGTGATCGAGCAGGTCTTTATTAAATCTAACTTAGCCGAACCGCTGGCATTCGAGAGAAAACTTTATCTGATCAGAAAACAAGTAGAAAATATCATCCGCGCATCAGGCCTCAAACAGAGATCTTTTTTCTACATCACTAATTTATCTTACCGCACCTTTTCCTATAAAGGCCTGCTTATGCCTGAGCAGCTGGACAAGTTTTTCCTGGACCTCAAAGACCAGGATATAGAAAGCGCGCTTTGCCTGGTGCATTCGCGCTATTCGACAAATACTTTCCCCACCTGGGACCTCTCGCAGCCATTCAGGTTCCTGGCACACAACGGCGAGATAAATACGCTACGCGGTAATATCAATTGGATGCGCGCCAGGGAAGGATTATTGGAGAGCGGGTTGTTTGGTAAAGAGATCAAAAAATTGTCTCCGCTGATAGTGCCTGGAGGTAGTGACTCCGCCAGCATAGATAATGCTTTTGAACTACTCGTACTTTGCGGCAGGTCGCTACCGCACGTAATGAGCATGCTTATTCCCAGCGCCTGGGAAAACAACCGTTTCTTAAGCAGCAAGGTAAAAGATTTCTATAAATACCATGCCTGTCTTATGGAGCCCTGGGATGGCCCGGCAGCCATTGCTTTTACCGACGGATTAAGCATTGGGGCGGTATTAGACAGGAACGGCCTGCGCCCGGCGCGCTATGTCGTGACCAAAAAAGATTTTGTGGTTATGGCCTCTGAAGTGGGGGTCTTGGATATTGCTGCGCCAGATATTGCTTATTCCGGCAGGCTCGAACCGGGAAAAATATTCTTTGTGGATACCTTAAGGAAAAAGATCGTCGGCGATAGAGAGATAAAAGAAGAGATGTCTGTTCAAAAGCCGTACGGGGCCTGGTTAAAAAAACATTTAGCGGACCTCGCGGATCTACCTGAAGCCAAGCCCGTGAAAAAGAAAGAAGACATACTTACTTCTTTGAAGGCATTTGGTTATAGCCGCGAGGACCTGAAATTTATTTTAAAGCCTATGGCCGAAGAAGGCAAAGAGCCGGTCGGTTCGATGGGCAACGATACGCCGCACGCTGTTTTATCCAATGTCCCGCAGCTGCTTTATGCTTATTTTAAACAGCTTTTCGCACAGGTGACCAATCCGGCCATTGACCCGATCAGGGAAGAACTGGTGATGAGCCTGAACACTTATCTGGGCCCGGAAAATAACCTGCTCGCTGAGACTGCCTGGCACTGCCGTAAATTGTACGTCAAGAACCCGATCCTTACCGACGAAGAATTATTGAAGATAGCCGAGATCAAAAAGAACGGCTTCAGGACCAAGACCATATCGCTGCTTTTTAAAACAGATAAAAAAGAAAATTTTAAAAATGCGTTAGGAGCCATCTGTAAAAAAGTAGAGCAGGCCATTAAAGAAGGGTATACCTTTATTATTTTAAGCGATAAAGGCCTAGATAAAACCTGCGCAGCGCTACCCGCACTTTTAGCCACGGCAGCGTTACACCACTATTTGGTAAGAAAAGCATTGCGGACCCAGATAGGGATCATTGTGGAAAGCGGCGAGCCCAGGGAAGTGCACCATTTAGCGCTTTTATTCGGTTATGGCGCAGATTGCGTCAATCCATACCTGGCATATAAAGCAGTCGAATATCTGGTAGGAGAAAAAGAATTGAGTTTAGATCTAGACGCTGCGCTAAAAAATTATATCCATGCCTTAGAAAAAGGGATCTTAAAAATCCTCTCTAAAATGGGGATCTCGACTTTACAAAGTTATCGCGCAGCGCAAATATTCGAAGCCCTGGGTTTAAGCGAAGAGGTGGTCGGGCAATATTTTACCGGAACGGTTTCTCGTATCGGCGGCGCAAATTTAGACGTGCTTGCCCAAGAATGTTTATTAAGGCATAAACAGGCATTTTCTAGTTTAGAAAATCCTTATTTGGCCACCGGCGGATTATACCAATGGAAAAGGGACGGCGAGTTCCACTTATGGAACCCGGAGAGTATCGCCAGCCTTCAGGATGCGGTAAGGAATAATGACGAAAAGAAATACCGTGAATTTGCGCAATTGATCAATGATCAGTCGAAGAACCCTACGACTTTACGCAGCCTCTTAAAATTCAAGAAAAGCAACCCTGTGCCTATCGAAGAAGTAGAGCCGATGGAAAGTATCGTCAAGCGTTTTGCCACCGGTGCAATGAGCTTTGGTTCGATCAGCAAAGAAGCGCATGAGACCCTGGCGATAGCCATGAATAGGCTGGGGGCTAAATCCAATACCGGTGAAGGCGGTGAGGACCCGGCGCGTTTTTCACCGCAGCCCAACGGAGATTCTTTGCGTAGTGCCATCAAGCAGGTTGCCTCCGGCCGTTTTGGCGTAACGGCAAATTATCTGGTCAATGCAGATGAACTGCAGATCAAAATTGCCCAAGGGGCCAAACCCGGCGAGGGCGGCCAGCTTCCGGGGCACAAAGTAAGCGCGATCATTGCGCGCACTCGTTATACTACCGCGGGTGTCACTTTGATCTCACCGCCTCCGCATCACGATATTTATTCCATTGAGGATTTGGCGCAGTTGATCTTTGATCTGAAAAACGTCAATCCCCGCGCGCGCATAAGTGTTAAGTTGGTTTCCGAGCCCGGCGTGGGTACAGTGGCCGCGGGTGTAGCCAAGGGACATGCGGATATGATCCTGATCTCCGGCGGAGACGGAGGGACGGGTGCTTCGCCTTTAAGTTCGATAAAACACGCGGGGCTTCCCTGGGAATTGGGGTTATCCGAGGCGCACCAGACACTTGTGCTTAATGATCTAAGGAGCAGGGTGCGCCTACAGGCCGACGGCCAGATGCGCACTGGCCGCGATGTAGCCATTGCCGCGGCCCTGGGCGCTGAAGAGTTCGGCTTCTGCACGGCGGCCTTAATTATTTTAGGCTGTGTGATGCTGCGGCATTGTCATTTGAATAATTGTTCTGTAGGCGTGGCGACGCAGGATGATATTTTACGCAAAAGATTTTCCGGCCGGCCCGAGCATATTATCAATTATTTTCGTTTTGTGGTCGCGGAACTGCGTGAGATCATGAGCAGCTTGGGGGTGAGAACAATAGATGAGCTGGTCGGCCGTACGGACCTTTTGGAATTAAACTCTGAAATCTTACCGTGGAAGGCAAAGGGGATAGATCTTTCCCGCATTCTTTACCGGCCCCAGACGCTCTCCGGCGCAGATACACATTGCACGGCAAAGCAGGACCACGGTATCGATAAAATTATGGACCTGGAACTGATAAAATTATCCGCGGCTGCACTAAAAGAACAAAAACCCGTAAAGATAGAAATGCCTATCAAGAATACGGACCGGACCACCGGCGCGATGCTAAGCGGAGAAGTCTGCAAGGTTTTTGGCGAGGAAGGACTGCCGGAAGATTCCATCAATTGTAAATTTAAAGGTATCGCCGGCCAGAGTTTCGCTGCATTCCTAGCGA
Source organism: Candidatus Omnitrophota bacterium (assembly GCA_028717645.1). Classification (GTDB taxonomy): domain Bacteria; phylum Omnitrophota; class Gorgyraeia; order Gygaellales; family JAMWDD01; genus JAQUNK01. The sequence continues at coordinate 11,629 of JAQUNK010000002.1, forward strand.
AAGGGATCACTTTTGAGTTGGAGGGTATGGCCAATGATTATGTAGGCAAAGGCGTTTCCGGAGGCAGGGTGATTATTTATCCGGATAAAAAAGCGCTTTATCAAGCGCAGGAGAATATCATCATTGGCAATACCACTTTTTACGGCGCGATCAGCGGAGAGGCTTATATCCGTGGTATGTCCGGAGAAAGATTCTGCATCAGGAATTCCGGCCTGAGCGCTGTAGTCGAAGGCGTGGGAGACCATGCCTGCGAATACATGACCGGCGGCCGGGTAGTGGTTTTGGGTAAGACCGGTAGGAATTTTGCCGCGGGCATGTCCGGTGGTATTGCTTATGTCTATGATGCGGATGGTGATTTCAGGCGTAAATGCAATATGGAAATGGTCGAGTTGGAAAAAGTTAACACAGAGGATACCCAGGCGGTACAAAACCTTTTGTCCAACCATTATAAATATACCAGGAGCCCGTTGGCCAAAAAAATAACGGATAATTTGAGCACAGAAATAAAAAAATTCGTTAAGGTGATACCCCTGGAGTATAAACGGGTCTTAGGGGAAGGAAAACTTAAAAAGAAAATAGATTCAACCGAGGTCTCTGATGGGTGATCCCAAGGGTTTTTTAAAAGTCAAGCGGCAGGCGCTCGAATACCGCCCGGTTTGCGAACGCAAGAACGATTATCGCGAAGTGATGGTCCTACCGAAAGAAGTGCATTCCAAGGACCAGGCTTCACGCTGCATGGATTGCGGGACACCCTTCTGCCATTGGGGTTGCCCCGTGGCAAACATTATTCCCGAATGGAACGATGCCGTGTTCCACGGGCACTGGGAAAAGGCGTACCAGCTGCTTGTTGCCACGAACAACTTTCCGGAAATTACCGGAAGGATCTGCCCGGCGATGTGCGAATATGCCTGTGTCTTGGGGATAAATGATGAGCCGGTGACTATCCGAGAAAATGAACTGGCGATTATCGAGTATGCCTTTAAAAACGGCTTGGTCAAGGCACGTTCTTTGAAAAAGCGCACGGGTAAGTTTATCGCGGTTGTCGGCTCGGGCCCGGCGGGCCTCAGTTGTGCCGACCAGCTGAATAAGGCGGGCCACCGTGTTACGGTATTTGAAAAGGACGATCAGATCGGCGGGATCTTACGTTACGGCATCCCCGATTTTAAATTAGAGAAAAAAATATTAGACCGCAGGATCAAGCTTCTAAAGCAGGAAGGTATAGAATTTAAAACCAAGATCAACGTGGGCCTGGATTTAAATGCCGCTAAGTTGCTCAAAGGATTCGACGCTGTTTGTCTGGCCGGTGGTTCGCGTGTACCCCGCGACCTGAATATCGCAGGAAGAGGATTATCCGGCATACATTTTGCCATGGATTATCTGGTTCAGGCAAATAAACGGGTGCAGGGTGGAAAAATCACCAGAGAAAAAATTATCGACGCGAAAAATAAACGCGTGGTAGTGATCGGTGGAGGGGACACTGGCGCTGATTGCGTAGGCATTGCGCACCGGCAGGGCGCTGCTTGCGTGGTACAGATCGAATTGCTGCCTCAGCCTGCAGAATGCCGCACGCCTGGTATGCCCTGGCCGAAATACCCGATGCTTTTAAAAACCTCTACCAGCCACCAGGAAGGAGGAGAACGGATTTGGCAGGTGCTTACTAAAAAGTTCTTCGGTGAAAACGGCCGCGTGAAAAAGATCTCTTGTATCAAGGTAAATTTTTCTAAAGATAAATCAGGCTGTATGGCACTGGAAGAAATTAGAGGTACGGAATTTGAAATTGAAGCGGACCTGGTCATTCTTGCTTTGGGTTTTCTTTATCCTGAGAAAAAAGGATTACTCCAGGAATTCAGGTTAGAGCTGGATAACCGCGGCAATATCAAGACCGACGCCAATTTTATGACCTCGGTAAAAAAGGTATTTACTGCAGGAGATATGCACCGCGGGCAATCATTGATCGTCTGGGCGATTTCCGAAGGCAGGCGCGCGGCGCATTGCATTGATAAATTCTTGATGGGCGAGAGTAGCCTACCTAGAGCATAAATCCGAATTTCCCAAATTCAAAACAATTTAGTTTGGAAAATTTAGATTTTTAATTTCGAATTTGTTTCGAATTTCGGATTTTGTGCTTCGGATTTTTCAGAGATTGTTTTTTTATTATTTTTTAGTATAATATCCTCATGTTTATCCACGCCGTACATTTTCGGGTCCAGCCCAAAGAAGTTGCAGATTACCGTAAGGATAGTCTGATGTGGGCGCGCCAGGCAAAAAAATATCCGGGATTTTTAGGATATTACACGCTTAGCCGCCATGGCCACAAGCATGAGTTTGTTTCAGTCTACCACTGGCAGAAAAAAGCGCAGTGCGACCGCTTTATGAAAGAACTGCACGAAGAACTCGTCTCTAAGTCCAAGGCCAAGGTTACGGTCTTCGGCTACTACAACCTCACCGCAATAGACAAAGCCAAATAATTACTCGCTTGCAGGCATCCAGGACTATAATTTACGTCGCACTGCGTGCTCCGTAAATTATCCACTCATTAAAAAACGAAGAAGGCCCGATTTTACGGGCCTTCTCTGAAGGCGATAAACCTTAATGGCTTTCGCTATCCAATCCTCCTTTTATAATCCTTACTAAAAGCATGCCACAAAATTTATAGAATTCAAGACTGATATCCTCATTTTTAGGAAGCGCTTTCTTTTGATGGCCAGCGTCGGGAGCGGGCAGGCTTCGCCCTTGGGGATATTTAAAAACAAAAATACCTTTCTTACAGGTTAGAAACAAGAAACTTTGGGGAAATGATACTAGAAAGCTACGGCGAGATTTCTTGACCTTACCTTACTTTACGCTGTTGATTAAAGCAAAAACTTACGCAACCACCAATTATATCTTGGTTACGTTTACTGCTTGTTCGCCTTTGGCGCCTTTTTCAACATCAAACTCAACTTCTTGGTTTTCTTGTAAAGTTCTATAGCCTTCGCTCTTGATGGCGGAATGATGTACGAATACATCTTTGCCGTCTTCAGTCGTGATAAAGCCATAGCCCTTTTGGTTCGAGAACCACTTTACTTTACCTTTCACCTGCTTTGCCCTCCTTTCTTAAATGAGCGCGCGACTTATAGAATGCTATTTTTTTCTCTGGCATAAGTCGCTGCGCAAATTCAACCTCGCACTACGTGCTCCGTAAATTATGGCCTCAAATAAAAAAAACCGCAAGGTTTCAACAATTCTTTACCTTACGGTTTTAAATTTTGATTCACCATTTACCACCTTAACTTAAACTATAAACACTATACACAATTTCTTCCCCGGTGTCAACTTAAATCTTATAATTTTTCTTGACAAGGCAATTCTTTGTGCTATCGTGATTAACGAATCCGCAGGACAAAGGCGTCCTCTTTTTAATCGTCAGATTAAAGGGGGCGCTCTTTTTTTGCCCATTTTTATCCCGGTTTATCTCTAAACGGGAAGATAGATCACCCAATCTGCCTGATTTTTGTGCTATAATTGCCTATAAATTAGAATAAAATGAAAATAACCGCTAAAGAAGTATTGGTCCAGACGCATGATACCCGTATTATCAAGTTAGAAGTTGCTGCCCCGGATATTTCCCGTAAAGCAAAGCCCGGCCAGTTTGTTATGCTTATGGCTTGTCCGGACGGAGAGCGTATCCCGCTGACCATAGTAAATAAAGATCCGCAAAAGGGGACAGTTACTCTGATTTTTCAGGAATTAGGGTTGACCACCAAACTTTTAGGGCGTTTAAATAGCGGCGATCCGCTTTTTGCACTGGTCGGGCCGTTGGGCCACGCCACAGAAATTAAAAATTACGGCAAGGTGATTTTGGTCGGCGGAGGCGTGGGCATCGCCGAGATCTACCCCGTGGCCAAGGCGCTAGAAGAAGCGGGGAATCATTTAGAAATCATATTGGGCTCAAGGACAAAGGGGTTGCTTATTCTAGAAAAAGAATTAGAAGGCCCGGCCGATGGTTTCCACATTACCACAGACGATGGTTCCTGCGGCAGGAAGGGTTTCACCACCGACGTGGTGGCGGAATTGCTGAAAAAAGATAAATTTGACCTGGTTTATGCCGTCGGGCCCGTGCCGATGATGAAACGCGTTTCTTTGGTGACCAAAGAATCAGGCGTAAAAACAATAGTTTCTTTAAATGCCATTATGGTAGACGGCACGGGTATGTGCGGATGTTGCCGTGTAGATGTTGCGGGTAAGACCCAATTCAGTTGTGTGGACGGCCCGGAATTCGACGGGCATTTGGTTGACTGGGACGGCCTGGTTAAGAGAAACAGCGTTTATACGGACAAAGAGAAGCATATCTGCAAAACTGTTTTACAATGAAAAAGAACCCGGTAAAAGCATTGGAAGTAGAAGCGGCCAAGCGCGTAGAAAATTTCGGCGAGGTGGTCAGCGGTTATAATGAACAAGATGCACTTAGCGAGGCGTCGCGCTGCCTGCAGTGCAAAAATCCGGCCTGCACCTCGGGTTGTCCCGTCGGAATAGACATCAAGAAATTCATTTATCAGATCACCCAGAAAGACTATGCCCAGGCGTATTTTACTATCCGGGAGAAGAATAATTTCCCTTCTTTATGCGGCAGGATCTGCCCGGCAGAATATCAGTGCCGCAAGGCCTGTGTCCTGACTAAAAAAGGCCAGCCGTACGCATCCAGTGAAAGCATCAACATTAATTTTCTGGAACGCTTCGTCGGCGATTACGGGATGAAGAATAATTTGGAAGTTCCCGTTAACAAAGATACCCGGCTCTCAAAATTCAAAGTGGCCGTGGTCGGTTCCGGCCCGGCGGGGTTATGCTGCGCCGGAGAATTGGCCAGGAACGGAATAGGAGTAGTTGTCCTTGAAGGCCTGCATAAAACAGGCGGGGTATTGCGTTACGGTATCCCGCCCTTTCGGCTGCCGCGCGATATCCTCGATTTCGAAATCAATTATCTGAAAAAATTAGGTGTTGAGTTCATTACTAATTTTATCGTCGGCAAGGCTAGGACGCTGGATGAACTTTTTAGCGAAAAATATTCTGCGGTATTCCTGGGGCTGGGCGCGGGCATCCCGTCGTTCCTCGGTATCCCGGGTGAAAATTTATGCAACATATATTCTGCCAATGAATTCCTTACCCGCGTTAACCTGATGTCCGCTTTTGAATTTCCCCACGCGCATACACCTGTAAGTATCGGAAAACACGTGGTGGTCATCGGAGGGGGTAATACCGCTATGGATGCGGCGCGGGTGGCGCTGAGGCTTCAGAAAATAAATAGTGTCCCCGCTGACACGACCGTTGTTTACCGGCGTACGGAAGTGGAAATGCCTGCGAGGAGGCTGGAGATCGAACATGCGCGGGAAGAAGGGATAAAATTCGAATTTTTAGTCAAGCCCGAAGGGTTCTGCGGGGATGAGGCAAGCCTGGTCCGCAGGCTTACGGCCTCAAGGTGCGAGCTGGGCGAACCGGACGCATCCGGCAGGAGAAGGCCGGTCGAGATACCGAATAGCGGTTTTGCAACTGACTGCGACCTGGCAGTAGTAGCCATAGGGTTAAAGGCGAACAGCATTTTGACCAATGTTACCCCCGGGCTGAAAACAGATAAATACGGGGATGTGGTAGTGGATAAAGAGACAATGGAAACTTCCCTGAAGAATGTTTTTGCGGGTGGTGATATTGTCGGGGGCGAAGGAACGGTGATCGAGGCGATGGGCATGGCGAAGTCAGCCGCCCGCTCGATCGTAAACAGGCTTTTACAGCGATGAAATTGTAAAGGCGGGTGTTTGTTCAGCGTTTGAACAAGGAGGAGAGATGTCAAAAAAAGCTGAAGAGTTCATATCGGCGGTAGTTGCAAAAAATCCCGGTGAACTCGAGTTTCATCAGGCAGTGCGTGAAGTAGTGGAATCGGTTATGCCGTTTATCGAGGGAAATCCTAAATATCAGGATGCCAAGATCCTGGAACGGATGGTCGAGCCGGAAAGGACGATCATTTTTCGCGTCCCCTGGCTGGATGATAAGGGCAAGATCCAGATAAATCGCGGTTTCCGTATTGAAATGAACAGTGCCATCGGCCCGTATAAGGGCGGCCTGCGTTTTCATCCGAGCGTCGATTTAGGGATCTTGAAGTTCCTGGCTTTTGAACAGGTCTTTAAGAACAGTTTGACCACATTACCGATGGGCGGTGGAAAGGGCGGTTCTGATTTTGACCCAAAAGGAAAATCGGATAACGAAGTAATGAGATTCTGCCAGAGTTTTATGACGGAATTGGCCAGGCATATCGGACCGGATACGGACGTGCCCGCTGGAGATATCGGCGTGGGCGGACGGGAGATCGGTTTTCTCTACGGCCAGTACAAAAGATTGCGTAATGAATTTACCGGCGTACTTACCGGCAAAGGCTTAAGCTGGGGCGGGAGCTTGATCCGGCCCGAGGCCACGGGCTACGGCTGTGTTTATTTCGTACAGGAGATGCTTAAGACCAGGGGCGAGACCTTCAAGGGTAAGGTTTGCGCGGTTTCCGGCTCCGGTAACGTCGCTCAATATACCGTGGAAAAACTGCTGCAATTAGGTGCTAAGGTAGTGACCTTGTCGGATTCCAATGGTTTTATTTACGACAAGAACGGTATTGACGGAAAAGAGCTGGAATGTGTATTGAACCTGAAGAATGTCCGCCGCGGCCGCATCAAGGAATGCACCAAGGATTTCAAGTGCGAATATTTTGAAAACGAACGTCCTTGGGGTATCAAATGCGATATTGCTTTTCCTTCTGCCACGCAGAACGAAATTAACGAGGCCGATGCCAAAAAGCTCGTGAAGAACGGTTGCTTCTGTATCGGAGAAGGCGCCAATATGCCTTCAACGCCCGAGGCGATCAAGGTCTTTATGGACGCAAAAATACTCTATGCGCCCGGCAAGGCTTCGAATGCCGGAGGGGTGGCGACCAGCGGTTTGGAAATGTCCCAGAACAGCCAGCGCCTGTCATGGACGAGGGAAGAAGTGGATGAGAAGCTTCACCAGATAATGATCAACATACATGATTCCTGCGTCAAATACGGCAAAGAAGGCAAATATATCAATTATGTCAAGGGTGCCAACTTAGCCGGTTTTATCAAAGTGGCTGATGCCATGCTGGCCCAGGGTCTGGTCTGATCTAGCGAAGAGCAATAACAAAAAGGCGCTTTTATCTTCTGGATAAAGGCGCCTTTTTTGTAAAATTTTAAATAATTGTTGCATTTTTCCCCCGTTATAATAAAATAAAATTGCTTTTAAACCAAATGGAGGCATATATGGCAGAAAATAAGCAGGATTTAGGTACGACAGATCTGGGTATGCAGCCGAATGTAGCCGCGCTTTTGTGCTACCTTTTGGGTGTGATCACCGGGGTAATTTTTTACGTCATAGAAAAGAAGAACAAATTTGTCAGGTTTCACGCGATGCAGTCGATAATTACTTTCGGCGGGATCTTCGTCGCCATGATCGTGCTCGGTTTCCTGCCGTTTGTCGGTTGGATGTTGGGTATGTTGCTTTGGCTCTTCGGAGTGATCCTGTGGGTGATTTTAATGGTCAAAGGTTACCAGGGAGAATGGTTCAAATTACCGGTCATCGGTGACATTGCGGAAAAAAATTCATAATCTTTTAATCCAGGTTTCCGTATCTTTTAACTAAGGCCACTCTTTAGAGGTGGCCTTTTTGTCTTAAGATGAGAATTATAAAAATATTTTCGGCCCTGTTGCTGGTTTTTTCTCTCGTGCTGAACACCTGTTGGGCACGGCAGGGTAATAGGAAGAACCCCTGGATCACCGCCCGTTCGTTTGTGGTCATGGATATAGATGACGGGCATGTGCTTTACGCAAAAGAGCCGTATCTAAAATTGCCCGCCGCTTCCACAGTAAAAGTAATGACCGCCATAATCGTCCTGGAAAACTCTTCGCTAAAAAATTCCGTCGTAATCAGTAAAAATGCAGCAGGCACCGAGCCTTCCAAGGCGTATCTGGGCGCGGGCGCTACTTACTCTACCTACGATCTCTTGCAGGCGCTTTTGATCAGTTCTGCCAATGATGCCGCGGTCGCCCTGGCGGAAAGCATTTCCGGCACGGAAGACAAATTTGTGGTGCTGATGAACTGGAAGGCAAAAACGCTGGGTATGAAAAATACTAGATTTGTCAACGCCTCGGGCCTGCCCGGCAGGCGCGCACAGCATTACACTACGGCTTATGACTTGGCTGTACTCATGCGTTATGCCTCCCAAAACAGCGTATTCAACCAGATACTCGGCATGCGTGCCTCGGCCATAAAAGGCAGCGACGGCAGGAGGATCTATTTAAGCAACCACAACAAATTATTAAGGACCCATCCTAAATTCGTGGTGGGTAAAACCGGTTATACCATGAAGGCAAAGCATTGTTTCCTGGGCGCTGACCATAAATGTCCCAAAAATATCGTCTTTTCCATTCTTTATTCGCGTAACCCCTGGCAGGATATCCGCAGGCTCGCTTCATATGGCTTACGCCTGGAGAATAATAGGAAAAAATAATATTTATGCTTGACGTAAATATAAATTATGATAATATATTATAAAGTTTTATAATATTATAAAAAGGGGGAAAAAGAATGAAAAAAGGCCTGATTTTCGCATTTATTTTATTTTTAAATTTAACGGCAGCCGCTTTTGCCGAAAAAAATTGTAGCTCTCCCGTAGCCGCGGCAATAAAAGACTACGCTATTACTCGCTATAAAGCCGGAGAATACGCCGACGCGCGGCACGAATTCAGCAAGTGCCTGATGATCGAGCCGGAATGCTCGGTCTGTAGCGATTATCTCGATAAAATAAATAAAATACAGCGGGAATCGCCCGAAAAGGCGCTGGATTATTATGAAAAAACGCCGGTGGCCATTCTAGAGTCACAGAAACTCGATGAGTGCAAGACCTTTGTTTTCGACGGCACCAAATCTTATACCCCCGAAGGAAAAATCGTTACCTATGCCTGGGATTTTGGCGACGGAACAAAGGCCCAGGGCCCTTCAGTTGTCCATACCTACGCGAAAACGGGAAAATATAACGTTACCCTTACCGCAACCAATGATTCCGGGCTTGCCTGCAATAAAGCCATGGTCACCGAAGAATTGACCGTTGCGGCCGCGCCGAACATTTCTATCGAAGGGCCGGTTTCCAGCTGCCCGAATACCGAAGTAGCCTTCGAGGCCAAGGTTGACGCAGCGAACAAAGATAAATTTATGGTGAGCTGGGATTTCGGCGACGGAACAACTGCCGAAGGCCTGGCTGTAAAGCACACTTATGCACAAGCCGGAAAATATACAGTAAAGGCCAAGGTTACGGATGATTCTCTTCAGGGTTGTAACAGCGCAGTAGCCGGATCGGCCATAAAAATAAATATGCCTCCTAAGGCTGTGGCAGGAAATGACATCATTACTTGTTTTCCCGCTGAGCAGCCGACCCTCGAGGTCAAGTTCGACGGTTCGGCTTCAGAGGGGGAATCTTTGACCTACCTCTGGGATTTCGGCGACGGTGTTACCTCGAATTTGGTCAGGCCGGTGCATGTTTACCGTAAATCCGGAAAATATAAAGTAACATTGACTGTAACAAGCGACGCGCAATCTGCGTGCAATAAATCAGAAGACTCCATTAATGTTATTCTGAACCATCCGCCTATCGCCGACGCCGGCGAGAACAAGGTATGCTGCCTGGGCGAGCCTGTGTTATTCGATGCTTCGCGCTCAAGCGACCCGGACGGTGACGTGCTCACCTATGCCTGGGATTTCGGCGACGGGACATCTTTTGAAGGTAAAGAAGCGACGCATACCTACGCAAAGGCAGGAGAATACAAGGTGGTACTTAAGGTAAGCGACGGATTTATGCAAAGTAATTGTAATTCCAGCATCGCAGAATTCACCGCCAAAGTGGCCGAAGTGCCCGTGGCGATAATGACCATAAAACCTTATACAGCAGAAGAAAATAAATAGTCTTTATATTTTAAACCAAAATGGAGGTTAGTATGCGCGTGCAAAAAGTAATTTCTTTGCTGTTTCTATCCGTCTTTTTATTTTGTGCCACTTCTTTCGCCGCTCGTATTCCCCCGGTTGAATCGGGAGCGGAATATTTCTATATCTTCGGGCCCGACGGTAATCCTTATTACGGCGCCTATACCGGCGATGTTACGTTTTATGTCGATGTGGATAAGAACACGGACAAAGACGTGGTTATCGAGATCATCAATCCCGGCGTAAGCACAAAACTGGATGATTGTTATAAAGAATGCGCCACGGAAACCGAATTCAGCATTTACGGCAGCGGCCTCCTGGACAGCAAATCTTTTATCCAGCAGGATCCCAATAAACTGGTGTATCGATTCGGCCCGTACGCGGCGAATAAAGGGACAGCAGTAGGCACTAAATATAGATTCAAGGTAGTGGTCAAAACGCTTAAGGGTGATGACGCCAATCTTTTTGCCTTGAATGTCCTACCCGAAGACAGCGAAGTTTTCACTTACGGCCTTCCTTTTAGGCTAACTAAGGTTGAAGGCAAGGAAATGCATTTTTATCCCACTGTCCCCGCGAATACAGAATACATCACTATGCGTACTTATGATATTGATCCCGACGGAGGGATGAGCTATCTTTACGCGGGAACGCGAAAATACAAGATCACTGATTCTGCCAGCGGTGCCTGGTCGGAAACCAAAATTCCGCTTTCCAATGCCGAAGCAGTGAGCCTAAAATATGTTTTGATAAAAAAGACCCAGAAGCACGGAAACGCGGTGATCAGCGCCCTGGATAATAAAGGTAACCAGATACCGATTTATTTTAGGCCTCCGTTAAAGTTGGCTTTTGTATCCACACAAAAAGAGACTGTGCGTTCGGTCGCTCCTAAAAAGAGGCCGATACCGGAGTCAAAGAAAAATAAACCCGTAACCAGCGCCGCCAAAAAGGCCAATGTGCCGGTGGCAAAAAAGAGCATAAAATTCGTGCCGCAGGCAGAAACCAAGTTGGGCGGAAAATGCGATACATTTATTTTTGACGCAACAGAATCTTATGATCCCAACAAAAGGCCGCTGGCCTTCCGCTGGGATTTCGGCGACGGCTCAAGCTCCGACCAACAGGTCGTGACGCATACTTATAAGAAAGCGGGATCATATACGGCAACTTTGTCTGTTTCCAATAATACAGACTTGGCCTGCAATAAAGATACTAAGACCCAGTCGGTAAGAGTGAATTTCCCGCCCAAGCCGGTATTGAATGTGCCTGATGTTTCCTGCGTTAACCAAGAAGTCGTTTTTGATGCCACAGATACCACCGGTAGCGAAGGTACAAAGCTTTCCTATGTGTGGGACTTTGGCGACGGCGCAACTTCACAGGAAGCCAAGGCCAAGCATACTTATAGCAAGAACGGTGTATACAAAGTTGCATTAGTGGTCAAGGATGATTCTGGTACGCCCTGCGATACCAGTTCTGCGATCCGGACCATCAAGATAAACGCCGCACCAATAGTCAAGATCGATGAGAAAATAATTTTATGCGAAGGCGACCCGGATAAAGCACTGGAAGTGACCTTTGACGGCTCGGCATGCTCTGATCCGGACAACGACAGCCTGACTTACCTCTGGGATTTCGGCGACGGGAAAAAAGGCGAGGGCCAAGTTATTACGCATACCTATGAAAAAGGCGGTAATTATACCGTGCGCCTTACCCTTGCTGACGATTCCAATTCCGGCTGTAACAGTGCCACTGGTGTTATTCAGGTGAGCGTTAACCATTCTCCCAAGGCCGTGGCAGGTGAAGATAAGAATATCTGCTCCACCGAAGAGGTTTCCCTGGACGGTTCAAGATCGTACGATAGAGACAGAGACGAACTTACGCACTCTTGGGACTTAGGCGACGGCACAAAGAAGGTCGGGCCGAAGATCACTCATCGTTATGCAAAGGGCGGCAGGTACAATGTTACTTTAACCGTAGATGACGGCCGCGGCACGAGCTGCTCTAAATCTATCAGCTCTTTGGTGGTGAATGCCAATACCGCGCCTTTCGCATCTCTAGAGGCTTCCAAGATCGCCTGCGTAGGCGAACAGGTATCTTTTGACGCTACGGGTTCCCATGACTTAGACGGTGACACTCTTACCTACATCTGGAACTTCGGTGATGGAAAAGAAATGAAGGTCGGGCCGCTGGTCACGCATCGTTTTGATAAAGGCGGGAAATATAACGTGAGTGTAACGGTCGACGACGGAAGAAAATCTCCATGTTCCAAGGCGATCGCCCAGGCGGAAATTAAGATAAATACTCCGCCGGTGGCAGTAAGCGGGCCGAACCTGGTTTGCTGCGCAGGAGACATTGCCCGTTTTGACGGTTCGCGCTCCAGCGATGCCGACGGAGACGACCTTACTTATCTCTGGGATTTCGGCGACGGAGGTACGGGTAAGGGAAGCAAGGTGACCCATGAATATAAAAAATCCGGCACATACACAGTGGTCCTTACGGTAAAAGATAATTCCGGCTCAAAGTGCGATAGCGCGACGGCGAAATTTACCGCACAGGTAAGCGAGAGCCCTGTTTCCGTGATGAAAGTAAAACCGAAGCAGTAAACTAACTGCTTGACAAAGTTTGCTGAGATATTGTATTATCAGTGTACGTATATTTTAAAAATATAAAAAGGGGTTTAAGATGATAAGGAAGTTTTTGGTCGTGGTTTTGTGTTTGTTGGCGCTCAATTTATTTTCCGGAGTGAGCAAGGCGTCTGACGGCAAGAAATCCTGTATCAAAGAACTCGGTATCCTGACCGGTTATGCCACCGGCAACCTCAAAAATAAGGAACATTACGAACTAGTCCCGACGATATTGCGCATCGGTTTTGATCTGAAGCCGGTTTTGCATAAAATTAATAATTTTAACCCAAAGGGCCTAGTAGAATTTGAGCTGGAACCTTTTGCCAGCACCGTCATCAGCCCTAACAATAACGCAGAAGTAGGGTTTGGCCTGCTCTTTAAATACGCTTATCCGGTTACGGAAAGATTATATCCTTATATCGAAGGCGGCGTGGGTTTTATTTATATTACCCAGCACACGCTGGAACAGTCGACGCAATACAATTTTACGCCCCAGGGCGGCGTGGGCCTGACTTATTTCCTGAAGAAGGACCGGCTGGCACTTAATGTCGGTTATCGCTACCGCCATCTTTCCAATGCCTCTATCAAATCTCCCAATAGCGGCATTAATGTAGATATGGGCCTATTGGGCCTGTCGCTATTTTATTGATCCCGGTTTCTAACTTTTCCAGCCGATGAGCTATGCGTTAGCTTTAAATAAGGCCTGGACAGACCTGGAAAGAGGATCTCAAAGCAAGAAATATACCGTAAAATTCTTAAGCGACGAATATTCCGTCGATATTGCCAAGAGACAGATCCTTTCCTTATCTTGTAACGCGCCGAGCAAAGAGTTCCTTTCCATCCTCATTCTGCATTATCTGGAGAAGAAATTAAAGGGCCTGCCTGAATTGAGCCATGAGTGGATGTCCTTTAAGGAGATACCGGAAAGCCTGGGTTACTACCCTACGTTTAAAAAACGCGTGTTTGAGCCCCTGCTAAGAAAATACGGCGCGCACCCTGAAGCAGTGCTGGAGAAGCTCGAGTCTCTGGCAGCTAAAAAGCTTGAGTACGGGGATGTGGGTATTCTGGTAGAGGCGTTAGAAAATGTCCCTATTTTAGTGACCTTTTGGCGCGCCGATACGGAATTCGGCCCCGAGGTAAACGTCCTTTTTGACCGCAGTATTTTACAAATATTCTGCACTGAAGATATCATCGTATTGGCAGAATTCATTGCCAGGACAATTTAAAAAAAATGAAAGTTTTGTTGATCGATCCGCCTTGTGATTATTGGGGTTTTGCCGGGGGGGCCGACTCTTGCGCTCCGCCCATTGCCCTGGCCACTGTGGCGGCATACCTGGAAAAGAACGGCATTGACGTTTCGATAATAGATTGCAACGTCGAGAAAATAGATTTCGCCCGCCTTAAAGAACTGATCGGCCAGCGCCGGCCAAAAGTAGTGGGCCTGCCCAGTTCGATGATGTGTTTTGTACCCGCTTCTTTTAAGGTGGCAGAACTGGCAAAAGAGGTCAGCCCGGACATCGTAACTGTAGGCGGCGGAGTGCAGTTTACGCTTACCCCCGATGAGGCCCTGAATCGCTGTAAGGCGCTGGATTATGTTGTCCGCGGCGACGGAGAGTATCCTTTTCTGGACCTTTTAAGAGAATTGGAAAAATCGGCGCCGAATATAGAAAAAGTACGCGGCATATCTTTCCGTAAAAATAACCGGATCACCCATAATCCTGATCACGATGTAGTAGCCAATTTAGACGACCTGCCATATCCTGCTTGGCATCTCCTGCCTTTTGATAAATACAGCCTGCCGATCATTCCCAAAAAGTGGGGAGGGCTGGCGATGGTCACTACTTCGCGGGGCTGTCCGCATAAATGCACATTTTGTTCACCGCGTCTCTCACAATATCCCTACCGGCATATGAGCGCTAAAAAAAGCGTGGATATGATAGAAGAGCTTTATCGCCGCTACAATAAAAAAGTCATCTGGTTAAGCGACCTTACCTTTAACGCCGACAGGAAAATGACCGAAGAATTCCTGGATGAAATTATCAGCCGTAAGCTCGACGTAAAGATCGCCGCCGAAGGCCTGCGCGCGGAATTCATTATCCGCGACGAGGATCTGCTTCCCAAGATGAAAAAGGCGGGGTTATTTTTCGGTTTTGTGGGCGTAGAAAGCTGCTCAAAAAAGAAATTGGATAAATATAAAAAGGCCTTGGCGCCTGAGCAGGCCAAAAAAGCAATACGGCTCTTAAAAAAGCACGGGATACACACCTACTGCTTCTTTATTATCGGGGAGCGCGATGAGGACAGGGAAGATATCCTGGAGACCTTAAGGTTTGCTAAGGAGCTCGACCCGACCATTGCTATATTTTCCTGTGCCACACCTTTCCCGGGCACGGATTATTACCGCGCGCTCGAAGATTCCGGCGTCATCGAAATAAAGGACTGGTCAAAATACGACTTAGCACATCCGATCGCGCCCACGAAATACTTAAGTATAAAAGAAGTGCAGGAACTGCAGGGTTATTGTTTCAGGAGTTTTTACGTGCGGCCGCTCAAGATCATCAAACACGTAGTGTTCGGCGACGCGTTAGAGCGTAATTGGTACCTTACCCAACGCATCAGAGGGAAAGATTTTGCCCAGGTGGGTATGGATATGGAAAAAGCAAAAAAACACTGGGCCTAAACAGGCAGGGTGATCTCTTTTTCCAGCGTTGCGGTAAATGTCCCCGACGGGTGGATATTTATCTCTTCGATCTTTTTGCGGATCTTGTCTAATGATGACCTGCGTATCTGTTTGACCACCGGTAAGGCAATGATATTGCTGATATATCTCCAATGCGGAGGCGGCAGGCGCATTACCTTTAGTACATGGGTATAGATCTGCATGGAAAGCCGGCTGAAACTTTCTTCGAGGGTAATGATAAAATTATTGCGCACGGCGCAGACTTCCTTGATGCGGTCGAAGGCTTTTTCTTTGTTTAAGCCCGGGTAAAGATAGAACAGGGGCTTAAGCATGTTGTAATCCTCAGCGATAAACCCGTCTCTACGGATAATTTTTTCTAACTCCGTCCCCTTAAATAACCTCACTCCCAAAGTAAAGATCACCAGATTATTTTTCCCTGACAAATATTTTTTGGCGAATTCCAGCGATTCTTCGACCGTTTTTTCCGTTTCTCCGGGCGAGCCGAATAAAAAGAACCAGGCTGCGAAAAGGCCGGATTTATTGGCGAGTTCGGCGGTCCTGATCACATCTAGCTTGGTAAAGCCCTTTTGCATGGCCTCAAGCATTTTATCGGAGGCGCTTTCTGCGGTGATCTCTACGGAACTAAATCCCGCCTGTTTCATCAGGCTGAACAGTTCTTCGGAGGTTTCCTTCGGATTTATCCCCATGGTAGTGAAACGCGCTTTTATTTTCCTTCTGATTATTTCGCGGCAGATCTCCAGGGCATGCCTTAAGGGCATATTAAAAGTAGAATCGACAAAATCAAAATACCGGTAACCGGTTTTCTTGATCAACAATTCTATTTCATCCGCAATGTCACGGGCATCCCGCAGCCGGTAAGAATCCCCCTCGATATTGGCATAGACACAGTAGATGCAGCGGTTGATACAGCCGCGTTTTGTTTGTATGGGCAGGCCCGCCTGGGAACGGAAATATTCTTTGGGGTCTATCCAGTCAAGGATGCCGGATGAAGAAAATTCTTTGCAGCGGTTCGGCTGTGCAGGGATAAACTGGCCGTTTTTTAAACAAGAGAGCCCAGGCACGCCCTCGAGCGGCTTACCCGCAGCTACTCTTTGCGCGATCTGGCCAAAAGGCTCTTCTCCGTCGCCGATGACCGCATAATTGCAGCCCAGGTATTCCATGATCTCTTTGGGTAATATGGACACGGCCGGACCGCCCAGGATGATGGGCGAGGGCGAGAGGCTTTTACAGGTATTGACGATTTCTTTTACTTTTGCCAGCTGCCAGTTGGGATAGATAAAGCTTACCGTATCTATGTTCCTTAGCGATAGGCCGATAATATCCGGAGCAAAACGGGGGATCTCTTTTTTTAGCAAAGGCAGGAAATCTTTGATGAAACAAAGGTCAATGACCTTGACTTCATGGCCCAGGTGCTTAAGGCTTGATGCCACATAGGCTATGCCGATAGGCATGACCGGCGTATCGAATTTTTCCTGGTTAGTATTGATCAGGAGGATCTTCATTTTAATTTTTATCCTTTTTAAAGCAGCTCAATTATATCTAAAAATTAATGGAAATGCCAGCACAAAAATGATATTATCAAATGAGGCCCAAACTTACGGAACGAGCGTTAGAGAGTAAACGTAAGTTTGCTGGCCGAATTTGTCCCGCCTTTTTGGCGGTTTGATAAACAGTTATCCTGCCCAAAAGGGCGGGATTAATCCGCGCAAATAATCCCGAAGTTTCGGGATTATGCGCTCATTAAAAATGTCAGAAGATAAACAAGCAGCTTTCAGGCGTTGGCAGGACTCTATGCAGTTCAAAAGTTCTCCGGAAGCCCTTTTTAAGTACCACCTGCCGGTATTGGCCGTCTTTATATCCATTGTTTGTTCAGCCTGCATCGTGATTTTCGCGAATAAGCAGTCTGTTTTATCTTGCGTGGTGGTGGATGTTTGTTTGTGGCTGGCTTCTTTTTTGTTCTTGAGGCTCGGTTTTGTTGGTAAAAGAGACGATTATCTGAAACAGCATGGGAGGGCAGCGTATAGGGTTGCCGCTTTCAAGTTTCTCTTGCCTTACGGCGCGTTATGGCTGGCCGCGGTAACTATGCCGTTGTGGGCGCCGGGAGAAAGGGCCATACGCTTATTCCCTTTTTCAATCATCGGCCTGGTTGTGTTGGTGGCGGGATTTTTCCTAATGCGTAAGATATTGAATGTATTTGGGATAGACCGCCTGATCTATCTGTATACCTATTTTCCGGAAGATGCAACCATAGTAAAGCTAGAGATCTTTGAATTTATTCGCCATCCGGCTTACGCGGCTTGGATATATTTCGGCGCGGCGTTTTTTCTCATCCGCGGTTCCTGGGCGAGCCTGCTATGCTTAGCGATAAATTTTATCGCTATTTATATTGTAGCCAGGGCTGAAGAAGGAGATATCATCAAAGATTTCAAAGGAGATTACTACGCTTATCAAAACAGCGTTCCCTGTTTTTTCCCAAAAAGGCCGCTGGCTTTTGTAAAGTTCATCTTTAAATAAGGATCCAATGCCCACTGTCTTGATCGCTGAAGACGACAATTTGATCGCGGATAATTTAAAGAAGGCACTTTCCCGAAAAGGCGTAGATGTTTCAATCGCGGACAATGGCATTGAAGCGCTGAAGCTCGCCAAAGAAACCAATCCCCAGGCCCTGCTTTTGGATATAAATTTACCCGGGATGTCGGGCATAAAAGTCCTGGAAGAACTGAATAAGCAGCCTCACTCAACAAAAGTAATTGTGATTACCGGCACCTTTGACAGCGATACCGAGACGACGGTAAAAAATATGGGCGTCTACGCCTTCTTAAAAAAACCTTTTATGATAGAGGTTTTGTTTAAACTTCTGGCAGACTTAAAAATAATCAATGAAAGGTAAAATGAAAGATAATAAGATAGTCTCAAAATTTGCCAGTTCGCCTTCCATAAAAATCACTCCCCCTGCTCTAAGCAATATTAATGATCCAGATTCAAAGAAAAGGATTGATGGCTTCTGGAACAAAGACTTTAAAGGGTATTTAGATAAATTAATAAAAATATCAGATGCTTTAGATAGAGGAGAACTCGATAAAGAAGAAGCCGTAGCTTCGGTTACAGATATCAGCGAAGCGATTTTCCACGCAGGAGACGAATTAGAAGCTTTTCTTAATAATAAGGTCATTATTAAAAAGATTAAAAAAGCCTTCAGAGAACTATGCGGGCCATGGGTTTACAGAAGCAAGATCGTTAAACATGCTTTTGATAAGCCAAGGGGATATCCCGGGGATTCTAAATTAATAGAAATCATCTATGATAATAAGCCTATTTCAGAAAACATAGGTTATTGTTGCGATAAGTATTTTCTAAACAATGCTTATGCGATTGCTGTTAGGAATCGTAAAGATAGGATGAGGCAGTTGTTGGCCGATTTCATAAATAATTTTCCAACTGATGAGATAAAAATTCTTAATATTGCTTGTGGTTCTTGTAGGGAAATTAAAGAATTATACAGCGATAGAAATTTTAGCACAAATAAACGAGTCGATTTTGCTTTAGTTGATCAAGATAGCGAGGCCTTAGATTTTTGTAGAAATTCCCTTAAGAATTACGCCAAGGTTTCATTCAATTTTTTACAGCATAATATTCTTGAGTATATAAAAGATAATAACAAGTATTCTAAAATTTTAGGCAAACAAGATATGATTTATAGTATTGGTTTAGCAGATTATCTGCCTGACAGGGTATTAGTAAGTCTGTTTTCATTTTGTTATAGTTTATTAAAACCTAAAGGCCAATTAATTATCGCGCATAAAGATATCAGCAGGTATAAACCTTTACCACCAGATTGGGCATGCGATTGGGCTTTTTATCCGCGTAATCAAAATTATTTGATAAAGATGATAACTGAAAACAGCATCAAGGGTTTCGATCTAAAAGTAGAACGAGAACTCAGCGGCAGTATTCTATTTTTGATACTAACAAAGGTATAGCATGACTTTTTTAGATTTTTTAGGTTTAGGAGGCGTTCTTTTTCATGAAGAACAAATATTGAGCGGCGATGATAAGGGCGCTCGTTGTCTTAATCCTTTAAGTGTCCTTAGAATTAGACCTCATCGAATATATTAGCCAAAATTAAAGATGCAAAAAGAAGATTATATTTATACTGATAAAACTGGCTATAAAGTTCATATCGTTTCTCTAGTACCGGATGCACCGAAGAGATTACTTTTAATCCCTCCTTTAGTTGGAGCGACGGGTACATTAGCTATAAAGACCTTCAGATATTTCTTCCGCGAAGGGTGCATTCTTATGTCTTTCGATTATTGTGGTCATTATAAAGAAATTGATAATAAATTTACGCTTAGAGGTACATTTAGTGATACTAAAATAGTTTTGGCTCATGCATTTGAATACGCTAAAAAAATAAATATTCCTTTCCATGTAGTCGGTGCTTGTTATGGATTAATCCCTTTAATTTATGTACTAAATGAGTTAAGCTGGCCAATAGAAATAAAATCGATGTTTAGCGTCAGCGGCTTATTAAATATTGATGAAATTCTAAATTTCAATGATTACAAAATTTATTTAGAAAAAAAGAACTTATTTTTCAAGAATAAAGAAGATTTCATTAATTTTATATTCACTAATAAAAAAGATTTCATCATTGATAAGCAAAAATACATGGATGCGTTAACGGAATACCTTTTAAAGGTATTCGCTGAATTAGCCGATACTATATCTTATAAAAGCTTTGGAGTATTGGAATATGCAAAAACGCAGTTTTATGAAACTTTCTATGAATTTACGACCATTAATTTACCAGAAATTAAAATTCCGAGACAACTTCCTTGTCTATTTTTTCTTGGAAAACAAGACACAATTCTTAACCTTCAGTTAAAAGAAAGTAACGCCGAATATTTGAGAAAAATAAACAGGATTGCTCCGCATGCAAAACTTTGCAATATTAAAATAGATCATTTTGGGAGAGGAGAGGATCATTATATTATAGGCAAAGAGGGGATGAAGTTCTTGATTGCTAACGATGGGAGAGCATGATTAAAACCATAGTCTGCCAAAAAAATAGAGTTTTATTAGATAGTTTAGAAGTAAAACGATGGCCATATTATTTGATTCTGCCTTTATCATGGTTAGTAGCTTTATGGATGTTCATTAAAAAGACCGTTAACGCTGCGTTTAATAGAAAACAGGAAACCGAGCTACTGATATTCGATGGAATAGGGAAATACGGTAAAATCATAAAGAAACATGTAGCAGGATGGAAGGCCGTAGACCTTATTTATAATCATTGTTTTGGCGAAGATCGAAGCCTAGGCGGTCTATTGGATGACTTTTGGTTTGGTTGTTTGAATTGTCAAGCTGCCCGCAATCGATTTAAATTAGCGAAAAGAGAACTAGAACACACAATCCTTGGATTAAGAAACCAGAAAGAAGTGAGAATTATTTCATTAGCTTCTGGTACTGGGCAGATTGAAAGCGAAACAATAGCGAAAATCAAAAAGCTGGGCATTAATACTAAAATTATTTTAATCGATAAAGAAAATGAGGCGCTAAAGCGTGCTATAGAGTTTATTTCCGCCAATGGTGTACAAAAAGAAACGGAAATTATGCATTGTGATGCTACTCGCGCGCTAGAGGCGACAAAAGATTTTAAGCCACATATAATCACGGCAATTGCTTTGTTAGATTACTTTACTGAAAAAGAGATAATTGGATTTATTTCTAAAATATACCATGTTCTTTCTCCGGGCGGATTTTTTATTGCTTCAAATACTATGCCGAATGTGGAAATGCCATTTGTAAAGTGGGTTGTCGGCTGGCCACTGGTTTATAGGAAATCAAAAGATTTAGCAGATATATTCGAGAAAAGCGGTTTCAGCCAGTACGAAATAATTAGTGAACCATTACATATCCAAAATATCATAGTTGCTAAAAGGTTTAACTAAAATGGGATTTCTCTATATCAATTTTGTTGTTGTTTTATGGGTTACTGCAATAACTACTTTGTTACTTGGGGCGTTTGTTTTGATAAGGAATTACCAGCATATCGTTAACAAGACATTCGCCTTTTATTCTTTTAGCATTTCTTGGTGGAGTTTTTGCGAGATTTGGGGAATAGCTTGTGATAAGAAATCGACTGCACTTACTTGGACGCGCATAGAGCAAATTGGCGTATTTTTTATTCCCACTTTTTGTATCCATTTTGTAATTTCATTATTGAATATCAAAAATAAAAAATGGCTGCTTCAAATTGCTTATTTTTTTAGTACTATATTCGCGATTCTATCTTTTACCCCCCTTATGATGGCTGATTCTGTTAAAACTGTGCCATATGTAAAGTACTTTGGCACGCCAGGGTTGGCTTACCATTTTGCTATTTTGTTTTTTATTATTTTATGCGGTTACGTTCTAATTAAATTATACAGTGCTTATAAGTCATCTAGCGGAGCTAGAAGAAATCAACTTAAATATCTTTTTTGGAGTTCATTGTTTGGCTATTTCGGTGGGGGCGCCAACTTTCTTTTAGTTTATGGCATAAGCTTGCCTTTCATTAATCCTTTTGGCACCTATGCGTTACCAATCTATATTGCTGTTATGGCCTACGCTATTCTCAAACATCATCTCATGGATATTGAGGCTGCCCTTACTCGTGCATTTATTCTGACAGCAGTATATGTTTGTGTAATTGGGGCTACTTTAATTGTCGCTTCCGCTCTGCAGGTTCCCCTACAAAATGTCGTCAACAATTTATCAATGTTTATTACTTTAAGTATTTTTGTAATTTTATCACTTTCCGCTCCATACACATATCTTTACTTCCAGCAACGCTATGATGAAAAACGCCTGACTGCACAGCGCGAACAATTCAGCGCTCTGAAACAGATTACTCAAGGAAGCTTGGAAATAGAAGACTTGAGCCATCTTTTGAAAGTCATTCCGCACTTTCTGATGCAAATGTATCAGGCAAAACTCAAGACCAAAATCTCTCAGACAGCAGTATATTTCTATGACGCTACCACCAAACTATATATTATGGTGGCGCATAGGGGCAGTCAAAAACCTTCTAAGGCCTATCTTACGACAGACGATGCCTTAATTTTTTGGTTTACCAAAAAAGTGCCCTACTTGGTCCAGAAGGGATATTATAAAGAAAAAGAACTCCAGGCGCTACGTAATGAAGATATAGATTTCTTGCTGTCGCAATCTTCCTTACTGAGTCACGAGCAGGGCCTAAAAAATCTGCTGGAATCCATTAGACTGGAGTTAGCCCAGTTAAAAGCGCATATTTGTGTTCCTTGTTTTTACCAGAAAGAATGCACCGGGATTTTAATTCTAGGCGAGAAAACTAAAGGTTCTTACAATCAGGAGGAAATTGATGCTCTGAGCACGGTTTCTAACCATATTGCGATGAGTATTCGTAGCGCTCAATTGCGTCAAGATTTGACGGCAAGTTATCTTGAAGCCATTACCAGTATTGCCAAATCCTTGGAAGCCAGAGATCCCTATACCAAGGGTCATTCAGAAAGGGTAGCCTTATACAGCTTAGCTATCGCCGCAGAGCTTCAAGGTAAACCTCCGTATAATCAGATAGTTGATTTTCAGGTAAAGATTCAGCAGGCTGCGCTTTTACATGATGTGGGTAAGATCGGTATCCGTGACGATATACTTTTAAAACCAGGCGGTTTGAATCCGGAAGAAGTTGAAGTTATTAGGCAACATCCGCAGATAGGCGAGCATATCTTAAGCGGATTAAAAGGGATTTCGCGCGACGTACTTTTGGGTATTAGATATCATCATGAAAAATATGACGGAAGCGGTACTACAGAAATAAAAGGTGAGCAGATTCCGCCGATTGCTCGTATACTTGCCGTTGCTGATACTTATGATGCGATGACTACTGACCGGCCTTATCGCAAGGGTCTTTCCGACCGAGAAGCGTTAAAAGAAATCATCAAAAATACCTATTACCAGGGCCCGCAATGGGACCCCAAGGTGGTCGAGGCAATGCTTGAGGCATTTAAAAAAGGCATATTCAAGCAAGGTGTCTCCATTACGCAGGAAGAAATAGAGCAAATAAAAAGAGAAATAGAAGTTCGCCCATAAACCCTTTTAACGCACATCCTATATAGTTTGTATCCCCTTAAATAAAGCATAGAATATAATGGAAATTTACGATGC
Source organism: Candidatus Omnitrophota bacterium (assembly GCA_028717645.1). GTDB lineage: Bacteria > Omnitrophota > Gorgyraeia > Gygaellales > JAMWDD01 > JAQUNK01. Next base: position 35,137 of record JAQUNK010000002.1, read on the forward strand.
AGTAATTATAGGCGCAGGGCCAAGTGGGATAATTTGCGCGGGTCGTGCCGCAGAACGCGGACGAAAAGTTCTCTTATTGGAAAAAAAATCTTCGCTGGCTAAGAAATTGCTTATTTCTGGCAAAGGGCGTTGTAATTTGACTAACGCAGGCAATATAGACAAATTCTTAACAGAGTTTTCCCCAAGTGGGATCTTTTTACGCAATGTCTTTAACAGGTTTTTTAATAAAGAATTGTGCAATCTTTTTGAAAAATTAGGGGTAGTCTTAAAAACAGAACGCGGCGGCCGTATTTTCCCGCGTTCGGACAAGGCGGGAGATATTTTAGGTGCCTTAGAAAAATACCTCAAGATTAATCACGTTTCGGTTAAGACAGGCGAAGAGGTAGAGAATATAGTTACCAGCGGTGCATCCATTGAGGTTTTAACTTCACGCGCAAAATATTACGCCAAAAAAATGGTTATCGCCACCGGCGGGTTATCTTATCCAGAAACAGGTTGTACCGGATTTGGCTTTAAGTTGGCAGAGAAATTAGGGCATAAGATTATAGAGCCACGGCCCGGGTTGGTAGGTTTAGTTGTTAAAGAAGATGCTGCTAAGAAATTACAAGGTTTGTCTTTGGAAAATGTAGAAGTAACGCTACTTGCCCAAGGGAAAATTTATGAAAAAATATTCGGAGATATGCTCTTCACGCATTACGGTATAAGCGGCCCGATTGTTTTGGATTTAAGTAATAAGGTATGTGACCTCATTAAAGAAGGAAAAGAAACTTGTGTTTCCATTAATCTCAAGCCGGCGTTGAATTTCCAAAAACTGGACAGCCGGCTTTTAAGGGAGTTTAGCGCCAGCCCTAATAAAACCGTAAAAAATATATTCGTGACACTCCTGCCGCAGAGGCTTATAATAGAATTCTTAAAACGCTCTGGCGTAGACGCTAATTTAAAGGCCAATCAGGTAAGTAAAGAAACGCGCAGGGAACTGGTTAAAAATCTTTTTGATTTTAGGTTCCATATCAGTAAGGTCCGGCCTATTGAAGAAGCTATTGTTACCCGCGGCGGCGTGAATACAAAGGAAATTAATCCCAAAACTATGGAATCGCGCCTAGTAAAGAACCTTTATTTTTGCGGCGAGGTAATTGATGTAGATGCCAAGACTGGTGGATACAATATGCAGGCGGCATTTTCGACAGGGTATGTGTGTGGAGAAAACCTATGAAATTGATCCTCGCTTCAGCATCTAAAAGGCGTGCCGAAATACTTAGATCCTGCGGCATAAAATTTGAAGCTATGCCCAGCCGGATAAAAGAAAAATTCCATCACCGCTTGCATCCTAAAGAGCTGGTCCTGCATAATGCGAGAATCAAAGCGAAGGCAATCGCCCAAAAATCAAAACGCGGAATAATTTTAGGATGTGATACGCTGGTGCTATTTAAATCACGGCCTATAGGTAAACCAAAGAATAAAGAAGAAGCAGCAAAAATCTTAAAAAATTTTAGTGGCAATAAATTATTTGTTTATACCGGGATGTATTTATTGGATCTGGGAAGAAAGAAACAAAGCAGCGCGGTAGCCAAGACAGAATTAAAAGTAAAAAAGATCGTCGGGGATGAATTAAACAGGTACTTGTCTTTATTGGGGCCGTATGATAAGGCAGGAGGTTTTTCCATCGAAGGTGTCGGTTCTATGCTTTTTGACGAATTGAAAGGTTCTTATTTTAATGTCCTGGGCCTACCAATGAATACGCTGGCTGAACTTTTTAAAAAGTTAGACCTGAATATATTGGATTTCATTAATAAAAAATGAAAAAAAGATATTTTCTGATACCGGCGATAATCGTAATCCTGGTTTTGTTTATACTTTATAAAGAGAAACTTGTTTTTAAGATTGCCCGCGCCAACCTTAAAAAAACCCTGCCAATCAGTAAACTGGAGATAAAACGCATAGAATTCAACCCTTTTACTCATCTTTTATTGGAAGGCGTGAGCATCAAGTCGCCGTTACAGAAATATTCTATATACTTAGCCAGTGTCAGGGCGGACTATACCCTATTTTCAATATTAAGGAGCACTGTAAATAAAGTAGAATTAATTGGTATAAATGTGTCTATTGAAGATAATGTCAAAGTTAATCCCGCAAAGCCTATTTTAAACGTAAAAGAAATCCGCGCTTCAGGCTTTGTAAAATTTAGAGACGTGGAGATTAAAAATTTTAAGGCCCAAATTTTTCAGCAGGAATTCAGCCGACCGCATTTAAAGGGAAGCTTGAGCGCCGAGGCGGTAAATATGAAAAAAGTAAAATTGGCTAATCTTAACGCAGCGATAGATGTCACGCCAGAGTCTCTTAGTGTCCCGGAATTTGATTTAACCGCATTTAAAGGAGAGATTAAGGGTAAGGCGCTGGCAAAAATTTCAAAACCAGCGATAAATTTTTCGGTTGACCTAAAGGGTAAGAATGTAGACTTAGCACAGATGGATGAGGATTTAGAACTAAAGGAAAAAGTCGAAATCAGCGGCTTATGCGATTTTTCTCTACTGGTCAAGGGTAATGAGGGCGGGTTGACCGATCTTAGCGGCGGCCTGGATACGCATGAAGGAGGCGGTAAATTTATCATTACCGATAAGCAGGCTCTAAGTAACCTTAATTATGCGCAGGGAGTATCTTTTGATGCGGCCCTTGAAAGTTTAAAAAATTACCGGTATGATGAAGGTAACGCCAAAGTGTATATTGAAGACGGAAACATTGTTTTGCATATGCTTATGGACGGCGAACTCGGTAAAAGAGACCTGATGGTGGTTTATCATGGCAGCCTGAAATTTAACCAAAAATTCTAATGGAAAAATTAAAAGAGGCGATTCTTTGGGATAAACAAGAGGGCGGGGAGGTATCTTGTCATTTATGTTGCCATCGTTGTAAAATCAGCGAGGGCCAATATGGTATCTGTGGCGTGCGCCAGAATATCAACGGCACGCTTTTTACCCGCGTCTATGGCAAGGTTATTGCCACTAATATCGACCCCATAGAAAAAAAACCGATCTTTCATATGTTGCCTGGTTCTGCGTCTTATTCTATTGCTACTATCGGCTGCAATTTCCGTTGTGATTTTTGCCAGAATTGGCAGATTTCGCAAGTAAAAGAGGCGATAGAACTTACGAGCGTGGAAATGACGCCCGAAGATATAGTGGGAAAGGCCAAGTTAAACGACTGCCCGAGCATTTCTTATACTTACACAGAGCCGACAATTTATTTTGAATTCGCACTAGATGTAATGAAGCTGGCTAAAAAAGAAAATATATATAATATATTTGTGACCAACGGCTTTATGACACCCGAATGCCTTGAGGTAGCTAAGCCGTATTTAAATGCGGCCAATGTGGACCTAAAATCTTTTAGCGACGAATTCTACCACAAGGTCTGCGGTGGCCGTCTAGATTCGGTGCTGGAATCGATTATGTTGATGCGTAAACTAAACATTTGGGTTGAGATCACTACTTTGGTTATACCCGGGCTCAATGATTCTAGATCTGAACTTGAAAAAATCGCATTCTTTATCGCCGGAGTGGATAAGAATATGCCATGGCACATTTCCCGTTTCCATCCGGATTATAAAATGGCCGGCCGCAATGCCACGGGAAAGACAAAATTGGATGAGGCGTTTAAAATAGGTAAAGACGCAGGGTTACGCTATGTTTATCTTGGAAATGTGCCTGAAGAAGAAAATACCTATTGTTATAATTGCAATGAGCTCTTGATCCGCAGGGCTGGTTTTAGGGTGCTGGAAAATAAATTAAAAAATGCCGCGTGCCCGAAATGCAGTAGTGCTATCGATGGGCTGTGGATTAATTAAAAGGAGGAAGGGATGAAGAGGAATAAAATTTTCGCCATTGCCTTTTTGGCAGTGTTTACTATGGGGTGTTCGCCTAAGGTAAGGTTTGAATCGACGAAACCTATCAAAATAGACGTTTCCATGCGTATAGATGTTTATCAGCATGTAGCCAAGCAGGCAGATTTTATCGAAAATCAGATAGAGTCAACTGAACCTGCCCAGAATCCGCAAGCAAAACCGCAGAGTTTTTTGAATTTAACAAGTATTGCTTACGCCCAGGAAGAGCTCTCACCGAAAATCAAGGGCGCGGTTGATTCACGTAAGGCGCGGGTTTCTTATTTAAGAGACTGGGAAAGCAAAGGCGTGATCGGCGAGAACCATAGGGGTTTTGTAGAAGTAAGAAACAGCGCCGCGGCAGGATCGAATATGTCCAATGTACAACAAATTATTGCCGATGAAAATAAAGACAGACAGGTAATTTATAAAGATATCAGTGAGAATAACGGTATTTCAGTGGAAGAAGCCGGTATTGCCTATGCCCCGCGTATCCAGCAGGGCGCACCTGGCGGCACGCCTATCGAAATAGAGGCGAATGGCAAATATCAGTGGACAACTAAGTAATAGTGGGCAAGACCAAACATAAAATAATATTTTTCAGCATTATTTTAGCAGTATTCTTATGCGCCTACATTTCTATTTTTGTGGATGAGGCGTTTATTATCCGTCAGAATACGCTTTTTCGCCTGGATACTCCTCATAAAGTAATTGCCCTTACTTTTGACGATGGGCCTTCGCCTAAATGGACTCCGCGGATCTTGGATGAATTGAAGAGTTCAGGGGCCAAGGCCACATTTTTTATGATCGGAGAGCATGTAGAAAAATATCCCGATATCGCCAGGAGGGTCGCGGGAGAGGGCCATGATATCGGTATACATACCTTTCATCATAGTATAACTATTTTTCATACTGAGGCGACGCTGGAAAAAGAAATTAAAGATACGGCAAAAATTATTCGGGATATAACCGGTAAAACGACCAAGTTATTCAGGCCGCCAAAGGCCTGGATGACGAGAAGCCAAAAAACGAAGATCAAAAATTTAGGATACGAAATAGTACTCTGGTCGTTAAATTCCAAGGATTGGGTTACTTTTGATGCTAGGCATATAAGAAGATATATTCTCAGGCATGTACAGCCGGGAGACATCATTCTTTTTCACGATAGTGGCGGAGTTTTCAGCACGGAAGGGGGCAATCGCAAAGAGACCGTCAAGACCCTGCCCAGGTTGATCGAACAATTGAAACAAATGGGTTATAGTTTCGTCACAGTAAGCGAATTATTACAATTGGGGAATAAAAATGCAATTGTCCGCTAAACACCTTACCGTATTAATTATCCTATCCTTTATTTTTTTGATGCTTGGTAATAATATCATCAATCTTAGCCACCCCGATGAAGTATTTTATGCTGGTACTGCCAAAGAAATGGCGCTAAATAATAGCTGGTCTATTCCGTATCTTTTCGGCCAGCCGCAATTCGAAAAGCCTATTCTTACGTATTGGTTGTTACGTGTGGGATATATTATGTTTGGAGTGGATGGTTTTGGCGCACGGTTTTTCCCCGCGCTCTTTGCTATGCTAGGGGTTATCGCGGTTTATCTTCTTGGCTTATTGGGGTATAAGGATGAGAAAAAAGCATTTATTTCAGCACTTATCCTTATGTCTGCAGGGCTTTATGTCGGCCTGGCACGGCTAGTTTTCACCGATATGATCTTTTCGGTGCTTATTTTATGGGCTTTATTAGCATTTTTCTGGGGGTATACCGTTGGAAAACACAAAGGTACAGGGACTATTTTATTTTTTATTTTTTCAGGCTTGGCGGTATTAACTAAGGGTCCTCTGGGCTTTTTACTGCCGCTTTTAATCGTTATATTATTTTTGTTTGTTAAAAAAGAATTGAGGTTCTTTTTCTCTAAATATTCTTTGCTGGGATTTACATTGTTTTTGATAGTTACTTTGCCTTGGTACATTCTTTTAGCCAAGAAATTTGGCTCAAATTTTGCTCAGGAGTTTTTCTATAACGACCATGTGAGAAGGTTGCTACAAGCAGAGCATAAGGAAAACGACACCTGGTATTTCTATCCGGCATCTATGATAATAGGGATGTTCCCTTTTAGCATCTTTGTGGTTTTAGCATTTTTCTCGTTCCTAAAACGGATAAAAGAGAAAATGATGCTATCCATAAATCTTCTTTTAGGCTGTTGGGTTACGGTAATATTCGCCATATTTACTCCCGCGCATTCAAAATTGGTGAGTTATACTTTTCCTGTTTTACCGGCGCTGGCGCTTTTGACCGGCGATTTTATTTATGAAGCGCTGGCTTCCAACAAGCGCAGGGTTATTTTTATTTCTTCACTAGTTTGTTGGTTTATACTTTTGATGATACCTGTAGCCTTGTTCGTCAGCACAAAGAAATTCTCTGTGTATGTGCCCGTAAAGGAGCCGGTCTATAATTTTATCTTCCTTTATCTGGCAGTATTGGCGATTATGTTATTTTTCACTCTGAAGAAGAAATTTCTACTTAATTTTTATTTCCTAGTTCTTCAGGCGTTACTTATTCTGTTATTTGTTTTTTCTTCACAGAAAAACTTCCAGGTTTATGTGTCCGCCAAGACCAGCAGCGAGTATTTATTGAACAACTACACGGTGAATAATGCCATTCTTTGTTCAAAGCTGTACGTGCGCGGAGTAAGATTTTTTACTGAAAAACCCGTAGCCGTAATTAATGTCAGAGGAGCAAATTTCTTCTCGCCGCATCCTATCCCCTATCTGGATACTGATGAAAAAGTTGCGAGTTTCTTAAGAAACCAATCAGTAACCTATTGTATCCTTTCCAAATCCTCTTTGATCGACGCCAAGCGCGTCGCAGCAAGCAATTCTTTCAAGCTCGACATCTTAAAGCCCATAGGCGATGAGTATGTCGTGAAGATCCAAACCGAATAAATAAACAACTGTTTTTAAAAGATAAGGCGCTCGATTATTTTACTAAGGCGCAGGGCATTTACCGAAGCATAGAAACTCCCGATTATAAACGAGTAAGCGAAGAGCTAAAGAAGCTATCCGGAAAATAGCCGCATGAAAATATTTTCTCTTGTGTGTAATTTAAGGTATAATAATTAATAATGAAAATAAAAGTATTTATAATCACTTTTTTATCGGGCATAGTGTTTTTGTCTTATTGTGGCATTGTTCTGGCTCAGGCATACTCCAAGCAGGATATTCGCGACGTAATCGATTATTTTAAAGAATATGACGTTAAGGCCAAGCCGTTTGTAGCTACGCAAGGCGGCAGGATAGACGAATTAATCGATCAGACCTACGAAGATTTAAAACTTTATAAAGATAAAGAAGGACTAAAAAAATTCATCCAAAGTTTATACGATAGCCTTCTTGATAGTTGCGATAGGCTGGTTAAATTATCGGATAGGCCGGACGTAAAAAGCGGTTTCTATAATCCGAATGACGCTTCTCCTGAATTCAATAAACTTAACCTTGATTCTGCCTATACTTTGTTACGCATAAAAATACTGGGTTACCTTTATCAATATAGGTATAACGAGCTTCCCTTAAAAAAAGATATCTGCTGCCCGCTTTTTTATATTTATTCTACCGGCAACAAGGTAAAAAGTTGCAGTGGGCAATAGGTTCCTAAATTATCTTGCCAAAGTGTGATTTAATCGTATAATAATCCCGTTATGGAAACTAAAGAGAAAAACTATTATCTGGATGCGGAAAACAAAGAATTTGTCATAGAAAATTATAATCTCGCCAAGCCGTTTTCCAATTTTCTTCCTGGTATTGCTGGATTGCAGGGTATTCCGATGTGGGTTTTCTATGTTAACCGCGGCCAGGGTATTATCAGCTGCGGCACCCAGGACAAGGACCACTCCATTATGGAGTTTCAGCCGGCGAACAAGGCCTACCAATTGTGCTCTACTCAGGGTTTTCGTACCTTTATAAAGATCAAAGAAGGCAAAAACTGGAAATTCTACGAGCCATTCCAGGTAAATCATTTTAACTCTTGTTACAAAACTGCTCAAAAGATGTTTATTAGTTCTGCTGAATTAAGGATCGAAGAGACGAACTTTTCTCTCGGGCTGAAGAGCACTGTAGAATATTTTACCGTTCCCAGCGCCGCCTTTGCCGCTTTAGCCAGAAAATTAACCATAGAGAATCTGGATAAAGAGAGAAAAGAAATGGAGATCCTGGACGGTGTTCCGGCGATCATCCCTTATGGCACGGCGAATTTATTTTTGAAAAAACTAAGCCGCACTGTAGAAGCTTGGATGCAGGTGGAAAACCTCGATAAAAAGGCGCCTTTTTATCGCTTGAGTGTTGATCCTACGGACCGCCCGGAAGTTATCTTCATAGAAAAAGGGAACTTCTACCTGAATTTTTGCCTGGAAAACAACCGGCCCAGGATAAATGCGCCTATTGTTGATCCCGACGTTATCTTTAATGGTATCTCGGATTTTTGCGAACCGAGAAATTTTTTCGTGAACAAGGCATTTAAGATCCCCGCCTGGCAGATGAAAAGCAGCAAAACTCCCTCTGCCTTTGCTTTTGCTAATCTCGTCCTTTCCGGGCATGGCGAAAGTGCCATGTATAGTTTTCTCGGCAGGGCGGATAATTTAGCCTCATTTAATTCACTCATCGCCCAGGTGACCAGGCCGGGCTACTTCGCTAAAAAATCAAAGGAAAATAAAGAGATCATCGGCCGCATACAGAACCATGTTTTTCTCGGTTCAGGGTCTGAAGAATTGAATCTTTATGCGCAACAGACTTATTTAGATAATGTAATGAGAGGGGGCCTGCCGATAGTTTTAGAAACTGAAAACCAGCCCTTGGTTTTCCATGTTTATTCCCGTAAACACGGCGACCTGGAAAGAGACTACAACAAGTTCCTGCTTTCTCCTTCTTATTTTTCGCAAGGTAACGGCAACTACCGCGATATGTGCCAGAACCGCCGTCTGGATATCTGGTTCAACTCTGAGGTAAAAGATTCCACCTTGATCGAATTTTTTAATCTTATCCAGGCAGATGGTTATAATCCCCTGGTCATCCAGGAAGACCTTTTCTATGCCCCTAAGTTCGGGGAAAATGACCTAAAGACATTCGTCGGGCAGAAAGATATCCAAAGGGTGCTGAATTTTCTCAGCCATCCCTATAAGCTGGGCGGCTTGCTTATGTTTTTAGAAGAAGAAAAGATCAGCCTAAAAGGTGCACCGGGGTCTTTCCTGAAATTTCTTCTGGCCAAGTCATTCCGGGACAAAGAAGCACAGCATGGTGAAGGTTTCTGGACCGACCATTGGGCCTATAATCTGGATAACCTGGAAACTTATCTTGCCGTATACCCGGAAAACCTAAAAGAAATATTACTAGAGAGAAAAGATTTTACTTTCTTCGATAATACACATATGGTCAAGCCTCGGGCCGAGCGCTACATGCTGTTAAAAGGCGGCTTGGTGAGGCAGCTGCATTCGGTCTATTCAAGCCACGCGAAATTCGAAGCGATAAAACAGCGTAGGGCAACGCCCTATCTGGTGCGGGATAGAGAAGGCAAGATCTACCGGACCACGCTTATCGCGAAGATGCTCTGCATCATTGCTAATAAGCTTGCCAGCCTCGATCCGTTCGGCACGGGTATCGATATGGAGGCGGATAAACCAAATTGGTTTGATTCACTTAACGGTCTGCCGGGGTTGTCCGGCTCATCAGCCTGCGAAACCATAGAATTAAAACGCTGGGTCAAATTCTTGTCAGAGCAACTGGAGGCCCTGCGTTTAGGCGATTATGAAATAAAGCTTCCGGTGGAGGCCTTCGATTTTCTTATCGCGCTGGATAAGCTTGTCCAGGGGTCACTTGGTAAGAAATTTAAAGATTTTGCGTATTGGGATAAGAGCAATGCGTTAAAAGAAGAGTATCGTAGCCGCATACATCTGGGGTTTAGCGGCGAGGAAAAGGCATTGCCCCTGGAAACGCTAAGATCCATCTTAAAAAGAGCAGAGAAAAAATTAGCCGAAGCGCTGAATAAGGCCCGTGATAAAAAAAGCGGTATAGTCTATTCTTATTTTATCAACCAGGTCATAAAATATGATTTTATTTTCGAAAAAGAGAGAAAAAAACTAGATCACGAAGGCAGGCCCTTGATCAGGCCCCTGGAATTCAAGCAAGTGAAACTGCCATTATTCTTGGAAGGGCCGATGCATGTTTTAAGGCTGGAGGATGATCAGAAAGCCGCCAGCCGCCTTTACCGGGCGATAAAAAAGAGCAGGATCTTTGACCGCGGACTCAAAATGTATAAAGTAACCGCGCCCTTAGCGCCCGCGCCTTTGGATATTGGCCGCTGCCGCGTATTCACGCCCGGGTGGCTGGAAAATGAGTCGGTGTGGCTGCACATGGAATATAAGTATCTCCTGGAAGTGCTGAAAAAAGGCCTCTATAAAGAGTTCTACCAGGATTTCTATAACTGCGTGGTCGCTTTCCAGGACCCTGCCCGCTATGGCCGCAGTATCCTGGAAAATTCTTCTTTTCTGGCGAGTTCTGCCTTTCCCGATAAAGAGCTGCAGGGTAATGGTTTTGTCGCGCGCCTAAGCGGCTCGACCATCGAATTCCTGAATATCCTTTTGCTGATGAGTGTGGGCCAGAGGCCGTTTTACCTGAATAAGGCCGGCGAATTAAATTTAAAATTTTCTCCGATACTGAAAAATTCGCTTTTTAGCAAAGAGCAAAAAGATCACGTATATTATGTGCAGTCCGGAAAAAAAATCAATCTCAGCCTTCCTAAGAATACCTATGCCTTTAATTTCTTAAAAGACACCCTGGTAGTTTATCACAATCCGTCCGGGAAGGACACTTTTGGCCCAGCTAAAACGCGGATATCCGGTATGCGCCTTGAATCTTTGGATAATAAGGTGATCAACTTAGACGGTGATGTCATTATGCATCCTTTGGCTGACCAGGTCAGGGGCGGTGAATTCAAACGCATAGATATTTTCCTAAAATAAGAGCTTTTTCTTTACAAATCCAGGGAATAAAAGTATAATAAAACCTTGTGCCGAAAAAGGGGCCGAAAATAATGCCAAAAGGATCATCCAAAATGAGCTCTAAAATTTTAAAACTGGGTTTACCCAAAGGCAGCCTCCAGGAAGCAACTATCCGGATGCTGCACAAGGCGGGTTTTAATATCTCCGTCTCAGAACGTTCATATTTTCCTTCCATAGACGACCCGCAAATCGAATGCGTAATGCTGCGCGCCCAGGAAATGTCGCGTTACGTCGAGCAGGGTGCGTTGGATTGTGGTATTACCGGCAACGACTGGATACTGGAAAACAGGTCCAGCGTAGTAAGGGTCGCGGACCTTATGTATGCCAAACAGAGCATGAACAAGGTAAGATGGGTCATCGCCGTGCCGGAAAATTCCGGCATAAAATCCGTAAAGGACCTGGAAGGTAAGCACATTGCTACAGAGTTGGTAAGCGCCACGCGCGATTACTTAAAGAAAAATAAAGTTAACGCGACGGTGGAATTCAGTTGGGGTGCCACCGAGGCAAAAGTTGGCACGGGATTAAGCGATGCTATCGTGGAATTGACCGAGACCGGAAGAAGCCTGAGGGCACACAAATTACGTGAACTGGCTACGGTCTGTGAATCTACCACGCAGTTCATCGCTAATAACAAAGCCTGGAAAGACGCTTTTAAGCGCGCCAAGATGGAACAGATCGTGCTCCTTTTAAAAGGCGCGCTGCTGGCCGAAGAAAAAGTAGGTATCAAGATGAATGTACGTAAGCGCGACTTGAATAAACTGACCAAGAGGCTTCCGGCGCTTAAAAAACCCACCATATCCATGCTTTCCGAAGCAGGTTGGGTGGCCGTGGAAATAATTTGCGACGAACGTACCATCCGTACGCTTATACCAGAATTAAAAAAAGCCGGTGCACAGGGGATCATCGAGTATCCTCTGAATAAGGTAATATATTAACCGGGTAGTTTAAAGAAACGAGGTAAACATGCCTTGCGGCAAGAAACGTAAAAGAAAAAAGATCCGCACGCATAAAAGAAAAAAGATGCGTCGCCGCCTCAGACATTTGAAGAAGAGAGCCTGGGGTTAAAAAGCACTCTTAAAATTTAATGCGTCTTAAGTTTGGCGAGAATTCAAAGCAAAGGATTTTTTCCTTTGTGCTTATGGGTCTGCTTGTTGCTGGGGCTCCTTCTCTAGACAGAAGCAAAGAAGAAAAAAGCTCAGCCGCTGCCTTGCATCACTATATCATGGCTTCTTTGTACAGCCGCCAGGACAAGACGGATGAGGCGATAGAGGAATACAAAAAAGCGATCAGCCTAGATGATAGCGCAGCGATAGTCCATACGCGCCTGGCTGTAGAATATATCAAAAAGTCCAACAACCTGGATAAAGCGGTTGAAGAACTTAAGCAGGCGGCCCAGCTTGATCCGGAAGCAGTAGATGCCCACCTTTTCCTGGCCCTGATTTATGCCTCGACGGGGCAGGATGATCTTTCCAATAAGGAATATGAGAAGGCCCTTACTTTAGCGCAAAAGAAAGACCCTAAAAATATAGATATTTATAAGGGCCTGGGCGAAGTTTACCTGTCTCAGAAAAAGATCGAGGACGCGATCAGCGTCTACAAGGCTATTTTGAATATTTCATCGCAGGACCCCGAGGCGCATTATTATTTGGGCTCGATCTATTCCGAACAGAAAAAGATCAAAGAGGCAATAGTAGAGTTTAAAGCGGCGATAAAAATCAAGCCCGATTATGCGGATGCCCTGAATTCCCTGGCGTATATATACTCCGAAGAAGGGATAAATCTGAACGAAGCAGAGACTATGGTCAAAAAGGCGTTGGCCGTAGATCCGGATAATGCCTATTATGTCGATACTTTAGGCTGGATATATTTAAAGCGGCGCAGGGTCGATGAGGCAATAAAACAGTTGGAAAGGGCGCTTACGCTTATGTCCGACCCGGTGATCGCCGAACATTTAGGAGACGCTTATTTAAAAAAAGGCCAGGTCAAACAGGCAAAACAAAAATGGGAAGAGTCCCTGAGGCTTAACCCTAACCAGCCCGCGGTAAAAAAGAAATTAGAAAAATATTCTCGTCAGAAATAAATTATGTATAACCAGGCAAAGATAAAAGAATTAGAAGAGAAGGCCAAGCGGATCAGGCGCCTGATCGTCCAGATGCTTTTTAAGGCCGGTAGCGGACATCCCGGCGGAAGCCTTTCTTCGACGGATGTCGTCACCTGCCTTTATAATGCCGTCATGCGCCATAACCCGAAGGACCCACATTGGCCCGACCGCGACAGGTTCCATATGTCCAAGGGCCATTGTTGCCCGTTGTGGTATGCGGCTTTGGCAGACCAGGGATATTTCAAAGAAGAGGAACTTTGGACGCTAAGAAAATTAGGCTCAATGCTCCAGGGCCATCCGGATAAACGCACTCCCGGAGTAGAAGTGGCCTCAGGCTCACTCGGCCAGGGGCTTTCAGTGGCCTTGGGTATGAGTTTGGCGGCCAAGGTGGACCATAAAGATTACCGCGTCTATTGCCTGATGGGAGATGGTGAAATACAGGAAGGCAATATCTGGGAAGCGGCCATGGCCTGCGCCCATTTTAAATGCGACAACCTCTGCGCGATCCTGGATTACAACGGTTTCCAGATCGACGGAAAAACCCAGGATATCATGGGCCTGGAGCCGATCATAGAAAAATGGAAGGCCTTTGGCTGGTACACTGTTGAGATAGACGGGCACAATATAAAACAGATACTCGATGCCTTTCTAACGGCCCAAAAAATAAAGGAAAAACCCACGATCATTATCGCCCATACCGTAAAAGGCAAGGGCGTTTCTTTTATGGAGAACGTCGTGGATTTTCACGGCCGCGCACCGACCAAAGAAGAAACGGAAAAGGCATTAAAAGAACTGGCATAAATTTTTAAGGATAAAAATGGCAGAGCAGATCGAAATGTTATATCAGAGGGATGTTTACGGAAAGACCCTGGTCGAGCTGGGCAAGGCCCATAAAGACATTGTGGTCCTGGATGCGGACCTTTCCAGTTCCACGCGTACGGCGTTATTCGCTAAAAATTTCCCCGAACGATTTTTTAACTTTGGTGTGGCAGAACAAAATATGATGGCCACTTCCGCAGGCCTGGCCAGTTGCGGAAAAACGGTTTTTGCCTCTACCTTCGCTATCTTTGCCAGCGGCCGGGCATGGGACCAGGTAAGGAACACGATCTGCTACAGCAATTCCAACGTAAAAATAGTGGCCACCCACGCCGGTATCACCGTCGGGCCGGACGGCGCCACGCACCAGGCCCTGGAAGATATCACGCTTATGCGTGCAATTACCAATATGAACGTGATCGTGCCTTGTGACGGCCCGGAGACCGCGGAGGCTATTAAAGCAGCTTACGGAACAAAAGGGCCGTTTTATATCCGTTTAGGCAGGCCTAAGGTCCCGACACTGGCGAACAAAAAACCTTTTCATTTTGGTAAAGCCTACAACCTTACCGAAGGCAATGACATAACCATTATTGCTTGCGGCATTATGGTTAATGAGGCCCTCCTGGCGGCAAAAGCACTTTGTGAAAAATGTATCGGTGTGCGTGTGATCAATATGCATACGATCAAGCCATTGGATCAGGAAATAATCATCAAAGCGGCCCAAGAAACCAAAGGCATCGTAGTCTGCGAAGAACATTCGGTGATCGGCGGCCTGGCCTCGGCAGTGGATGAGGTGGTTGCGGAAAATCATCCGACCACGGTAATTTGCGTTGGAGTCAAACACAGGTTCGGCCAATCCGGCGAATCGCTTGAGTTGATGCAGGAATATAACCTTACGGCAAAGGACATAGAAAAAGCGGCGTTGCGCATTGTTAAAAAATAAAGTTACATTAATTCAAATCCGAAATCCGAATATCGAAATCCTAAACAAATCCCAAATCCGAATTTCCCAAATTCAAAACAATTTAGTTTAAAACATTCGAATTTAGAATTTCGAATTTGTTTAGAATTTAGGATTTAGTGTTTCGGATTTAACATTCCTTACCGACATGAAACAACTTACCCTAAAATCCCCGGCAAAACTCAATCTTTACCTAAAAATCCTCTCAAAACGTAGCGACGGCTTCCATAATATAGAAACTGTTCTGGAAAAAATAGACCTTTGCGACAAGATCACTTTGACCGGAACCAAAGACGGGCGGATAAGCGTTGTTTGCCGCCAGCCGGCAGTCCCTACGGGCCGGTTGAACCTGGCTTTTCAAGCGGCTGAACTCTTAAAAAAAGACTTTCAGGTAAAACAAGGCGTAAAAATAACGCTTATTAAGAAGATACCTGCGGCCTGCGGCTTAGGCGGCGGTTCAAGCAATGCGGCAGCCGTATTACTGGGACTAAATCGCCTCTGGCACTTGGGGTTAAGTAAAAAACAATTGCTCAATTACGCAAAAAAACTTGGTTGTGATGTGCCTTTTTTCCTTTCTGATGCTTCTTTTGCCCTTGCCAAGGGAAGAGGCGATGAGGTTAGGCCCTTACCTAATATTAAGCGTAAGTTTTGGCATTTATTGGTGGTCTCAGGGGTAAAGATCCCCACCAGATCAGCCTATTGTTTATGGGATAAAAATAGAAATCTCGAGTTGACAAGGAAAAAAACTGATGTTAGAATACAACTCCTGGCTTTGCGGCAAAATAGCCTCTTATTTTTTGCTAAAGGCTTGTACAATAGTTTTACGGCGATTTCCCAGCGTCTTTGTCCGGATATATCGAGGATAATGCAGAGATTGGAAAAAATGGGCATCCAGGCGGTTTCGATGTCCGGGAAGGGCCCAGCAGTGTTCGGCATTGTTTCGTCGAGAAAGGAGGCTATCGAGTACAAGAGACAGCTAGAGGGTAAAGGTTGGTCCGTATTTGCGGTAAAAACATTCTGACATTACAACTGTTTTAAAGAGGAGAAAAGGACTTATGGAAATCACAGAAGTTAGGATTTTTCCCAAGGATTCCCCGGACAAGAAATTAAGGGCCTATGCCACCGTGACGTTCGACAATGTTTTTGTGGTCAGGAATATAAAGGTTATCGAAGGCTCAACGGGCTTGTTTATCGCCATGCCTTCACGCAAGGTCAAGCATCCCTGCCCGAAGTGTAATTTTAAGAACGAATCAAAAAGCAAATACTGCAATATGTGCGCCGCACAATTGCCTTTGATACAGAGGCCGGTAACTCCCTCTGATGTGAACAATTTGCAGTCGGAACATAAAGATATTGCACATCCCATAACTCAAACCTTCAGGGAATACCTGCAGAAGACGGTTCTGGAAGCATACGAGAAGCAGAAGACAGGCACGGGCATGAGCGCAAGCTCAAGTCCGAGCGCGAGCCCAAGTCCGAGCACGAACAGCGGTTTTTCGGGTTTAGCCCCTGAAACCAAATTTTAATAAAAATTTAGAAGAGCAGCTGTCCTATTGAGTAGGACAGGCGTATGATTTTGGGACGTCGTCTCCCGACAGGCGCTTACGTGAGGCGGGATCCCGACGGGAAGTCCCGATAAATCTGGACGACACCATCGGGACAATGGTAGGACATTCGAACCTAGATTTGCCCGGTTGTGTAACGGTAGCACATCAGAATTTGGGTCTGACTGTTGAGGTTCGAATCCTCACCGGGCAATTTTAACGATAGAAATCATGAAAAAATCCATTGCTTGCATAATTTTGGCGGCGGGTGAAGGAACGCGGATGAAATCGAGCGTCCCTAAGGTGCTGCATACTATCTGCGGCCGGCCGATGATCAGTTATGTCCTGGATCTAGTAAAGAGATCAGGCATAAAAAATACGGTGATCGTCGTAGGGCATAAACAAAATTACGTAAAGAACTATTTGCCTAAAGGCATAAAGATAGCCGTCCAGAATAAATTACTGGGCACTGCCGACGCGGTCAAAAGGGCCATGCCGGCCTTAAAGAGTTTTAAGGGTACGGTGCTGGTCTTATATGCAGATAATCCTTTATTGAAGGCAGAGACAGTAAAAAAACTACTCAAGCACCATAATGAGAACAATTTTGCCGCTACACTGCTTACCGCTAAACTAGAGGATCCTTCCGGCTACGGCAGGATCGTCCGCGATAAATGCAATTGTATTACAAAGATCATCGAACAGAAGGAAGCGAACGACTTTGAAAAGGAAATAAAAGAGATAAATACCGGGATCATCTGTTTTGACAAGAATAAATTAACCGCTGCTTTAAAGCTGATCAGGGCGCATAATAAAAAGAAGGAATATTACCTTACCGACGCCGTGGAGATCTTTTACCAAAAAGGCGATATCGTCGGGGCGCTAAAGATAAAAGGAATAAATGAGGCCCTGGGAGTTAATTCGCAAGGCGAATTGGCCAGGGCGAACAAGGTCATGCAAAGAAGGATCTTAAGAAAGCACCTGGAAAACGGCATCAGGATAAAAGACCCTCAGTCCACCTTCATTGACTGGGACGTAGAGATCGGCCAAGATACGGAAATTTATCCCTTTACAGTGATAGAAAGAGGTGCTAAAATTGGTAAACGCTGCCACATAGGGCCTTTCTGCCATTTACGCGAAAATGTAAAGTTAGGCAACGATGTTACCGCAGGCAATTTCTTAGAAATTGTACGTTCTCAAATTGGTGACGGGACTTTTATCAAACATTTTTCTTATGTCGGGGATACCTTTGTCGGTAAATCGGTAAATATCGGCGCCGGCACGGTCACTGCTAATTTTGACGGCAAAAAGAAAAACCGGTCTATTATCAAAGATGGCTCTTTCATCGGCTCGGATACGGTCCTTGTGTCTCCGGTAAAAGTCGGCAGGAATGCCAGGACAGGCGCAGGCAGTATAGTTACGAAAAATAGTGTGATCAGCGACGGTACGACGGTAGCCGGCGTTCCGGCAAAAATTTTAAAGCGGGGAAAATAATATGAATAAATTAGCTATTTTTAGCGGCAATGCCCATCCGGAATTGGCTAAAAATATCTGCAGCTATTTGAAAGTAAATCTGAGCGACGCGATGGTCACGCGTTTTAGCGAAGGCGAAATACGCGTGAAGATCAATGAAAATATCAGGGGAAAGGACGTATTTATCGTCCAGCCCACCTGTCCGCCGCCCAATGATAATTTGATGGAACTATTGATCCTGATCGATGCGGCCATGCGCGCCTCGGCCGACAGGATCACCGCGGTAATGCCGTATTTTGGCTATGCCCGGCAGGACAGAAAAGACCAACCGCGTGTTCCGATCACCGCAAAATTAGTAGCAAATCTCCTGACCGTGGCCGGTGCAAACAGGATTTTGACCGTGGACCTGCATGCCGGACAGATCCAGGGTTTTTTTGATATACCCATGGACCATCTTTTTGCCGTAGGTGTTTTTATCGAATATTTCAACAAGATGGGCCTGAAAGATCTGGTAGTGGTTTCGCCGGATGTAGGCGGTATTAAAATGGCGCGCGCCTATGCCAAGAGGATGTCGGCGGGCCTGGCTATCATTGATAAAAGAAGAGTGAGCCCGGATGAAACCGAGGCCATGCATATTTTGGGTGAAGTAAAAGGAAAAAACGCAATTATCGTCGATGACCTGATCGCAACGGGTAGTTCGCTGATCGAGGCGGTAGAGGCCCTGAAAAGAGAAGGTGCCAAAGGCGTCTGGGCAGCGATAACGCACGGGGTATTATCCGGCCCGGCTGTTGAGCGCGTGGATAAAGCCAAGGCTCTCAATGAGCTGGTGATCACCGACAGCATACCTTCGGAGAACCATAAGAAACATCCGAGGATCAAGGTATTAAGCATCGCGGAATTACTAGGGGAGGCAATAAAGCGTATTCATCACGAAGAATCTGTGAGCGCGCTTTTTGATTGAGGAAAATATGGAAGAAATAATTCTGGAAGCACAAGCAAGGAAAGATACGGGCAGCCGCGTGGCAAAACATCTTAGGCACGAGGGCTTTATTCCGGCGGTGGTCTATAGCGCGGGCAAAAAGTCTCAGGCCATCCAGGTTGAAAGAAGCAAGATGCTGCATTTTCTGCATACGTACAGGGCCGAAGGCGTAGTCATCAATCTTAATGTCAAAGATGAAACCAAGCACAAAAATTACAACGTCATGATCAAAGAGATACAGCATGACCCGGTAAAAGAAGATATCATGCACGTGGATTTTAACGAAATTTCCCTGACCAAGGCGATCAAAGCCGCGGTTCCCATAGTGACCAAGGGTGAAGCGCCGGGCGTCAAGCAAGACGGTGGTTCTTTGGACCATATCTTGTGGGAAGTAGAAGTAGAATGTTTGCCTACGGCCATACCCAAAGAGATAGTGGTAGATATCAGCAGCCTCAAAATCGGGGATGCCATTGCCATAAAAGATATCAAGTTTCCCGAGGGTGTCAAAGTCCTGCATGACCCGAACGCCTCAGTGCTTTCCGTGGCTGCTCCGATAAAGGTCGAAGAAGTAGTCGCCGCGGCTGAAGCGGGAGCCGGTCCACAGGAACCCGAAGTAATCAAGGAAAAGAAAGAAGTCCCCGAAGCGGAAGCTGAAGGCGGGGCTGGCAAAGAAAAGGCCAAGGAAAAAGAAGAAAAGAAGTGAAGTTAATCGTCGGCCTGGGTAATCCCGGCAGCGCCTATGTGAACACGCGGCACAATATCGGTTCTAGCGTGGTCTTGAGCCTGTCAAAAGAACACCGGATCGCCTTAAAGCGCGACCGCATCTCTAGTTGTTTCGCGGGCCGCGGGCTGATAGAAAATAAAGAAACAGTATTGGCCATTCCGCTTACCTATATGAACCTTTCGGGCAAAGCGGTAAGTTCTTTAATAAAAAAATATAAAATTAAGCCGCAGGATATCCTCATTATTGCGGATGACCTGGACCTTGAATTCGGCAGAATAAAGGTAAAGCCAAGAGGTTCTTCCGCCGGACACCGCGGGATCGCTTCCGTAATCGAGTCTTTGGGCAGCGATGAATTCTGCCGCCTGCGCTTAGGGATAGGCAGGCCTTCGGCAAAAGAAGACGCGGCAGATTTTGTCTTAAGTAAATTTAACCGCAGCGAAGCAAAATTAATGGATGAGTTCATCTCTCAAGCCATGGATTCTAGCAGGATGTGGCTGGCAGATGGAATTACGAAGTGTATGGAAAAATATAATAGTCGGGAGCAAAAATAATGAAAAAATACGAAGCAATGTTTATGGTAAAACCGGATTTGGGCGAGGCTGAAACAAAAAACGTGTTCCAGCAGATCAATGACGCCATTACCAAGAATAGCGGAGAGATAGTTACTTCCGGGCTCTGGTCGGAAAAAAAGCCGCTTTATTTTACGATAAAGAAATACAGAGAAGCGATATATTATCTGGTAGAATTCAACCTTGACCCTCTTGTCATTACCAAGATCAAATCACAGTACCGCATGAATGAAGATATTCTGCGTTCGTTAATCTTAAAAAAAGAATAATTTGAGGAGGCCCCATGGCCAGTTTCAATAAAGTACTTTTGATCGGTAACCTTACCAAGGACCCGGAATTGCGCTATACTCCGCAAGGTACGGCCGTGGCCAATTTAAGGTTAGCGGTGAACCGGCGCTTTAAAACCCAAAGCGGCGAGCAGAAAGATGAAGTCTGTTATATTACTTGTGTCGTCTGGGACAAGCAGGCAGAGACCTGCAATCAATACCTGCGCAAGGGCCAGCCGATTTTGGTCGAGGGAAGGCTGCAGTCGCGCTCCTGGGAAGATAACGCCGGCCAGAAGCGCAATGTAGTAGAGGTAAGGGCGGAACGCGTGCAATTCCTGGGCGCTCCGCAACAACAAAAGAGCTCAGGCGCTGGCGTCGAAGAAATACAGGTCGAGCAGAAGCCGAGTGAAGAGACATATTCATCCAATTCGTGGTTAGAAGAAGGCGAGGAAAAAGCAAATGATAATATCAAAGAGTAGAGGAACGGACAAAAGAGGCAAGAAGAGAGAATTTTCCAAAAGGCCCGAGGGCGGGTTCATCTTTCGTAAGAAAGTATGCAGATTTTGTAAAGACAATACAGAATCATTGGATTACAAGGATATGAAAAGGTTGGAGAGGTTTCTTACTGATAGAGGCAAGATTTTTTCCAGCCGTCTTTCCGGGAACTGCGCCAGACATCAAAGGATGCTCTCCGAGGCGATCAAAAGGGCGAGGTTTATGTCACTCTTGCCGTATGTAAAGGTATAAAAATGCAAGAATTAATCTTAAAACAGGATGTACCGAAATTAGGCAAGGTCGGAGATGTGATCAAGGCAAAGGATGGTTTTGCCAGGAATTTTCTTATCCCCAATGGCCTGGCTGCGCCTGCGACGAAAGAAAATCTTAAAAAGTTAGAGCAGGAAAAGTTGATCAGGCAGAAGGCATTGGAAGAAACCAGAAAAGACGCCCTGGAAGTGGCAAAAAAGCTTTCCGGCAAGTCTTTCACTATTTCTAGCGAAGTTCACGAAGAAGATAAATTATACGGCAGCATAACTTCCGTGGAAATTCACCGCGTTCTGGAAGATGAAGGGTTCAAGATCGATAAGAAGGCGATCCTTTTGGATGAGCCGATAAAATCTACCGGCATATTCGAAGTGCCGGTGAAATTGCATCCCGAAGTAACTACAAATATAAAGATCTGGATAGTAAAAAAGTAAGATTATGCCTTCAGAAGCAATCTTAGAAAAGATTCCGCCGCAGAATCTGGAAGCTGAAATGGCCGTTTTGGGCGCTATGCTGCTTGATGAAGAAGCAGTGGCCTGCGGCATCGAGCTTTTAGACCGCGACTGTTTTTACAAGGACGCCCACAAAAAGATCTTCGAAGCGGCCATTGATATTTATAATAATAACAAAGCCGTAGACCTGATCACTATTTCTGATGAGCTGAAGAAAAGAGGCGAGCTGGAAGAAATAGGCGGAGTAAGTTTCCTCACCCAATTGGTCAATACTGTCCCCACCACGGCCAATACCCAGCATTATGCAAAAATAATCAAAGAAAAAAGTATCCTCAGGTCCCTGATCAACAATGCTACGCAGATCGTTTCTTTAGGATATGAGTCGGAAGCGGATATCCAGCAGGTGCTTGACCGCGCGGAACAGATGATCTTTGATATTGCCGACCGTAAGCCTAAGGCCGCGATCACCTCACTAAAAGAAGTCGTCAAAGCAAGTATCGAAACAATAGATAAATTATACCAGAAAAAAACGCACGTTACCGGCATACCCTCCGGATATGTAGAGTTTGACATTAAGACCGCGGGGCTGCATCCTTCAGACCTGACTATTGTGGCGGGAAGGCCTTCCATGGGGAAGAGTGCTTTGGCCTTGGGCATAGCGGAACATGTTTCCATAAATGAAAAAATGCCCGTAGCCTTTTTTAGCTTGGAAATGTCTAAAGAACAGCTGGTGCAGAGGCTGCTTTGTACGCATGCCCGCGTGGACGCACAGCGCGTACGCACAGGATATTTTTCCCAGTCAGATTGGCCGAAGCTCACCGCTGCGGCGGGGAAATTATCCGAGGCGCCTTTATTCATAGACGATACACCCGGCCTTTCCGTGCTTGAATTGCGCGCCAAGGCCCGCAGGCTAAAATCCAAGCACGATATCCAGCTGATCATTTTAGACTATATGCAGTTGATGCGCGGCAGCATTTCCAGGATCGACAGCCGCCAGGAAGAGATCTCAGAAATCTCCCGTTCACTTAAGGCACTGGCAAGAGAATTGAATTTACCCTTGATCGCAGTGAGCCAGCTTTCCCGCGCCGTAGAATCCCGCAATGACCACCGGCCGCAGCTATCAGACTTAAGGGAATCCGGCGCCATCGAGCAGGATGCCGATGTGGTGGCGCTGCTCTTGAGAGAAGAATATTATAATCCTACACCGGAGAACCAGGGTATTGCGGAAGTGAATATTGCCAAGCAAAGGAACGGCCCGGTGGGTTCTGTAAAGCTTACCTTTATCAAGGAATATACCCGTTTTGAGAACCTGAGCAGGGTAGAAGAATAAGAATAATTAAATTGATTTTTTTCATTAATCCGATATAATATATTCCAATTATGTCAAACACTTCCAAGCGTATAACTTTAAGCCTCGCCCTGTTTTTTGTCCTCGCTTCTTTTACTTGTGTTTTAGCCAAGGATGAATCTTCCGCTGCCTCTGAACAAGAAACCGCACAGAAGATGGTCACGGCTATCGAAGTAAAAGGCAGCAAATCCATCAGCCCTAATACCGTTACTTCAAAGATCAAAACCAGGATCGGCAGCCCGTATCTGGAAAACATTGTCAGCGATGACCTGAAAAGGCTGTATCTTTTGGGCTATTTCAGCGACATCAAAATTGATACCGAAGATTATAAAGGCGGGGTCAAGGTCATTATCAGCGTGGTCGAGAAGCCGATAATAGGTAAGATAACCTTTGAGGGCATGAAAAAGCTTTATTACCTTAAGCCGGAAAAACTAAAAGAACAGATCAAGGCCAAAGAGGGCCAATACTTAGATTACAATACCTTAAAGGACGATGTCGCCACTTTAAAAGGCATATACGAGAAAAAAGGTTTTGCCGACGCTAAGATCGATTACCGCATAGACCAAAGCACGGAAACGAACAAGGTCAATGTTGCTTTTGTCGTGGCTGAGGGCGCAAAGGCAAAGGTAAAAAAGATCTACGTCGAGGGCAACAAGGCATTTTCGGACAGAAGGATACTGAAGTTGATCAAGACCAAGACCGCCTGGCTCTTTAACGCGGGTGTTTTAAAGGATGAGGTGTTCCAGGAAGACATCGAAAGAGTAAAATCGTTTTACCGCCACGAAGGTTTCAGCGACGTGAAAGTAGATTATACCATCCGCCGCCATCCCACTAAGCCATTTATCTACATCACCCTTAATATCGAAGAAGGCAAAAGATATTACGTCGGAAATGTTTCCATAGAAGGTAACCGCGACCTGACCGAAAAACAGATAAGAGATAAACTGGCGGTGGTTATTCCCGGCAAGGTGTTCAGCAACGACGGCCTGCAGGAAGATGAGAATAATATCCTTTCTCTTTACTTCGATAAAGGCTATATTATGGCGCGGGTTTCTAGTACTTCTGCATTGAACCCTGAGACGAATAAAATAGATATCGCCTATAATATTACAGAGAATGAAATTTCTTATGTGGACAAAATAAAGATCAGGGGCAATATAAAGACCAAAGACGTCGTCATCCGGCGCGAATTGAAGATACTTCCCGGCGAGAGATTCGATGGAGATAAGTTAAGGCGCAGTAAAGAGCGGCTTACCAACCTTGGTTTCTTCGAAGATGTCGGCTATGAGACCGAGGCCACATCTGTGCCCAATAAAAGGAATTTGATCGTCGATGTAAAAGAAACAAAAACCGGTTCTTTTTCCTTCGGCGGCGGTTATAGCACCGTGGATAAGATCTTGGGGTTCGTGGAAGTGGAGCAGAAGAATTTTGACTGGAAGAATTTTCCGTATTTTACCGGCGCGGGCCAGGACCTGAAACTACGCGCGCAGTTGGGTAGTATCAGCAGTGATTACAGCCTGAGCTTTACCGAACCCTGGTTGTTCGATTACCCGGTTTCTTTCGGTTTTGATGCTTATAAAGAGACGCATGACCGTGACGAAGGTGTAGGTTATGGTTATAAGCAGGATGTTTCCGGAGGGGATCTTCGCCTCGGCAGGGCCCTTACCGACCATGTCAGGGCCGATATAATGTACAAATATGATGTGATCAAGATCAGTGACATCGATGTGAATGCTACGCAGGACCTGCAGAAAGAACAGGGCCAGAATACCATTAGTAGTATTACTTTTGGCATGGGCTTTGATAGCCGGAACAATATTTTTGCCCCGACCAGAGGAAATCTCTTAACCGGTTCTGTTCAGGGCGCAGGCTTGGGCGGAGACAAGGATTTCTATAAATTTTTTGGTATGGCCAGCCACTTTTTCCCCCTGGTGAATAATTCAGCCTTGGAATTAAGGCTAAGGGCGGGCTTATCCGCTGCCTACGGCAAGAGCGACGATGTGCCTATTTATGAAAGGTTCTTTGCCGGCGGCGGTACTACGATCAGAGGTTATGATGAACGCAGCATCGGCCCTATGGATCCGATAACACAGGATAGGCTCGGAGGCGACGCGATGCTTATCGGTAACGTAGAATATATTTATCCCATATTTGATTTCTTAAAAGGCGTGGTTTTCTATGATACAGGTAATGTTTGGGCCAAGAAAAATGATTTTGGCAAAGGTAGGCTATTTTCCAGCGCCGGCTTCGGCGTACGCCTGAAGACCCCTATCGGCCCCATAGCCCTGGATTACGGTATTCCTTTCGATAAACAGCCCGGTGAAGAGAAAAGGTCCGGCGGTAAAATGCATTTTAGCATGAGCCGTAGTTTCTAAACTTTAAGTAAAACAAGGAGGAGGTTTTATGAAAAGAGTATTATTGGTATTGGCTATCGCGTTACTTTTGGCGTTGCCGGCGAAGATGTGTATGGCGGCAGATAAGGTCGGCCATGTGAATTTAACCAAATTGTTCGATGAATATGGCAAGACCAAAGAGTACGATGCGATATTGACCGGTAAAGAAAAGGCTTATGAATCTGAAAGAGAAAAGAAGGTAAACGATATTAAGCAGATCCAGGAAAAATACAATCTTTTAAGCGATAAAGAAAAGGCCGCGAAAAAGACCGAATTAGAAAATAAGGTAAAGGCCCTTCAGGAATTCGACAATCAAAAGCAAACAGAGTTGCTTAAGGATAGAGATGAAAGGGTCAAGGAAATATTAAAAGATATTGAAAACGCCGTGAAGCAGTATTCTCTTTCACAAGGGTATACCCTGATCCTTAATGACCGTATCCTGGTTTATCAAACAGCTGATTCGGATATCACCGAGCAGGTCTTGAAGATACTCAGGGGTGGTTATAAAGGTAAATAAAGCAATGCGCATGACCTTAAAAGAAATAGCCGAGTTGGTTGGTGGCGAGGTCGTGGGCGATGCAGGTACGGAAATTAACGGTGTAAGCGGAATAAAAGAGGCCAAGAAAGGTGATATTACTTTCTTGGCCAATTCTAAATATTCCCCTCTTCTGGACGAGACCCAGGCATCTGCGGTCATCGTTTCTAAAGAAGTTCGATCCTGCCCCCGGCCATTGGTCCGCACGGACAATCCGTCTTTGTCTTTTGCCAAGGTGGTCGCCTTATTCTCACCATCCCAGGTCAAGCATCCCCAGGGTATACATCCCAGCGTTGTATTAGGTAAGGATGTTAAGCTGGGTAAGGGTGTTTCCTTGGGTGCCTATACGGTGGTAGAAGAAGGGGTATCCGTCGGTGACAACACGACCATTTACCCAAGTTGTTATATCGGCCATAATGCAAAGATCGGTAAGGATACGCTGATTTATCCGCATGTCAGCGTCAGGGAAGCGGTAGATATCGGCAGCCGTGTTGTGATACACAGCGGCTCGGTGATCGGCTCCGACGGATTTGGTTTTGCGAGTGTTCAGGGCCTGCATCAGCGCATTCCGCAGATAGGCATCGTCGTTATCGAAGATGATGTAGAGATAGGCGCAAATGTAACCATTGACCGGGCGAGATTCGAAAAAACGGTCATCGGCAAAGGTACAAAAATAGATAACCTGGTGCAAATAGCGCACAATGTTGTGGTCGGTGAAAACTCTATTATCGTGGCCCAGGCAGGTATTTCCGGCAGTACCGTAATCGGTAAAAATGTCATCCTTGCCGGGCAATCGGGACTGGTTGGGCACATTACGCTGGGAGATAACGTCGTAGTCATGGCGCAGTCGGGAGTGAGCAAATCCATCCCGGCCAATACCTACGTTTGGGGTTATCCGGCGAAAGAACAAAGCCAGGCCAAAAAAGTCAATGCCTGCGTACAGAGGCTACCGCACCTTTATGAGATAGTCGAGGGATTGAAGAAGAAAATCCAGGCCCTCGAGGAACAGCTGAAGAAAAAATAATGGATAATCAAAAAACAATCGCGAAGTCTGTAAAATTAAGCGGGGTAGGCTTGCATACCGCGAATAAGGTAAGCATTACCTTTAAGCCTGCAGGCGTCGATGAGGGTATAAATTTTATCCGCATAGACCTGCCTGGTAAACCCGTGATCAAGGCGGACGCCGAGCATTTAGTTTCGCTTCTGCACGGCTATCGGCGTACTTCCATAGGAAAAGACAATGCCGAGATCCATACCATCGAGCATCTTATGTCGGCGCTGGCTGGGGTGGGGATAGATAATTTAAATATCGAAATAGACAATAACGAGATCCCCGGCATGGATGGTTCGGCGCGGGACTTCGTAAAGGCGATAAAAGAGGCGGGCATAGTTGAACAAACTAAGCCTAAGAACTATTTTCTCGTCAGAGAATCGGCCGTCATAGAAGATAACGGCGCCTGTATCATGGTTACGCCTGCGCCGGAGTTACGTATTTCCTATACCTTAAGTTATGACCACCCTCTCTTAAAGGCACAATACTTGGATATTTTTCCCGACCGCGAGCGTTTCGAACAGGAGTTGGGCCCCGCTCGCACATTCTGCCTGGAGGATGAAGCAAAGAATTTACAAAATAAAGGCCTTGGCCTGGGGGCCAATTATGAAAATACCCTGGTCATGGGCAAAGACGGCGTAGTTAATAACAAACTGCGTTTTGGCGATGAATTCGTCCGGCATAAGGTTTTGGACCTGATGGGCGACCTTTATCTTTTGGGTATGCCTATTAAGGGCCACATCATCGCCGTAAAAAGCGGGCACGCGCTCAATCTTAAACTTTTATCTAAACTGAAGCAGCAAAAAGACAAACAGTCCCTGGGCGGGATAAAATTGAATTATAATTCTGAATTCGGCCAAGAGTTCGGCGCCTCGACGATTATGAAGATACTGCCGCATCGGCCGCCGTTTCTTTTTGTGGACAGGGTCTTATCTTTGGAGCAGGGCAAACGTATTACCGCCGTAAAAAACGTGACCATCAATGATTATTTCTTCGTCGGGCATTTTCCGGGAAAGCCGATCATGCCCGGGGTGATCATGATCGAGGCCATGGCGCAGGCAGGCGGCATCATGATGCTTTCCGGCCCGGAGAACCGCGGTAAATTAGCCTATTTTCTGGCGGCAAATAACGTAAAATTCAGGAAAACAGTTGTTCCCGGAGACCAGCTTGTTTTAGAAGTAGAGGTATTGAAATTCAAATCCAAGACCGGGCTTGTTTCTGGCCGCGCATTGGTAGACGGTAAAGTAGCAGTAGAGGCAGAATTAATGTTCGCGTTAGTCGAGGAATAAATGGCGCATATACACTCGCAGGCGATCTGTTCGAAGTCGGCCCGTCTGGCAGACGATGTAGAAGTCGGCCCGTATACCGTGATTGGCGATAATGTGAGTATCGCCGGGGGCACACAGATCGGGGCTTTTTGTGTTATCGACGGCCATACCGCTATCGGCAAGAATTGCCGGATATTCACCGGCGCGGTAGTGGGCAGCGTCCCGCAGGACTTAAAATACAAGGGCGAGATTTCTTATTTAGAAGTAGGCGACGGAAATATTATCCGCGAATACTGCACCTTGAATGTCGGCACGGGTGAGGGCGGGAAGACAACAGTCGGAAACAATAATCTGATCATGGCTTATTCGCATGTGGCCCATGATTGTGTAGTCGGTAACGACTGTATTATCGCCAATGGCGGCACACTCGCCGGGCACGTAACCATAGAAGATAAGGCGGTAGTCGGCGGCCTCGTCGCTATCCACCAATTTACCCGCATAGGAAAACTTTCTATTATCGGAGGTTGTTCCAAGGTTGTGCAGGATGTCCCGCCGTTTTCTACTTCCGACGGGCATCCCACGAGAACCTACGGCCTGAATCTGGTAGGCCTGCGGCGCGCGGGCCTTGGCGCAGAAACAATTTCCAACCTGAAACACGCCTTTAAACTGCTGTTCAATTCGGAATTGGCTATTTCTCACGCCGTTGAAAAAATTCTCGCTGAAGTTCCTGCGGGCGATGAGATTTCTTACTTGATAAATTTTATTAAAAATTCAAAAAGAGGCATTTGTTAGCCAAAGATTATGCAGAAAATTGGTTTGATTGCCGGTAGGGGGAGTTTTCCTTTGCTTTTTAGCCGAGAGGCCAAAAAGCAGGGCCATGTGGTTATCGCTGTGGCGGTAAGGGGCGAGACTAGCTTCAGGTTAAGCAGTATAGTAGATAAAATATTCTGGATAAAGGTCTGGGAATTTAAAAAGATATTCGAGATATTTAAAAAAGAGGGCCTGGAAGAGATCGCCATGGCCGGCCAGATACATCCTAAGCATTTGTTTAATAAGCGGGTTATTGAGAACGAAAATTTCGCGCGCATTTTAAGTAAGATAAAAGATAAAAAAGCGGATACCATTTTTGGTGCGGTGGCGCAGGAATTAGAATCAGCGGGACTTAAACTTGTGGACTCTACCAAGTTCCTGAAAGAATATTTGCCCAAAAAGGGCGTTTTGACCAGGCACCAGCCTACTTTTAAACAATGGGAAGATATCTATTTCGGCATGGAGGCAGCAAAATATATTGCCGCTTTTGACATCGGGCAGACCGTAGTGGTAAAAGATAAGGCAGTGGTGGCTGTAGAAGCCCTAGAAGGCACCGATGCAACTATTCGCCGGGGTGGCATGATTAGCCGGGGCGGGGCAGTGGTGGTCAAGGTCAGTAAGCCCAAACAGGATATGCGCTTCGATATCCCGGTAGTAGGGCTAAGGACGATCAAGACGCTTATTCGCTCAAAAGCCTTTTGTTTGGCTATCGAGGCCGAAAAAACCCTGTTTTTAGACAGAGATATAACTTTAAGATTTGCAAATAGTAACGATATTTGTATCGTCAGCGTATAATCCCGCCCTTTTGATCGACAATTGCAGTATAAATAACCCAAAAGGGCGGGATAAATTCGGACAAATGACTTACGTTCGCTTCGCTCCGTAAGCCATGTCCTCATTTATTTTCCTTGACAGCCCTTTGTTTTTTGTGTAAACTTAACTTTACCAAAGCAAAAAGGAGGCGGGAAAATGGCCAATAAAAAAAGTATGGAATTTAAGCTTTTTGCGCCAAATGCCAAGACCGTTTATTTGGCTGGGGACTTCAATAACTGGAATACCAGTAATATGAAGATGAAGAAAGATGGCAAGGGCCTGTGGAAGATAAAGACAGACCTGACCATGGGAAATCACGAATACAAATTTATCGTTGACGGCAATTGGTGGAATGACCCTGCTTGCAAGAATTGGGTAGCCAATTCGGTCGGATCTCAGAATTGCTTGGTAAAGGTGTAATCAGCCGTTTTTACGTTTCAGGTTAATGATTCAAAAAGGGATAGTTAAGCTATCCCTTTTTCTTTATCCCGCGCCTTTTTAATCCCAGGTTTTTAAAAACAATACATTTGAATAGATAAAAGGTGCGGGATTTGTGGGAGTATTATGAAGTATCTTTATGGGCCTTTGACCTCACGGCGAATGGGCGTATCTTTAGGCGTGAGCCTCGTCCCGCACAAAACCTGCGATTTTGATTGCGTGTATTGCCAGTTGGGCGAGACGCGCGTTAAAACCAAGCTGCGCAAAGAATATTTTGATCAAGAGGAATTACTGTCTGAAATAAAGACCTGGTTTAAAAATAATCCGGAAGTAAAGATCGACTACATTACTCTTTCCGGGTCTGGGGAACCTACGTTGGATCTGAAGATCGGCGAGGTCATCCAGGAAATAAAAAATATCGTTTCCGTACCGGTCGCGGTAATTACCAACAGTTCGTTCCTCACCGAACCCGAGGTGCGTAAGGGCCTTGAGTCCGCTGATCTGGTCGTGCCGTCGCTGGATGCTGCGAGCCAGGATATATTCAACAAAATAGACCGGCCTGAAGAGGGGCTCAGGGTTGATCAGATCATTGAAGCACTTGTTGAATTCCGCAAAGCTTATCGGGGTAAGATCTGGCTGGAAGTAATGCTGGTCAAGGGGATAAACGATGACTTAGACCACATCCGGAAACTGAATGAAGCTATCGCGCGGATCGACCCGGATAAGATCCAATTGAATACGCCGGTGCGCCACACCGCGTTAGCGGGTATAAAGCCTCCGGACAAGCGGAAATTAAATAAGGTAAAAGAAATTTTAGGGCCGAAGTGCGAGATTCTTTAGGCTTACGCCTGTAGCTCAATTTCAGCCATAGGCTGATCCGCCTTCGGCGGAGGATAAAGCGCTAATTTTAGCGGTGTGCGCCTGTAGCTCAATTGGATAGAGCGCTAGCCTTCGGAGCTAGGCGTTGCAGGTTCAAGTCCTGCCAGGCGCGTTAAAAGGAGATACGATGGTAACCTTTGAGGAATTTAAGAAGCTGGAGATAAAAGTTGCTAAAATTAAAGACGTGCAGGAACATCCCAACGCCGATAAGCTTTATGTGCTGACCATTGACTTGGGCGAGGCCACCAAGCAGATCGTCGCCGGCATCCGGTTAAGTTACCCGGATAAGTCAACGCTCATCGGTAAACAGATCGCCGTGGTAAATAATTTAGAGCCGGCGATACTGCGGGGCATCGAAAGCCAGGCCATGCTTCTGGCGGCCAGCGACGAGAACGGGATCTCACTGCTCATACCGGAAAAAGAAGTCAAAACAGGGAGCGTCATAAAATAGCGCCTAACCATAAAAACTTACCCGATTTTTAGTCTTGCTAAATCCCCCCAAAAATGATATTATAATTTAACTTTAGATTCGGGCCATTAGCTCAATTGGCAGAGCAGGACACTCTTAATGTCAAGGTCGTAGGTTCGACTCCTACATGGCCCACCACTTTTGCTTTAACAAAAGTGAGCATTGGGTGAAAAAATACGAACTTATCGAACATACCGCGGATCTGGGCATCAGGGTAAAGGGCCGAGACCTCAAGGGCCTATTCCAGAATGTCGCCTCCAGCCTGTTCGAAATTATCGCCCGCAGAGAAGAGAAAAAACCCTGTAAGAAAAAAGAAATAAAAATAAAACAGAGCGCACAAACCCGGGAAGAACTTCTTGTCAATTGGCTCAACGAATTAATTTCCCTTTCCGCCACAAAAAACCTGATTTTTTGCGATTTTAAGATAGGACGGATGGACGACAGCAGTTTAGAAGCGGTTGTCCTGGGTGAGCCTGCCCAAGGCTATAGGCTGAAGACCGAGGTCAAAGCCGCTACTTACCATGAGTTGAAACTCATGCAAAGTAAATCCGGTTGGCAGGCAGAGGTAATATTCGATGTCTGATCTTTGGCAGGGTGTTTTAGAAAAAATCGACGATTATCGCTGGCGTATCCCCAAGAATTACAAGGCGGGGATGCGTGTCCCGGGGATTATTTATGCGGATGAAAAATTATTAAAAGACATCCGCCACGATAAGGCCGCCGAACAGGTGGCCAATGTTGCTTTTTTACCTGGTATTGTTAGGGCATCTTTGGCCATGCCGGATATCCACTGGGGATATGGTTTTCCCATCGGTGGAGTAGCGGCAACCGACGCAGACAACGGCGGTGTAGTCTCGCCCGGCGGAGTAGGTTACGATATCAACTGCGGTGTGCGGCTCTTAAAAACGAATTTTCAGTTTGAAGAAATAAAAGATAAGATCAAGGACCTTACTTACGTTTTGTTCTCTGATATTCCGGCCGGCCTCGGCTCAACTGGCGCGATAAAAGTAAGTGCTAAAGAAGAAAAAGAAATTTTGATCCAGGGCGCCGGCTGGGCGGTAAAAAGAGGTTATGGCACTACAGATGACCTAGAATGTACCGAAGAGCGCGGTGCCATTGCCGGGGCAGACCCGTCGGCAGTTTCCGACCGAGCCTATGATCGCGGCAAGGCCCAGTCAGGAACATTGGGTTCGGGGAATCACTTCCTGGAAGTACAGATGATCGACCAGCTTTATGACCGCGATGCCTGTGATGCCTTTGGTTTGAGCGAGGGTCAGATCACGTTGATGATCCATTCCGGTTCGCGCGGCCTGGGTTACCAGATCTGCGACGATTACGTCAAGAATATGGTGCATTGCCTGTCCAAATACCAGATCAATGTGCCGGATCGCCAGTTGGCTTGTGCGCCGCTTGATTCCGAAGAAGGGAAAAGTTATTTAAGGGCGATGAAATGTGCGGCAAATTACGCCTGGGCCAACCGGCAGTGCCTGATGCACTTGGCGCGCCTGGCCTTTGAAAGGTTTTTTAAACGCAGCTGGCAGGATATGGGGATGTCCCTGATCTATGACGTTGCGCATAATATTGCAAAGATAGAAAAATATAATATCGACGGCAAGGAAAAAACACTTTGCGTGCACAGAAAAGGCGCTACGCGCGCCTTCGGCCCGGGCAACCCGGCGCTGCCTGAAAGGTACAAAAAAACCGGGCAGCCGGTGATCATTCCCGGGGATATGGGCAGGAATTCTTATTTGCTCGTCGGAACGAAAAAAGCGGAAGAAGAGACTTTTGGGAGTACCTGCCACGGTGCGGGCAGGCTGAAATCGCGCGCCGAAGCAACGCGGACGATAAATTTTACTGAACTATTAAAGGAACTAGAGGCAAAAGGGATAACCGTAAAAGGCTCGGGCCGCGGGACGATCGTCGAAGAGGCACCCCAGGCCTATAAAGACGTGAATGATGTGGTGAAAGTGGTGCATGATGCCGGAATATCGAAACGCGTCTGCCGGATGAGACCCCTCGGTGTTATTAAGGGGTAAGTGATAAGGGGTAAAAATGCTAGACATAAAATTCATCAGGGAAAATCCGCAACAGGTAAAAGATGCGCTTAAAAAGCGTAATTTAAATTTGAACCTCGATCAGCTGATCGAGATAGATAATTCCCGTCGGAAGATCTTATTAGAGGTCGAAGAACTGCGGGCAAAGCAGAACAAAGCCAATGACGAGATCGCCGCTCTTTTAAAAGGGAAGAAAGACGCCAAAGAAAAAATCGCTTCTATGAAGAGTATCTCAGCTGAAATCGACAAACGCGAAAAAGAACTGAAGAAATTCGACCCGGAAATAGACAAGATACTGTTGACCATACCCAATATCCCGCATTCAAGTGTACCCGTGGGCGAGCCGGATAAGGCTGAGATCGTGCGCGAGTGGGGTAAACAGCGCGCATTCGATTTTAAACCGCTTACGCATATCGAACTAGCCCAGCATTTAGACATCGTAGATTTCGCCCGCGGTGCTAAAATAGCCGCTTCTAATTTTATCCTCTACAAGGGTTGGGGCGCGAAATTGGAAAGGGCGTTGATCAATTTTATGCTTGATCTGCACACAAAGAAACACGGATTTACCGAGATCTTCCCGCCGTTTTTGGTGAACCGCCGTTCCATGACCGGCACCGGGCAGTTACCTAAATTGGAAGAAGATATGTACCGGCTTAAAGATGATGACCTGTTCCTGATCCCTACGGCCGAGGTCCCGGTAACCAATATTTTTAACGATGAGATCTTGAATGAAGAGCAATTACCCGTTTATTATACGGCTTATTCGGCCTGTTTCCGTCGGGAAGCGGGCTCTTACGGTAAAGATACCAAAGGCCTGACCCGCGTGCACCAGTTTGATAAAGTGGAGTTGGTAAAGTTCGTGCGGCCGGAAACTTCTTATGATGAATTGGAAAAATTACTCAATAATGCAGAGACCGTGCTGCAGCTTTTAGGCCTGCCTTACCGGATAAAACTTCTTTCTACGCAGGATATCAGTTTTTCAGCAGCAAAATGCTACGATATCGAGGCTTATGCTCCCGGCATGGACCAGTGGCTGGAG
Organism: Candidatus Omnitrophota bacterium; assembly: GCA_028717645.1. Lineage (GTDB taxonomy): Bacteria > Omnitrophota > Gorgyraeia > Gygaellales > JAMWDD01 > JAQUNK01. The sequence goes on from JAQUNK010000002.1 coordinate 69,801, forward strand.
GTTTCTAGTTGTTCCAATTTCGAAAGCTTCCAGGCGCGCCGTGCAAACATCCGTTTCCGGGAAAAAACGAGCAAAAAAGTGAATTTTGTGCATACCTTGAACGGCTCAGGTGTAGCCATGCCGCGGACATTCATCGCTATCCTGGAAAATTACCAGCAGAAAGACGGTTCTATCCTTATCCCCGACGCGCTCAGGCCATACATGGACAACCAAGAGCGTATTTCTTAAGTAATTTTCCGCCTCTCTTTTGATTGACATCCCCCTAATTTTTCAGTATAATAAATTACCTTATCTTATGCCAAATCATAGGGTTCGGTGTCTTTAAAGGACTATAAATTATGGAATTAAGCGAGATAATTAAACAGAGAAAAGAGAAGGTTTCTGCCTTAAAGCAAAAGGGCATTGAACCTTTTGGCCGGGGTTTGTCCGGACGCATTCCTATCCAGGAGGCAAGGGAAAATTTCCAGGAAGGTAAGGCCGTTCTTTTAGCCGGAAGGCTGATGGCCAAGCGCCAGCACGGAAAGGCCTGTTTCGCCGACCTCAAAGATTCTACCGCTAAGATCCAGGTTTACGTAAAGGAAGACCTGATCGGCAAAGAAAAATTCGATTTTTTCCAGGACCTGGATATCGGAGACATCGTCGCTATGCAGGGAGAATTATTCAAGACGCACACCCAGGAACTGACCATCAAATTGACCGATCTCGCCCTGCTTTCCAAGTCCCTGCGGCCATTACCGGAGAAGTGGCACGGCTTAAAGGACGTTGAGATCCGTTACCGGCAGAGATACCTGGATATAATTTCCAGCGACGAAGTAAAGACGATCTTCCAGCGCCGCAGCCAGATCATTTCCGGCATCAGAAGATTCTTCGATGAGCGGGATTATTTGGAAGTAGAAACGCCGATGATGCATACCGTCGCGGGCGGCGCAGCCGGCAGGCCGTTCAAGACGTTCCACAACGAATATAATATGGACCTTTACCTGCGCATCGCGCCGGAGCTTTATCTAAAAGAACTTTTGGTCGCCGGGCTTGACCGGGTCTATGAAATTAACCGCAGTTTCCGTAACGAAGGGGTTTCTACAAAGCATAACCCGGAATTTACCATGCTGGAAGTTTACACGGCTTACGCGGATTATGAAGATATGATGCGCCTGTGCGAAGAGCTGATCCCGAAGTTAGCAGAGGATATTTTAGGCACTACCAGCATCCAGTATCAGGGGAAAGAAATCGAGCTTAAGGGCCCCTGGCCGAGGATATCCTTTGCCGGCGTGATCAAGGAAAAATTCGATATCAATCCCGATGATTCTTCAGAGGTGATGTTGGCAAAGCTTAAAAAAGCAGGGCGCGACGTCCCTGAGGGAAAGCTTACTCGTTCTCAGGTGGTCAAGATCGTGGAAGATGTCCTGGAAGAAGGGATGAATTTCAACCCGGTATTTTTCACGGATTATTTTACGCACCTTTGCCCTTTAGCCAAGACTAAGAAAGATAATCCGCTTATCTCAGAAAGATTCGAATTATTTATTGCCGGGTTTGAGATCGCCAATGCCTACTCGGAGTTGAACGATCCCATAGAACAGAAGCGGCGTTTTATCGAAGAGTTGGAAGATCTGCCCACAGAGGAACAAAAATCAGTGGATGAAGATTACGTATTGGCCCTGGAACACGCTATGCCTCCGGCGGGAGGCCTGGGCATAGGTATAGATAGATTAGTGATGCTCCTGACGAACCAGGCTTCGATCAGAGACGTGATCCTCTTCCCATTATTAAGAAAATAAATGCTGCCTATTGAGTTGGTGATCAGCTGGAGATACCTGGTTTCTAAGCGTAAAGAAAAATTTATTTCTATTATCAGTTTGATCTCTATCCTGGGCATTGCCATCGGTGTCGCGGCGCTGATCATCGTTTTGGCGGTAATGACCGGTTTTGATAAGGATTTAAAAGAAAAGATCGTGGGTAATTATTCCCACATCGTTATTTCTAAGGATAACGGGATAAGCGACTACACGGCTTTAAGGAATGTGCTTTTAAAAATGCCGCATATCCGGGCGGTGAGCCCGGTGATGCACGGCCAGGTCCTGGTGATGAGCGGCGGAAAGGTTTTCGCGCTGGGGCTAAAGGGTATAGATATTGCCACTGAGCCGACAGTGACCAAGGTGAACGATTACCTGGTGCGCGGCCAATTGAAGGACCTGACGGGCGACAGCGTGATCATCGGCAGGGAACTGGCTTTGTACCTGGGCGTATCACGGGGAGATACTTTAAAAGTTTTTTCTCCGCTGGGTAAAAGCTATAATCTGAAAGTGGTCGGGGTATTCAATTCCGGGATGTATGAATACGACCTGAACCTTGTTTACGTAAACCTTAAGCAGGCGCAGGCCATGCTCGGTACTGCTGATGTGGCAGGAGAGATGGCTGTAAAATTGGATAATCTTTATCTGGCGGATAGCGTGAGGAGCCAGTTACAAAAAACTTTGGGTTATGATTATTTGGTCAAGACCTGGATGCAGAAGAACCCTAATTTTTTCGCCGCTTTGAAATTAGAGAAATTGACCATGTTCATCATTTTGACCCTGATCATCCTTGTGGCCTCTTTTAACATCATCAGCACGCTCATCGTGATGGTCACCGATAAGATCAAGGATATCGGGATACTCAAGGCCGTGGGTATGCCTGCGGATAGAGTGAGGAAGATCTTTACGCTCGAGGGCCTCTTGATCGGGTCCCTGGGAGTGGTCCTTGGAGCAGGCATCGGAGTAACGGCGTGCCTGCTGCTAAAAAAATATCAATTTATCAAGCTGCCGTCGGATATTTATTATATCGACCACCTGCCCGTATCTTTGGAATGGTGGCCGGACATAGCACTGATAGTTTTGGCAGCGTTGGTAATTACACTGGTTTCGACCATATACCCGGCGTATAAGGCGTCCAGGCTCAATACCGTCGAGGCCTTAAGGTATGAATAAATGTTAGAAGCAAAAGACCTGCGCAAGGTTTATAAGAATGGGGCAAAAGAGCTGCCCGTGCTTAAAGGTATAAGTTTTAAGGTCCGGCATGGCGAGATCGTCAGCATCGTCGGGCCTTCGGGTGCGGGAAAGTCGACGTTGCTGCATATCTTAGGCGGCCTGGATAAACCCACGCAGGGCGCGGTATCTTTAGGCGGCAGCGATATTTACCGGTTGGCCGATAAAGAACTGGCTTTGATCAGGAACGAAAAGATTGGTTTTGTTTTCCAGTTCTATCATTTGTTCTCAGAGTTCAATGTATTGGAAAATATATTACTACCGGCCATGTGTTCCCGCGCTAAAATTAAAGGTACGGGGCTGGAAGAAAAAGCAGAGACCCTGCTTAAGCATGTGGGGCTAGAAAAAAGAAAAACCCATCTGCCGAGTGAATTATCCGGGGGAGAACAACAGAGGGTGGCGATCGCCCGCGCCCTGATCAATTCGCCCGAGATCCTTTTCTGCGATGAGCCGACGGGTAACCTTGATTCGAAGACCGGCAACGAAGTGGTAGAAATGCTGAAGAAGCTGAATAAAGAAAATAATATGACCATAGTCTTGGTGACCCATAACGAAGAAGTGGCCAAGATCGCGGGAACAAGGTTATATTTAAAAGACGGTTTATTGGTAAACTAAGGGGGCCTTATGAAAATTTACATTAACGGGGAACTGGTAAATAAAGAACACGCGAAGATTTCTGTTTTTGACCACGGCCTTTTATACGGAGACGGAGTTTTCGAGGGTATCCGCTCATACAATAACCGCGTCTTCAAACTTCAAGAACATATCGACCGGCTTTTTGAGTCCGCGAAATCGCTGATGTTGCATATTCCGCTTTCTAAGGAAGAACTTATCGCTGCGGTGATCAAAACTTTAAGGGCCAACGCATTAAAAGACGCCTATATCCGCCTGATCGTTACCCGCGGGGAAGGGGACCTGGGGCTTGATCCGCGCAAGTGTTACGGCCGCTCGGCGATCATTATCATTACCGACAAGATCGCCCTTTATCCGCAGGAATTATATAAAAGAGGAATGGCGATCATTACCGTGCCTACGGTGAGGAACCTGCCGGAAGCGGTCAATCCGCAGATCAAATCCCTGAATTACCTGAATAATATCCTGGCCAAGATCGAAGCGGTGAATTGCGGCTATGAAGAAGCGATTATGCTTGATTCTTTGGGTTACGTGGCTGAATGTACCGGCGATAATATTTTTACTGTGCGTAAAAACCATCTTTATACTCCGCCCCAGTGCATGGGTACGCTGCGCGGTATCACCCGGGATGCGGTTTTGGAGCTGGCCAAAAAAATGAAGATCGGCGCGCATGAGCACGTGATCACGCGCCATGAGGTCTATATCAGCGATGAATGTTTTCTTACCGGCACTGCTGCCGAGATTATCCCGGTAGTGAAAGTAGACGGCAGGGTGATCGGCGACGGAAAACCCGGCGTGGTAACCCGTAAACTATTGAACGAATTCAGAAAATTGACGCAAAAAGACGGAGTGAAGTATTAAATTCGATTTGTCAGGGAGGATACACTGATATGGTATGCGATATTTGCGGCAAAAATCAGGCTACCGTGCATCTGACGGAAATCATCGATGATCAAATGTCGGAACTGCATCTTTGCGAAGAATGCGCCCGGAAAAAATCTCAGCAAATGGAAAGCCAGTTCGGCCTGGCGGACCTCTTGGCCGGGTTGGCTGAATTCGGCAAGCCGCAGGAAGAAAAGGGAGAATCGGTAAAGCTTAAGTGCCCCAATTGCGGGATGACCTATGAAAATTTTATCAAAATGGGCAGGCTCGGCTGTAGCGAATGTTATTACGCCTTTAAAAAATACCTGGTACCGCTTTTGAAGAAAATTCACGGCACCAGCCAGCACGTCGGCAAGGCACCGCATAAATTGACCCGGGTGGTAAAGGCGGCACCCCAGGACGAAATGCAGGTTCTCCGCGACAAATTGCAGAAAGCAGTAGAAGCGGAAGAATTCGAAGAGGCAGCGCGCATACGGGATCAGATCAAAGAAGCACAGAAAAGTAAGGCCGGTGTTTCCTCCGGTAAAGAGACCAAAGGAGATGCCCGATGAACCTGAATGATCTATTAAAGCATACCAGCGAGTGGTTGAAAAGCACGGGCCCTAACTCTGATATCGTGATGTCGTCCCGCGTACGTTTGGCCAGGAACATAGATAAGCTGGCTTTTCCCAGCTGGGCGAACGAGAAACAATCGCAAAAAGTCCTGGAGTTGGTCACTGAGGCCGTGGCCAAGATAGATTATTTTAAGAATGCCAGTTTATTCAAATTGGCTGAGGTGGACAGCCTGGATAAGCAGTTCCTTATCGAAAGGCACTTGATGTCCCATGAGCACGCGCAGAAGACGGATAGCAAAGCGCTGGTCCTGGAGCCGGAAGAGATCATGTCGATCATGGTGAATGAAGAGGACCACCTGCGTATGCAGATCATGCAGTCGGGCCTGAACCTTTTTGAGGCCTGGAACATCATGTCCAAAATAGACGACCAGCTTTCGGATACGCTCACCTTTGCTTTTTCACAGAATTGGGGTTACCTTACCGCCTGCCCCACCAACACCGGCACCGGTATGCGTGGTTCGGTGATGCTGCATTTACCGGCGCTGGTCGCGACGCGCCAGATCAACCGCGTGCTTCAGGCCGTGGCAAAATTAAGTTTTACCACCCGCGGGCTCTATGGCGAAGGGACACAGGCCTCGGGGAATTTCTTTCAGATCTCCAATCAGATCTCGCTCGGCCACAGCGAAGAAATGATCATCGAAAATATCAACGGCCTCATCCGGCAGATCATCGACCAGGAAACGCAGTCGCGTAATGCGCTGCTTACGAATAACCGCGCATTCCTGGAGGATAAAGTTTGGCGTAGTTACGGCACGTTAGAAAACGCCTATATCATAAACAGCGAAGAGACCATCGAATTACTTTCTATGGTCAGGCTTGGCGTAGACACGGGGATCATCAAAAATATCGACCGCTGCGCGGTGAATGAACTTTTTATTTTGACACAGCCGGCGCACCTGCAGAAGATGGTCGGAAAAAAGATCTCTTCCGAAGAACGCGACGTAAAAAGGGCTGAGATCATCAGGGAAAAATTAAAAATCAAACAGTAAGTAAAAAGGACAGAAAAGATGGCAAGAGGAGAAAATATGTTTAATCGTTTCACTGAAAGGGCGAGAAAGGTCATTATCCTGGCAAAAGAAGAAGCGCGCAGGTTCAATCACGATTATATCGGCACGGAGCATATCCTTCTGGGCTTGATCCGCGAAGGCGAAGGCGTGGCCGCGGCGGTGCTGCAGAAAATGGGGATGAGCCTGGAAAATATCCGGCTGGAAGTCGAAAAATTAGTGCAGCCCGGGCCGACGACACAGATCATCGGGGACATTCCTTTTACGCCGCGCGCGAAGAAGGCGTTGGAACTGGCTGCGGAAGAAGCGCGCTCGCTCGGGCACAACTATATCGGCACAGAACATTTATTGCTTGGCCTGATCCGCGAGGGCGAAGGCGTGGCCAGCCAGGTATTATTGAATTTGGGCCTTGATCTGAACGGTGTGCGTAATGAAGTAATGAACCTCTTGGGTTCAGCGCTCCCCGGTTTTGACCAGCCGCAAGCGAAAACAAAGACGCCGGCACTGGATGCGTTCGGCAGGGATGTTACTACATTGGCTAAGGAAAATAAACTTGATCCGGTTATCGGCAGGCGTAATGAAATAGAAAGGGTTATCCAGATCTTAAGCCGCCGCACCAAAAATAATCCCGTGTTGATCGGCGAGGCGGGTGTCGGTAAAACTGCAATTGTCGAGGGCCTGGCCCAGGCGATCATCGCAGGTAGCGTCCCGGAAGTCCTAAAGAATAAGCGTATCGTTACTTTGGACCTGGCGCTGATGGTCGCTGGCACAAAATACCGCGGCCAGTTCGAAGAGCGGATCAAAGCAGTGATGGAAGAGATAAAACGTTCTCAAGACGTCATCATCTTTATCGATGAGTTGCATACTCTGGTGGGTGCGGGTGCTGCAGAGGGCGCGATCGATGCTTCCAATATCCTGAAGCCGTCGTTATCCCGCGGCGAGATCCAGTGTATCGGCGCAACAACCATGGATGAATACCGCAAATATATCGAGAAAGACGCGGCCCTGGAAAGAAGGTTCCAGACCATTGTTGTCGAGCCGCCGTCGGTCGAAGAAACCGTGGCCATTTTAAAAGGCCTGCGGGACAAATATGAAGCGCACCACAAAGTTACTTTTAAAGACGAGGCGCTGGAAGCAGCAGCGAAATTATCCGACCGTTATATCAGCGGAAGGTTCCTGCCGGATAAGGCTGTGGATCTGATCGATGAAGCGGGTTCGCGCTGCAGGCTCAACGTCCTTGTCGTACCGCCCCAGATAAAAGAATTCGAAGAAAAAATAGAAAATTTAAGAAAAGAAAAAGAGGCCTTTATCAAGAGCCAGGATTTTGAAAGGGCAGCTTCTTTGAGGGACCAGGAAAGGCAGGCGCGTTCGGAACTGGAGCGCCTGAATAAAGAATGGCAGCAAACCAAGGACAAGCTGCGGCCGGAAGTCACCGAAGAAGATATTGCCAACATTGTTTCGCAGTGGACGGGTGTACCCATATTTAAACTCGAACAGAAAGAAGGCGATAAGCTTTTAAAAATAGAAGATGAGCTGCGTAAGCACGTCGTGGGCCAGGATGAGGCCATCGCGATCATTGCCCAGGCAGTAAGGCGTTCGCGCGCAGGCATCAAAGATCCGCGCAGGCCTATTGGTTCGTTTATTTTCCTCGGCCCGACCGGAGTCGGAAAAACACTGCTTGCCCGCGCCCTGGCCGAATATATGTTCGGCGATGAGAACGCCCTGGTGCAATTGGATATGTCGGAGTACATGGAAAAATTCAATGTCTCACGGCTGATCGGTGCACCTCCGGGATATGTCGGTTATGAAGAGGGTGGCCAGCTTACCGAAAAGGTCAGGCGTAGGCCCTATTCGGTAATTCTTTTGGATGAAATAGAAAAAGCGCATCCCGACGTCTTCAACCTGCTTTTACAGGTGTTTGAAGACGGCCGTCTGACCGACAGTTTTGCCCGCAAGGTTGATTTCCGCAATACGATCATCATCATGACTTCTAACGTGGGAGCGGAACTGATCCGTAAACAGAGTTCACTCGGCTTTAAGGAACATAAAGAAGAAGTGACCTACCAGGAAATGAAAGATAAGCTCCTGGAAGAAGTAAAGCGGACTTTTAAACCGGAGTTCCTGAACCGCATCGATGACATCATTGTTTTCCGGCCGCTGGATAAAGAACATCTGACCAAGATCGTGGAGATAGAACTGAGTTACGTCGCCTCCCGCCTTAAGGAGCAGGGGATCAGCCTGGAGGTAACCGATGAGGCCAAGCAATTCTTGATCGACAAGGGCTTTGACCCGGTTTTCGGCGCACGGCCATTAAAGCGGACCATCCAGCGTTATGTGGAGGACCCGCTTTCCGAAGAGATCATCTCCAGGAAATTTAAAGAAGGCTCAGCGATAAAAATTTCAGTGAAAAACGCGGCATTAGTTTTTGAATCATGAAAAGTTTTTTAGAATATATAGGCACTGAATTCATTATCTTCCTGGATTTTCTGGGAGGACTAAGCATACTGGGGTTGAAGACCGTTTCCAGCATCGTCCGTTATCCCTGGCACAGGGTGCGTTTATTCCAGCAGGCAAATAGGGTGGGCGTGGACAGCCTGCCGTTGATTTCGCTTTTGGCCCTCTTTCAGGGTATTATCTTGGCCCTGAATACCGCTTACCAGTTAAAGCGCCTGGGTTCGGAAATGTATATTGCCGGCATACTTTCTGTGTCCATGGTCAGAGAATTGGGCCCGGTGATCACAGCGCTTATCCTGGCCGGCCGCGTGGGAGCGGCGATCACTGCAGAGATCGCCACGATGCAGGTTACTGAGCAAGTGGATGCCCTGCGGACGCTAGCGAATGACCCGGTGCGCTATTTGGTGGTTCCCCGCTTTTTATCTTTTTCGGTAATGCTGCCACTCTTGGTCCTTTTTGCCAATGCCATCGGTATTTTCGGCGGTTATCTCATCTGTGTTTACAGGTTGAATATCGCCTCCAGGCTTTATACAAAGATCGCCTTCGATTCTTTGCTTTTTAAGGATTTATATGTGGGCCTGGTAAAGTCAGTAGTCTTTGGTATGATCATCGCTTTAGTAAGTTGTTTCGAGGGTTTCAGGGTTACGGGAGGCGCGGAGGGCGTAGGAAAGGCAACGACGCGCTGCGTAGTTTCAAGTTTCATTTTGATCATCGCCGCGGATTGTATATTTACCGCGTTATTTTATTTCCTTATGCCATGATAGAGATACGAGAAGTTTCCAAATCTTTTAATAGCCATCAGGTATTGAATGGTTTGAACCTGAAAATACGCGATGGTGAGACTACGGTGATCATCGGCCGCTCGGGATGCGGCAAGTCCGTCCTTTTAAAACACATTATGCGCATACTTATGCCTGATTCCGGAACGATATTCATAAAAGGAGAAGAGATCACCAAATTGAAAGAAAAAGAAATGAACCGCCTGCGCCTGAAGATGGGTATGGTTTTTCAGGGCGGGGCTTTGTTTGATTCTCTTTCAGTGGGTGAGAACGTAGGATTCGGCCTGATCGAAAATACTGATCTGGATAAGGGGACGATCGCTAAAAAAGTAAAAGAGTCCCTGGAGCTGGTGGGCCTGGGCGGGATAGAAGATAAAGAGCCCGCAGAACTAAGCGGCGGTATGAGAAAGCGCGTCGCCCTGGCGCGGGCGATCTGCCTGGGGCCGGAGATCATTCTTTATGACGAGCCGACCACCGGAGTTGACCCGATCACCGCGGACAGTATCAATGACCTGATTAAAAATACACGCGATAAATTAGGGGTTACTTCTATTGTGGTAACCCACGATATGAAAAGCGCATATAAAGTAGGCGATAGAATTGCCATGATGTTCGGCGGAAAGATCATTAAGGAAGGCTTGGTCAAAGAGATCCAGGAATCCAGTGATCCTTACGTACACCAATTTATCAACGGCCTGTCTATCGGGCCGATAACGGAAACATCTTTATAAAATCCGGAGGAATTAAATGTCAGAAAAATCCAGCATAGAATTAAAAGTAGGCACATTCATCTTTTTGAGCTTGATCGTTTTTGTGGCTTTTGTGCTTTTGATCGGCGACTTTAAAGAATGGACGAACCGTTACAACGTAAAGGTTGTATTCGGCTTTGTAGACGGGGTAAAGGTCGGTTCACCCGTGCGTTTTGCCGGGCTCGACGTCGGAGAAGTCAAGAACGTAGATATCATAAACCCGTCTTCGTCAGATGAAGTCAGCCGTGTCCAGGTAATTGTGCGTTTAAAAGGGCACGTGAGGATCCCCAAGGATTCCCTGGTCCTGGTAAATACCTTAGGGCTACTGGGTGAAAAATACATCGAGATCATGCCTGGGAAAAACTATGCCAGTTTCCTGAAAAGTGAAGATACGATCGTCGGCAAGGACCCCATCCCTATGCATTCGATCATGCGTTCGTCATATGATACTTTACAGGATGTAAAGGAGATCATCTCCGGGATCAGGCATGGCGAAGGCACGATCGGTAAGCTGATTTACGACGAGACGGTATATACAAATATAGAAGCCTTTACCGCGGATATCCGTAAATACCCCTGGAAACTGCTTTATCGTACGAAAGAAGAAAAGCCTAACCCAGAGAAGACCAACTTCAAAACGAGATAATGAAAACAAAGACGATATTTAGTTGCCAAAACTGCGGCTATCAGTCGCCGAAGTGGCTGGGCAGGTGTCCTGATTGCTCCAGCTGGAATTCTTTTGTGGAAGAAGAATCCAGCGAGCCGCAAAAGAATAAACAGAGAGAATCCCTCTATAAAAACGAGCCGGTATTATTAAAAGATATCAGCCTTAAACAAAGTGCCCGTTTAAATACGGGCTTAGTTGAGCTGGACAGGGTTTTAGGCGGTGGCATCGTGCCGGGTTCGGTAATTTTGATCGGCGGCGATCCGGGGATAGGTAAATCTACCATATCTTTGCAGATCTCTAATGAGCTGACTAAGTCGGGACACACGGTTTTTTACGTAAGCGGCGAAGAGTCGGTCGAGCAGACGAAGCTAAGGGCCGACCGCCTGGGCGCGCGCGGAGAAGCGAATTTTTACGTGGTCAATCAGACGGACCTTTCTTTTATTGCCGCCCATATTAAAAAGATCAAGCCCAGGGTGGTGATCATCGATTCGATACAGGTTATTTTCGAACCGAGTATTTCATCCAGCCCCGGAAGTGTCAGCCAGGTAAGGGAATGTGCCGGCATACTCACGCAATTGGCCAAGACAACAGAGACGACCATTTTTATCATCGGCCATGTGACCAAAGAAGGCACCATCGCCGGGCCGAGGGTGCTGGAACATATCGTAGATACCGTATTATATTTTGAAGGTGACCGTTTTTCCAGTTACCGGATATTACGCGCGGTAAAGAATAGATTCGGCTCGACGAACGAGATCGGCGTTTTTGAAATGGGAGGCGCGGGGCTAAAGGAAGTAAGTAACCCTTCTGAGATCTTTCTTTCCGAGAAACCGCACGACGTTTCCGGGTCAGTAGTTGTCTCGATACTCGAAGGCAGCCGGCCGTTATTGGTAGAGATCCAGGCGCTGGTCAGCCATTCGGGTTTTGGTTATGCCCGTCGCCGCGCGCAGGGTTTTGATTTTAACCGCTTGAGCCTATTGGTGGCGGTTCTTGAAAAAAGAGTGGGTTTGCACCTTGAGGCAGAAGATATTTTTGTGAATGTTGCCGGCGGGATAAAAGTAGAGGACCCTGCCTGTGACCTGGGGATAGTCCTGGCGATCGCCTCAAGTTTTCAGAATAAAAATATCGATTCCGGGACGGTAGTCCTGGGCGAAGTGGGGCTGGCAGGTGAGGTCAGGAGCGTTTCGCAGGTATCTTTAAGGCTCAACGAAGCGGAAAAACTGGGTTTTAAACAATGTATTTTGCCGAAAAGCAATATGAAAGGCCTGGATTATAAAACAGGCGGCATGGAGCTGTTTGCGGTGTCTACGCTCAAAGAGGCGTTGGATATAGTTTTTAAAGAGTAAGGAGGTCCTTGTAATGAATCTTTTAATGGTGCGCGCGCTTTTTGTTTTCATATCTATATTCTTCGGTTACCGCGTCGGAGAAAGTTTTGGCAATATTATTCTCGGCGTTTTTTTAGGGGCGCTTGTTTCATTGGGTATCATATTCCTGGAATCGGGCCTGAGGAAGATTTCCGTCAAGGGCCTATCCAGCGCCGTATTCGGACTGATCCTGGGCCTGATCATGGCGAAGCTACTTACCGAGGCGATGGTTATTTCCAGCCTTCCGCCGGATATATCGAATTTCATCAATGCTTCGGTAACCTTGATTTTTTGCTATTTGGGTATGGTTATAGGGCTACGCGGTAAAGACGAATTTAACCTGATCATACCTTACGTACGCCTGCGCCGCCAGGACAGGGCGGGTGAGATAATTATCCTCGACACCTCTGCCATTATCGACGGGCGTATTGCCGATATCAGTAAGACTGGTTTTATCTCCGGGAAGGTGATCATCCCGCGTTTTGTCTTGAAGGAATTGCAGCAGATCGCCGATTCGACCGACCCTTTAAAGCGGCAAAGGGGCAGAAGGGGCCTGGAGATACTGCATGCAATACAGAAAGAGCCCAATATCGACATCAATATACACGAAGATGATTTCGCCGACGTCAATGAAGTTGACGCGAAGCTGATAAAACTGGCAAAATTATTGGAAGCAAAGATCATGACCGTGGATTTTAACCTTAACCGCGTGGCTACTCTTCAGGGTATACAGGTGGTAAACATCAATGAAGTGGCCAATGCTATAAAGACGGTGGTTTTCCCGGGAGAAGAGCTGAAGATAAAGCTGATCAAAGAAGGTAAAGAACATAATCAGGCAGTGGGATATCTTGAAGACGGTACGATGGTCGTGGTAGAGGATGGCCGCAAGATGATCGGCCAGGAAGTGAACGTGCTGGTCACCTCTGCCCTGCAGACGCAGGCAGGCAAGATGGTCTTTACCAAACTGGCTAGATAAAATGTTTGTTTCAGCGGTTGTTCCTGCAGCAGGCAAAGGCAAGAGGTTGGGGCTCGGTGTCCCCAAGCCGTTGGTAGAAATTGCAGGCGTGCCGATGCTCATCCGCTCTTTAAGAACGCTCGGCGCTGACCAAAGGATAAAAGAAATAATTTTGGTCGTGGATAAGAAAGAGCTGCGTAAATTTTCCGGTATCGTTTTAAAATACCGTCTCAGGAAAATAAAAGGCATAGTCGCGGGCGGTGTAAGGCGCCAGGATTCGGTAAGGAACGGCCTGAAACACTTGGATGAGCATTCGAGCCTCGTACTGATCCATGATGCGGCCCGTCCGTTTATCAAAAAAGAAATTATTTCCCGTGTGGTATCCACAGCCGCTAAATACGGCGCGGCAGCCGCGGGTGTGGAGGTCAAGCCGACGATAAAACGCGTGGATAACAAGAACCGCGTCGTCCAGACCATAGAGAGGAACCGGCTTTTTGAGATACAGACGCCGCAGGCCTTTAAAAAAGAATTGATCCTGGAGGCGCATAAGAAATTTTCCCGCGTCGATGTTACGGATGACGCGGCATTAGTGGAAAAATTAGGGCATAAGGTAAAGGTCGTCCCGGGTTCATACTTTAATATAAAAATAACTACACCCGAGGACCTGATCTTTGCAAAGGCCGTAAGCCGGGTGATCGAATAATGCAGAGGATCGGCATTGGTTATGATATTCATCGCTTGAAGAAAGGCAGAAGGCTCGTTTTGGGCGGAGTCGCTATTCCTTATTCGCACGGCCTCCTCGGGCATTCTGACGCGGATGCGCTGCTGCATGCGCTCGGCGATGCGTTCTTGGGTGCCGCAGCCGCAGGCGACATCGGAAAACATTTTCCGGACACAGATCCCAAATACAAGGGTATTTCTAGTAGCATTTTACTGAAAAAAATTTACGCCCTGGTAAAGAAAAAGGGTTATCGAGTGAATAATATCGACGCAATTATTATCGCCGAGGCGCCGCGCCTGGAGAAATTCAAGGAAAAGATGGCCAGGAAAATAGCGGATACACTCGGAGTTCCTGTAGGCAAAATAAATATAAAGGCAAAGACCCATGAAGGCCTGGGGCCCTTGGGTAAAAAAGAGGCTATCGCAGCGTATGCTGTGGTCAGCCTTAATACGGAGAAGAGAAAATGATTCTTCTATATATTGTTCTCATTTTAATCGCTATCGGAGCGCTAAAAATAACTTTGATCGCCATATTTTTTAACCGCGAGATCCGCGAAGCGCAGGCCAAGGACCCGGCAGCCAAGAGTGCTTTAGAAATAATCCTGCTTTATCAGGGCCTGCACGCATTGGTCGCCTACCGCCTGGCGCACGCGCTTTATAAGATGAAACTTTTTTTCCTTGCCCGCCTGATCAGCCAGGTATCGCGCCACTTTAGCGGCATAGAAATACACCCCGGGGCAACGATCGGAAAGGGCCTGTTCATCGACCATGGGATGGGAGTGGTGATCGGTGAGACTACGATCATCGGCGATAACGTGCTTTTGTACCAGGGGGTGACCCTGGGAGGTACCGGTTTAGTTAAGGGTAAACGGCATCCAACCATTGGCAATAATGTAGTCATCGGTGGCGGGGCAAAGGTACTGGGAAATATTACCGTCGGGGACAATTCTTATATCGGCGCCAACGCCGTAGTGATCAAAGACGTGCCGCCGAATTCAACCGTAGTGGGCGTGCCGGGAAGGATCACCAAACAGGAAGGCAAGAAGATCGATGTGAGCCTCGATCATATCCATATCCTTGACCCGATAATGCAGTCCATCGAGGAGCTCCAGCAGAGGATAAAGAAATTAGAGGAAAAACGCTGAGCATTTCATGGCTATCCAGATAAATAATTCTTTAACGCGTAAGAAGGAAGAACTCGTTCCGCTCAATCCGCCGCAAGTAAATATTTATACCTGCGGCGTTACGGTTTATGACGACAGCCATATCGGCCACGGCCGCAGCCTTTACATCTTTGATGTGCTCAGGCACTACCTGGAATACCGCGGGCTCAGGGTGAGGTTCGTACGCAATATCACCGACATCGAAGACAAGATCATCAACCGCGCCAGGGAGTTAAAGATGGAATGGAGCGGGCTGGTAGAGAAATATATCAAAAGTTATAAAGAAGACCTGGTTACTCTGGGGATACAAGAAGGCATCTTAGATGGTAAAGAAGAGCCGCGCGCCACGAAAAATGTCGAGGAGATAAAAAAGTTCATCCAGGACCTACTCGATAAAGGTTATGCCTATGCTACCAAAAGCGGGGTATATTTCAGTGTGCGTAAATTCAAGGATTACGGAAAATTATCCGGGCAGAGCATCGAGGCGATGCTCACGGGGGTAAGAAAAGAATCGGATGAAACCAAGGATGATCCCTTGGATTTTGCTTTATGGAAAATTTCCAAAGAGGGTGAGCCGTTCTGGGAAAGCCCCTGGGGAAAGGGCCGGCCCGGCTGGCACATCGAATGTTCGGTAATGAGCCAAAAATACCTGAAGACCGATACCCTGGATATCCACGCCGGCGGCAGGGACCTGATCTTCCCGCACCATGAAAATGAGATCGCACAGAGTGAGGCGCGGTCCGGAAAACCTTTTGCCAAATACTGGATCCACCATGGGCTGTTGACGATAAACGGCCAGAAAATGGCTAAGTCCCTGGGTAACTTTATTACCATCAAGGATTTTATGAATAAATATAAGGACGCGGACCTGTTGAAGATGTTCTTTTTATCCGCGCATTATTCCAGCCCCATAGATTATAGCGAAGAGAAAATAGAAGAAGCCAGAAAGCAGAAAAAAAGTTTTTCCGATTTTCTGGACAAGGTTGATTACTGGTCGTTGGCAGAAGGAAAATCAGGGCAATCGCCGGCGAAAGAAGACCTGGAAAAGATCGATAAGACCTGCGAAAACTTCTCTAAGGCGATGGACGATGATCTTAATACGCCCCAGGCCCTGGCTGCTTTATTTGAATTGGCAGACTTAGGCTCCGGCTTTGTTTCTAGCGATAAAGAAGCGGCTTTCAGGCGCGTAAAGGTAATACTGGAAAAGTTCCTTTCGCTTCTTGGCCTATCACTGCGGGCTAGAAGAGATATTCCTGCTGCAGTGGTGGAACTGGTTAAGGCAAGGGCAGAAGCCAAAAAGAATAAAAATTTTCAACAGGCAGATAATTTGCGCGAAGAGATAAAGAATAAATATAAATTTAATTTGATGGATACAGCCGGCGGCACAACGCTTACAGAATTATGAAGGGAAAATTCATTACTTTTGAAGGTTCGGAAGGCAGCGGAAAAAGCACGCAGTCAAAATTGCTCTGCGCGTACTTAAAGAAAAAAGGCTATAAAACACTTTTTATCCGCGAGCCCGGGGCAACAAAGGTGGGTGAGAAAATAAGAGGGATACTCCTGGATACAAAAAATAAATCTCTTTTACCTGTCTGCGAAACCCTGCTTTATATGGCTGCGCGTTCACAACTGGTCGAAGAAGTAATTGTCCCCGCTTTAAAAAAAGGGACGATCGTAGTCGCGGATCGGTTCCTTGACTCGACCCTGGCTTATCAGGGTTATGGCCTGGGTATAGATATTAACGCGATCAGGTCTATCGGTAGGTTTGCCACGCGAGGCATCGCGCCTGACCTGACCATATTCCTGGACCAGGATGTGGCCAGTGGCCTTAAACACCGCTGTCTTACCCGTGACCGCATCGAAGAAAGAAGTTTTTGCTATCACCTGCGCGTAAGGCGCGGTTATTTAAAATTAGCCAAGGCAGAACCTAATCGGATAAAGATCGTCAAGGTCCATGACCATAAATTAAAGACACAGGAAAAAATAAGGAAGTTGATAGAAAATGTCATTTGATTCTCTCAAAGGCCAGGACGGGAATGTTGCGCTGCTTA
>JAQUNK010000003.1 GCA_028717645.1 Candidatus Omnitrophota bacterium
AAGAAGAAAAAGGCAGAGATCGAAAAAATAAATAAAGGGCTAAAGAACTTTAAAGTACTTTTTGCTACAGAAGTGGATATTGATTCAGGCGGTAACTTGGACTATCCGGACGATACCTTAAGGGAATTTGATGTTGTAGTTGCGGCTATCCATACCGGTTTTAAACAGTCAAAGGAGCAACTGACCAGGCGCCTGATAAAGGCAGCGCAAAATAAATACACACATATTATCGCCCATCCTACGGGAAGGCTCTGGGGCACGCGGACAGGATACGAATTGGATTTTAAAGAAATCTTTAAGGTATGCCGTGATACGCATACGATGCTTGAAATAAATTCTTTTCCCAATCGCCTGGATCTGAACGATATAAATTCTAAGGCCGCAATGGAATCCGGAGTAAAG
Source organism: Candidatus Omnitrophota bacterium (assembly GCA_028717645.1). Lineage (GTDB taxonomy): Bacteria > Omnitrophota > Gorgyraeia > Gygaellales > JAMWDD01 > JAQUNK01. Next base: position 403 of record JAQUNK010000003.1, read on the forward strand.
ATAGCTATTTCTACTGATTCTCATACAGTGGATCAGTTATCTAATATGAAATTGGGCGTTTCTGTGGCACGCCGCGGCTGGTTGAATAAAAAAGACGTAGTGAACACGCTGGATATTGACGAATTACTGAAAACAATCAAAAAGTAAAAGATATGTTCAAGATCCTCAAAAAAGAAGAATTGGCTAAGTCGGTCAAGAGATTGGAAGTCGAAGCGCCTGATATAGTGAAGAACGCTTCCTGCGGACAATTTGTCGTTGTGATCGCAGATGAAAAAGGCGAACGCATACCGCTTACCCTGGCTGATTGGGACAAAGATAAAGGGACGATCACCCTGATCTTCCAGGAAGTGGGATTTTCTACGAAAAAATTAGGCAGTTTTAATGTCGGCGATAACATCGCGCATATTTTAGGCCCCTTGGGGCATCCGACGCAAGTAAAAAAGGCCGGTGAAGTTATTTGTATCGGCGGAGGCGTAGGTATTGCCGAAGTCTATCCTGTGGCCAGGGCGTTTAAAAAAGCGGGGAATAAGGTGGTCGGTATTATCGGTGCCAGGTCCAAAGATATACTTATCCTGGAAAAAGAAATGAAAGAGACTTGTGATGAATTAGAAATTACTACTGATGACGGCTCCTATGGCCGTAAAGGTTTCGTTACGGATATTTTGAAAGAGCGTTTAAAAGATAAACCCGCGCTGGTTTATGCCATTGGCCCGGTAGCGATGATGAAAGCAGTATCAGAGGCCACTCGTGGGCCGGCAATAAAAACCGTTGTCAGCTTAAATCCTATATTGGTCGATGCTACGGGTATGTGTGGCTCATGCCGCTGCCGCGTGGCGGGTAAAACCGTATTCGGTTGCGTAGACGGGCCGGATTTCGACGGCCACGAAGTTGATTTTGAGGAATTGCAAAAAAGATTAAATCTTTTTACCCAGCAGGAAAAACAGGCTATGGGCCTTAACAAATGAAAAATTCAGATAACGCAAAAATGCGGCAACAATTACCCGAAGAACGGGTAAAAAACTTTTTTGAAGTAGCGCTGGGTTTAAACGAAGAAGAGGCGCTTAAGGAAGCCAAACGTTGCCTGGCTTGCAAAAATCCGCAGTGCGTCTTGGGTTGTCCGGTCGGGGTGGATATACCCGCTTTTATTAAATTGCTTGCTGAAGGAAAACGCAAAGAGGCCCTGGAGAAGATAAAAGAAAAAAATAATCTCCCGGCGGTTTGCGGCAGGGTTTGCCCCCAGGAAGATCAATGCGAAGCGCTATGTGTTCTGGCTAAGAAAAAGTTTGCCATAAATATCGGGGCGCTGGAAAGATACGCCGCGGACCTGGAAATGGGCCAGACTTTTAAACCTAAGGCAGGCCCTAAGACGGGGATCAAAGTGGCCATAGCCGGTTCCGGCCCTGCAGGCTTGACAACTGCCGCGGATTTGGCTAAAATGGGTTATTCGGTTACGCTTTTTGAATCTTTGAATCTTCCCGGAGGGGTTTTATCTTACGGCATTCCCGAATTCCGCCTGCCTAAAAAAATAGTCGAGCGTGAAGTCGATTATATCCGGAGTTTAGGTGTTGAGATCAAGACCGATTATCTGATCGGACGGACCCTGACCGTCAAGGATTTGTTTGGCCAGGGTTTTAAGGCGATATTCTTGGGCCTGGGCGCCGGCCTGCCGCAGTTTTTGGGTATTGAGGGCGAGAACTTAGACCGGGTTTATTCTGCCAACGAGTTCCTGACCAGGCTGAATCTGATGAAGGCGTATAAGTTCCCCGAATACGCCACACCCCTTAATATCGAGGGGAAAGTTGCAGTGATCGGCGCGGGAAACGTGGCCTTCGATTGTGCCAGATGGGCGATGCGCCTGGGCAAGGAAGTTACCCTGGTTTATCGGCGCAGTGAAAGCGAGATGCCGGCGCGTAAAGATGAGATAGAAAATGCGCGGGAAGAGGGCCTGAAGTTCTCTTTATTGACCCAGCCGGTAAAATTTATTTCCGACGAAAAAGGGTATGTCAGGGCCATAGAATGCCTGAAAATGAAATTAGGCGAACCTGATGCTTCAGGTAGGAGAAGGCCCGTCCCTGTAGAGAATTCGAATTTTATTATTGAGGCGAACACGGTTGTCGTAGCCATAGGACAGAGCCCAAACCCGCTTTTAAGCAAGGCGACACCGGAATTAAAAATTAATCCTGACGGGACCATCGCGGTAGACGAAAAGTTGATGACCAGTATTCCCGGGGTATTTGCCGGCGGGGATATTATTACCGGAGCAGATACTGTAATTAAGGCGATGGGCGCGGGGAAAAAAGCAGCAAAGGAAATAGATCAATGGCTGAAAAAATCACGGTAAAAGATATTTTGGCATTAAAGAATAAACGTAAGATCACCATGCTTACTGCCTACGATTATCCCCTGGCATCGTTGGTAGACCAGGCGGGGATCGATATGGTTCTCGTCGGTGATTCGTTGGCAAATGTAGTCCTGGGCCTCGAATCCACGACGCAGGTGGGGATGGCTGAGATGTTGCATCATGCCAAGGCAGTGACCCGGGCGGTAAAACAGGCGCTGGTGGTCGGCGATATGCCGTTTGAGGCGTATCAGCTGGATACAGCCAAAGCAGTAAGCAATGCAGAGAGGTTCATGTTTGAGGCTAAATGCGATGCAGTAAAATTAGAATGGTTTGATAAATGCTTGGATGTTTCCCGCGAAATTATCAAGGCGAAAATTCCGCTGATGGGCCATATCGGTTTAACGCCCCAGACCGCGGATAAGCTCGGCGGATTCAAGGTCCAGGGTAAGGATGCAGAAGCTGCGAAAAAACTTATTGAGCAGGCCATTGCCCTGGAAGCCCTGGGATGTTTTGCCATAGTATTAGAATGCGTGCCGGATAAGATCGCAGAAATGATCACGAAGAAAATAAAGATACCGACCATCGGCATCGGCGCGGGTGTCAATTGCGACGGCCAGGTGCTGGTGATCCATGATCTCATCGGCCTTTATGAAAGATTCAAGCCCAAGTTCGTCAAGCAGTATATAAATTTGTCGCCGATGATAAAGAAGGCGCTGGAAGATTTCAAGGCTGAAGTTATCGCGCAAAAATTCCCAGCGAAAGAACACAGCTTTACCATAAAAGAAGAAGAACTCGGAAAATTATAATCTGCTGATTAGGCATAACTAAAAGGAGTGAAAGATGCTTTTTAATTTTATTCCCAAAGAATTTAATTTTTTTGACCTGTTTGAAAAACAGGTCAGCTATGCTGTGGAAGCAGCAGCCTATTTTAAAGAATTAGCGTCGACGGACGGGGTGAATGAGAAGTCTCTGCAGAAAATGCGGGACATCGAGCATCAAGGGGATGATATCGCACATTCTATTATTGAGCGCTTAGACAAGACCTTTATCACGCCGTTTGACCGCGAAGATATCCATAATCTGGCCAAAGACCTAGATGATGTCGTAGATATGATCAATACTATTGTCAGCAGGCTGATGATTTATAAACTCACTGGTGTAAACAAAAACCTGGTGCAATTCGCTTCTACGATCGAGGAATCGGTCCGCGCATTGGCCTTGGCGGTAAAGGGTATGCGCAGTATGAAAAATACTAAGTCCGTATCTGATGCATGCGTAGAGATCAATCGCCTGGAAAATATAGGCGATTCAATGCGAGATAAAATGTTGGCCGAGCTTTTTGAAAGAGAAAAGGATCCGATAGCCGTGATCAAGTGGAAGGAGATTTACCAGGACGCTGAAACGGTCCTGGATGTTTGCGAAGACGTGGCCCATGTGGTCGAGTCCATACTCGTAAAGCAGGCATAAACGATGACATTAGCCATTCTTTTATTAATAGCGTTGGCCTTGCTCTTTGATTTTTTGAACGGTTTTCACGATTCGGCCAATTCCATAGCCACTATTGTTTCGACTAGGGTCCTTTCTCCGCGTTATGCAGTGATCTGGGCGGCGTTTTTTAATTTCATTGCTTTTCTTTTTTTCGGGCTGCACGTAGCCAATACCATTGGTAAAGGCATCATCGATATCGCGGTTATAGATAACAGAGTTATTTTCGGCACGCTTATCGGCGCCTGCGGCTGGAACATTATTACCTGGTATTTTGGTTTGCCGACGAGTTCTTCACACGCGCTGATCGGCGGGATGATCGGTTCAGCCCTGGTCAAGGCCGGGCCAAATGCGCTGGTCTGGAAAGGGATTTCCAAGACTGTTATTTTTATCTTTGTTTCACCGATACTTGGCCTTTTGCTGGGCCTTGCTTTCGGTATATTTATCTATTGGCTATTTCGTAAAAGTGCTCCGTTTAAAGTAGATCATATTTTTAGAAAAGGACAGTTGCTTTCTGCGGCATTATATAGCTTGGGCCACGGCGGTAACGACGCGCAAAAGACCATGGGTGTTATTGCCAGTTTGCTTTTTAGCGCCGGGCTTTTAGGTAGCAAGTTTTATATTCCTTTTTGGGTAGTTATTTCTTGCCAGGCTGCTATTGCATTAGGGACGATGTTTGGCGGATGGCGTATTGTTAAAACTATGGGCCAAAAAATCGCTAAACTTAAGCCAGTAGATGGTTTTTGCGCAGAGTCAGGTGCTGCAACGACTTTATTCATTTCTTCAGCCTTCGGTATTCCGGTAAGCACTACGCATACTATTACCGGAGCGATCATGGGCGTAGGCTCATTGAAGCGCCTGAGCGCGGTACGCTGGGGGGTGGCGGGTAATATAGTCTGGGCCTGGATATTGACCGTACCTTGCTCGGCAGCAATAGCGGCTTTATCTTATTTTCTCGTTACAAGATAAAACTTAGTAATAACTTGACTTTTTCATCAATTTAGGATATTTTTAATACTCTATGGCTGGATTTGAATTGGATAAAATAGTGGCATTATGCAAACGCCGCGGGTTCATATTCCCCGGTTCGGATATTTATGGGGGCCTGGCGAATACCTGGGACTATGGCCCATATGGTATCGAGCTGAAAAACAATGTCAAGCGCGCCTGGTGGAAAGCTAATGTCTATGAGCGCTATGACATGCTCGGGATGGATGCTTCCATATTGATGCATCCGAAGGTCTGGGAGGCATCCGGCCATGTGAGCAATTTTGCGGACATGCTCGTTGATTGTAAGAATTGTAAAAAGCGTTTCCGCATCGATAAAATCGGTAAAACCTGCCCGGAATGCGGGGGTAGCTCTTTCACCGAACCGCGCGCGTTCAACCTGATGTTCAAAACAAGCATCGGGCCGCTTCAGGACGCACAATCCACGGTATACCTGAGGCCGGAAACGGCGCAGGGCATGTTCGTCAATTTCCTGAATATCCTGGATTCCCGCCATCCGAAACTTCCTTTTGGCCTGGCTCAAATAGGCAAGGCATTCCGCAATGAAGTGACCACTGGTAATTTTACCTTCCGTACTTTAGAATTCGAACAAATGGAGATCGAATATTTTGTCAGGCCGGAAGACGCGGATAAATATTATGAATATTGGGTCGGCGCACGGTTTGACTGGTATATGAACCTGGGGATCAAAAAAGAGAATTTAAGGAAAAGGCCGCATGAAAAAAAGGAATTGGCGCATTACGCCAAGGCCTGCACGGATATCGAGTATAAATTCCCTTTTGACTGGTCGGAGCTGGAAGGCATTGCCAATCGCACGGACTTTGACCTGAAACAGCATAGTACGATCAGCGGCAAAGAGCTGCAATACTTCGATGATGTGACAAAAGAAAAATTCTATCCTTATATCATTGAGCCTTCAGGCGGCGTAGACAGGACAGTGCTGGCTTTTTTGACGGATGCCTATGATGAGGAGAAAGTAAAAGAAGAAACGCGCGTAGTCTTAAGGCTGAATAAGGACCTGGCTCCTACCAAGGTCGCAGTGCTTCCGTTATTAAGGAACCGTCCGGAGATCGTAGAATTGGCAAAAAGAATAGCGCAGGATTTAAAGAAATCAATTGTTACGGTTTACGATGATACCGGAGCGATCGGTAAGCTTTACCGTAGGCAAGATGAAATAGGCACATTGTATTGTGTGACCGTGGACGTGCAGTCCCTGGAAGATAAACAGGTGACCGTACGCGACAGGGACACTATGAAACAGGACCGTGTGAGCATTGATAAGTTAAAGGAATATTTAACCACAAAATTAAGTTAAAATTCGAAATAGTAAGTTCGGATTTTAAAAAAGAAAGGGAGGGTTTTAAAACAAATGGCAGCAAAATATGTTTACTCCTTTGGGGGCGGAAAAGCAGACGGTAACGAAAGCATGAAAAATCTTTTAGGTGGCAAGGGTGCCAACCTGGCAGAGATGGCCGGGCATAAAGACCTAAAACTTCCCGTACCGCCGGGATTCACCCTGACCACCGAAGTTTGTACTTATTACTATAAAAACAGAAAGACCTATCCTAAGACATTGAAGCTGGAGGTAGAGAAAGCCCTGGAAAAGGTAGAAAAATTGATGGGCAGGAAATTCGGCGATCCGGCGAACCCGTTGTTGGTATCCGTGCGTTCGGGCGCGAGAAAATCCATGCCCGGAATGATGGAGACGGTTTTAAATGTCGGCCTGACCGAGAAAACCATACCCGGCTTGATCAAACAGAGCGGCGGAAACAGCCGTTTTGTCTATGATGCATATCGCCGCCTCATTATGATGTATTCCGACGTAGTCATGGAAAAGGCTGCAGGTATTGAGCCTAAAGACGAAGAAGGGATCAGAAAACAGCTTGAGAAGATCATGAGTGCTGTGAAAAAAGAAAAGGGTTATAAGAGCGATACGGATCTTACGCTGGAGGACTTAAAAAAGCTCTGTACATCATTTAAGGCCAAGATCAAGGAAGTATTGAAAAAGGAATTTCCCGACGAGCCTATGGAACAAATGTGGGGCGGAATCGGCGCGGTATTTTCTTCCTGGAACGGTAAGCGTGCCATCAGTTATCGCCGCATCGAGAATATCCCGGATGAATGGGGGACTGCCGTAAACGTGCAGACCATGGTCTTCGGGAATATGGGTAATGATTCAGCTACGGGTGTTGCCTTCAGCCGGAATCCCGGGAACGGTGAGAATAATTTTTACGGAGAATATTTGATCAATGCCCAGGGTGAAGACGTAGTTGCGGGTATCCGTACGCCTGCACCGATCAATGAGTATTCTAAATCCGAGCATAATAAAAATCTGGTCAGCCTGGAAAAAACTATGCCCGCTATTTACAAAGAGCTGGTCAGCTACCGCAATCGCCTGGAAAAGCATTACCGCGATATGCAGGATATCGAATTTACCATTGAGAAAGGGCGTTTGTTCATGCTGCAGTGCCGCGTGGGAAAACGTAACGGCCCGGCTGCAGTGCGTATGAGCATGGATATGTTAAAGGAAAAATTGATCAAGAAAGAAGAAGTAGTGATGCGTGTTACGCCTGCACAATTGGATGAATTGCTCCATCCGATCATTGACCCGAAAGTAGAGTTGACGCATAAGCCGTTGGCAAAGGGTTTGCCTGCTGGCCCGGGTGGCGCTACTGGGCAGATCGTTTTTTCGGCTCACGATGCCGTAGAATGGTTTAAACAGGGCAAAAAAGTTATTTTGGTGCGCGAAGAGACAAATCCTGAAGACGTCGAGGGTATGCGTGCCGCCCAGGCAATTCTTACAGCCCGCGGCGGTATGACCAGCCACGCCGCACTCGTGGCGCGCGGATGGGGGAAATGCTGCGTGGTCGGATGCGGGACATTGCATGTCGAATACTCAAAAAAAGAATTGGTTGTTGATTCAAAGGTGCTCAAAGAAGGCGATTGGCTTACTTTAAACGGTACAAAAGGCAATGTTTATGAAGGCCAATTGCCGATGATGGACGCCAGCGAAGAGAATAAACTGCTTAGCGAATTCTTGAAAGTCTGTGAAAGCATCAAAAGGCTGGGCGTGCGTACCAATGCCGATACGCCGGAAGATGCCAGGCGCGCAAGGCAGTTCGGCGCAGAAGGCATCGGCTTGTTCAGGACCGAGCATATGTTTTACGGCAAAGGGAGTGATGAGCCGCTGTTTTATCTGCGTAAAATGATCATTTCTAAAACCGTAGAAGAAAGGCGTAAAGCGCTTGATGAGCTGTTCCCTTATGTAAAAAAAGATATCAAGCAGACGCTCGAGGCAATGGATGGGTTACCGGTAGTAATCCGGTTGCTTGATCCGCCTTTACATGAATTTGTTCCGCGCGATCCTAAAAAATTGGAGCAGTTGGCCAAAGACCTGAATATTACCTTGGATGAATTGGCTGACCGTGCCGAAGGGTTGCATGAGTCTAATCCTATGATGGGGCACCGCGGCGTGCGTTTAGGGGTAACTTACCCGGAAGTAAGCGCTATGCAAATACGCGCTGTACTCGAGAGTGCTGCAGAATTAGTGAAGGAAGGTAAAAAGCCGTATCCGGAAATCATGATCCCGGTGGTCTGCGACGTAAAAGAATTAGACGACCAGCTGGTAATTGCCAAACAGGTTTATGCGGACGTATTGAAGAAATACAATTTAAAGACGTTAAAGCACATGTATGGCACAATGATCGAGATCCCGCGTGCTGCATTGGTGGCCGGAAAATTGGCTCAAGTTGCGCAATTTTTCTCCTATGGGACCAATGATATGACCCAGATGGGCTTTGGATTTTCGCGCGACGACATCGGCGGATTTTTGCCGGATTACCTCAAAAAAGGTATATTGCCGGAAGACCCTTTCCAATCTATCGACCAGGAAGGGATCGGCGAGTTGATCAAGATAGGTATTGAGCGCGGCAGAAAGGCACGTAAGGACCTTGAGGTCGGCATTTGCGGCGAGCATGGCGGCGAGCCCCGTTCGGTAGAATTCTGCCATCGGGTGGGAATGGACTACGTAAGTTGTTCACCTTTTAGAGTGCCCATTGCCATTCTTGCAGCAGCGCAGGCAGTACTTAAAGAAAAGAAAAAATAACTTAAAAGAGGTTGCCATGGATATAATCCGTGCCTATTTGAAGGATATCAGAAAGGCTCCGCTTCTTACTGCCGAAGAGGAGATCGACTTAAGCAAGAAAATAAAAAAGGGAGATAAGGCAGCCTGGCAGAAGATGATCAAGGCAAATCTTCGCCTGGTGGTAAGCATCGCCAAGAAATACGGCCGCTTGGGTGTCCCTCTTATGGACTTGATAGAAGAAGGTAATGTCGGGTTGATGAAGGCAGTAGAAAAGTTTAACCCTAAAAAAGGTTTTCGTTTTTCTACTTATGCCGCCTGGTGGATCAGGCAGAGCATCAGCCGCGCGGTGTCCGAGCAGGGGAAAATGATCCGCGTACCCGCCTATATGCAGGAGTTGATCGGTAAATGGAAAAAGGCAAATGAGGCGCTGACCCAGAAACTGAACCGTGCTCCCAATAATAAAGAAATAGCCAAAAAGATGCGTATTTCTGAAGAAATGGTCGAGCGTATCGTAGCCTGGCTTTCTACCAAGACATCGTCGCTGGATGCGCCCATCGGAGAAGAAGGCGAAAGCGGGATCATGGACCTGATCGAGGATGAAAAGGCGGTCTTACCGGACGCTGAAATGGAACATACGCTAGATAAAGAGCGCATACGCTCGTTGCTGGATATCATGTCGGACCGCGAAAGAATGGTTGTAGAGATGCGCTTTGGTTTAACCGACGGCAAAAGGCATACCTTGGCAGAAGTAGCAAAGAAACTGGAGGTATCCCGCGAAAGGGTGCGCCAGGTTGAAGAAGCGGCGCTTAAAAAGATCAAAGGCTTTATGCGCTCACAGGAAAGAAGCTAGGAGGCCGAAAGATGGATAAGACCCTGGACCTGAAGAAGTACATCCGTAACATTCCGGATTTCCCCAAGCCTGGAATATTATTCCGCGATATCACCACACTTCTAAAGGATAAAGAGGCATTCAGGCTTGCCGTGGACCAGCTCGCCGAGAATTATAAAGACAAAAAAATAGATTATGTGATAGCGGTAGAGGCGCGCGGTTTCATTATCGGCGGCGCGTTGGCGCATAAATTAGGCGTAGGATTTATACCGGTGCGGAAAAAAGGCAAGCTTCCCCATGAGACAAAGTCGGTCACTTACGACCTAGAATACGGCACGGATACCTTAGAGATGCACCGTGATGCGATCATGCCGGGTTCCGATGTTCTTATCGTAGATGACCTCTTGGCCACCGGCGGGACAGTGAAGGCAGTCTGCGAACTGGTCAAGCAGTTTTCGGGAAATATCATCGGTATTGCATTTTTGATCGAGCTTACCGACCTAAGAGGCGTCGATAAACTAAAAGGCCTCAATGTCTTCTCGTTGATAAAATATTGAGCACAATTACCTACCCCAATTATCCGCCGAGGAGGCAGATGTGAAAAGAACTATCTACAGGTTTTTATTTTTGCTTTTCTTATTTACTCTGGCAGGATGCTCATTCAAGACCTGGCCTTGGTAATGAGTCGCCTGGCACCTAAATAAATCTTCGCAGTATAAATCTAACAATTAAATTTTGCCCCAGTAGCTCAGATGGATAGAGCACAGGTTTCCTAAACCTGGTGTCGGAGGTTCGAATCCGCCCTGGGGCACTTTTCATAGCCTTGATTGATTAATTCAATCAGGGCTGTTTTTTTAAATAATCATTTGACAATTCAGCAAATTTGATATATCATACTATTCATACATTTCATACGAAATGAAGGAGGCGTAAATGAAAAGTTCCGCAAACGGTAAATTTATCGGCTCGACAACGGTAGGAGGTAGAGGCCAAGTGGTTATTCCTGCCGAAGCGAGGAAATTTTTCAATATTAAGTCCGGAGATAAACTGGTTGTTTTTGCCAAGTCTGAGATGATCAGCTTTATCCCGGCAGACAATTTCAATAACTTTCTTAGCGAAGCAACAAAATTAATGTCTAGAATAAAAAAGTAGAAATTTTAAAAGAGCCTAATTTATGTTTAATAGACACCCATATATTTTTATAATTTCGTTATTATTACTTACCTTTATTGCCCGCGGCGTAAATGCCGAAGAAACCCTTGCCTGGCAGGATTGCCTTAAAGAGGCGGCAAAAAATCATCCCGACCTGATTGCTGCCCAGGAGCAGGTAAAACAATCAGTGGCCAGTAAAACAATTACCGCCAGTACACTTTTCCCCCAGGTTAGCGCGGACTTAAGCGCTTCGACGGCAAAGACTACTTCCGGAGAAGGCGATAATAAGACCAAAAGCACGTCTGACAGCTATTCTTATGGTGCGAATGCCAGCCAGCTTTTGTTTGACGGGTTTCAGACCGTCAATAATGTAAATGCCGCTAAGGAGAATATAAAAGCCTCACAGCAAAATTATCGCTTTACTTCCACAGAAGTGAGGCTAAGGCTAAGGACCGCATTTGTCAATTTACTTAGGGCGCAGGAATTGATCTACGTCGTAGAGGACATTATCAAGATAAGAAAGGGCGACTACGAACTGATCACTTTACGTTATAAATCAGGGTTAGAGCACAAGGGTGCCTTGTTGGATGCAGAGGCTAAGTTAGCCGAGGCGGACTTTGAGTTGGCGCAGGCCAGGCGTGATGTGGAACTGGCGCAGAGGCAATTGACCAAAGAAATGGGGCGAAGCGAATTTGAGCCTATTTTTGTGAAGGCGGATTTTACCGTTGCTGATTCGGCAAGGAAAAAACCGGATTTTGAAGCCCTGGTAAAGAATAACCCTTCTTTACAGCAGATCATCGCGCAAAAGAACGCTGCGGGATTTTCGTTGAAATCTACCTATGGAAGTTTCTCTCCTACGCTTACCGGCCAGGCAGGCATAGATAAGTCTAACGCGCACTGGTTGCCTGAAAATAATCAGTGGAACGCCGGCCTCACCCTTTCTATGCCTATTTTTGAAGGAGGATTAAGGTTGGCGCAGGTTTCTCAGGCTCGCGCGTTATTGAACCAATTATTGGCCAATGAAAGAAGTACTAAAGATGGGATAATCGTAAATTTAGAATTAACCTGGACAAACCTCCAGGACGCAGTGGAGACAGTAGGCGTTCAGTATAAAACGATGATTGCCGCCGAGGAGCGTTCCAAAATAGCCGAGGCGGAATTCTCTACAGGCTTTATTACTTATGACAACTGGACGATCATTCAGGATAATCTAGTGAGTGCCAAGAAGAATTATCTGAACGCCCAGGCCAATGCGCTTCTGGCGGAAGCAAGTTGGATACAGGCGAAAGGAGAAACGCTGGAATATGAAGAATAAAAAAATTAAATTTTTCTTAATTATGGTAGTGGTAATTTCGGCAATTGCCGCATTTTTCTTGATCAAATCCAGGTCTAAAACAACTTCAAGCGAAATAATAAAGGAGATAAAACCGGCCAGCGGTTCTATTGAGAGTATCATTTCCACGACCGGCACAGTTTTACCCAAGAACCGCCTGGAAATAAAGCCTCCGGTCAATGGCCGTGTTGATAGCATATTGGTCCAGGAAGGTGAAAACGTCAAAATCGGACAGGTCCTGAGCTGGATGAGCTCGACAGAGCGGGCAACTCTCTTGGATGCTGCAGCCGGACAAGGAGAAGAGGCGATAAAATATTGGAAAGAAGTCTACAAACCCATTGCCCTTATTTCGCCCATAGACGGTCAGGTGATTGTAGCTACTACCCAGCCCGGGCAGACGGTAACCACTGCTGAAGCAGTGGTAGTTTTATCGGATAAACTTATCGTGCGCGCGCAGGTTGACGAAACCGATATTGGCAGGGTTAAGCTCGGCCAGAATGCAAGTGTTTTCCTTGATGCCTATCCGGATAAAAAAATAAAGGCGGTAGTAGACCACATATATTATGAATCCGAAACGGTAAATAATGTTACCATCTATAACGTGGATCTCTTGCCGCAGGAAATTCCGCCTTTTTTCCGCTCAGGAATGAATGCGACGGTGAATTTCGTCGTCGAGAGCAAAGAAAATATCCTGGTTATCCCGCAGGATGCAGTACGCAGGAACAAGGAAGGTGCTTTTGTTTTAGTTAAAAATAATAATAAACAGCCTACGTTGGTAGCAGTCACGCTTGGCGTTTCCGATGATAAGAATATAGAGGTTATATCCGGAGTCACTGCAAATGATACGATAGTTATCACGACAAAAAAATATGTTATTCCTGCCAATGCTTCAGGCGGGACAAACCCCTTTGCTCCTTTTGGAAGAAGAAGATAGCCTAAAGCCTAAGAATAATGATCACGGTAAAAGAATTATACAAGACCTATAAGATGGGAGAGGTAGAGGTCAGGGCCTTGCAGGGCGTCTCTCTCAAGATCGCGGCAGGAGAATTCGTCGCGATCATGTGCCCTTCGGGATCCGGTAAATCTACGCTGATGCACGTGCTGGGATTACTAGACAGGCCTGATTCTGGGGAATATTATCTGGGCAGCAAGAGGATCGATAAACTTAGTGATGAAGAATTGTCTGCAGTACGTAATCGCCTTGTTGGTTTTGTTTTTCAGCAGTTCCATCTTTTACCGAGGATCACCGCCTTAGAGAACGCGGAACTCCCTTTGATCTATGCCGGGAAACGCCACTTAAAAGAAAAAGCAAAAGAGAGGATCACGGAGGTGGGCCTTGCCGAGAGGATGAACCACCGGCCGAATGAACTTTCCGGCGGCCAGCAGCAGCGCGTGGCTATCGCCCGTTCCCTGGTCAATGAACCGCTGATCATCTTTGCCGATGAGCCTACGGGGAACCTCGATTCAAAAAGCAAAGAGGAGATAATCTCGATCCTAAAAGGCTTGAATGAAAAGGGTAAAACCATCGTCATTGTTACTCATGAAAATGAAATAGCTGCTCATGCTAAACGCGTCATCCGCATGCTCGACGGAAAAATAGTTTCTGACCAGAAATCCGAAGTCCTATCAGCGCCTGCAAAAGAAAACGAGGCGGATAAAGTAATCGATGTTGTCTTATCCAAGCACGAGAGGAAAGCAAGAGAGATCGAATTCCTGGATTATATGCGCCAGGCCTGGGGCGCGATGATCGCGCATAAAATGCGCTCGTTCTTATCTATCCTCGGCATTTTGATCGGTGTTGCTGCGGTAATTGCTATGCTTGCTTTAGGCACCGGTGCCAAAGAGTCCATCGAGAAACAGTTGTCTTCTCTGGGTTCGAACCTGGTTCTTGTGATGCCTGGCTCCTCGCGGATACACGGTGTATCATCAGGAGCAGGAAGTGTCACGCGTTTTACCTTTCAGGATGTCGTTGCCATTGAAAAGCTCACCGATCTGGTAAAAATGGTGAATGCCTCAGTGAGCGGAAAGGGCCAATTGGTTTATGCGAGCCAGAACTGGAGTTCTCAGGTGGAAGGGGATGGTGTGAACTATCCTGCGATGCGCGCCGCTACTCCTATCCTGGGAAGGTTCTTTACCGAGGAAGAAATAAGGAGAAGAGATAAGGTGGCGGTCTTGGGGATGACCGTGGTAAAAGAGCTCTTCGGCGATATGAACCCTATCGGTGAAACCATAAAAATAAATCTGATCAATTTTAAAGTTATCGGAATACTGCCGGTAAAAGGAGCGACGGGGTTTCACGACCAGGATGATATAGTGATCATTCCGGTCACTACCGCGATGTTCAGGGTTTTCGGAAAAGAATATCTTGATTCGATTTCCGTAGAGGCGAATACCCCCGCAGATATCCAGGAAACACAGGATGCCATAACTAAGATCATCATAAAACAACACCGCCTGATCACTAAGGATGAGCAGGATTCTTTCCAAACCCGCAATATGGCTGACATCAAAAATACCCTGGAAACTACTACCAAGACGATGTCGTTATTGCTGGGCGCGATCGCCGCCATATCGCTTTTGGTAGGAGGTATAGGTATTATGAATATCATGCTTGTTTCCGTGACCGAGCGCACCAGAGAGATAGGCCTGCGTAAAGCAATAGGGGCGACAAATAAAGATATTATGGCGCAGTTTCTGGTTGAGGCCATATTGATGTCTTTTCTCGGAGGGGTCACCGGCATATTGCTGGGCAGTGGCATATCCGTGTTGATCACACTTATTGCCGGATGGACAGTAAAGATCTCTTCGTCTTCGATAATTCTGGCTACAGGGTTTTCTTTGGTCGTGGGTATTATTTTCGGGCTATGGCCCGCGCAAAAAGCATCGCGGCTTGACCCCATTGAGGCATTGCGCTATGAGTGATATCCCATCCCTCGCGGCCAAAATAATCTTGCCAGAGCGGGGTATTCCGTATATAATTGCCGTATGTATAATTTACATTGCCATTCATTGTTAAGCGACGGGGCATTGCTTCCGTCGGAGATCTGCCGCAGGTTCGAGGCAAAGGGCTACAAGGTAATTGCCATTACCGACCACGCGGATATTTCGAATATCAAGCGCGTAGTCAGTGAGATCGTGGAATTTTCCAGGGCTTGGCCGAAGAACCGCATTAAAGTCTTTCCCGGGATCGAATTGACCCATATACCGCCGGAACAATTCAAGCCCTTGGTCAAGTACGCCCGGGCACATGGCATAAAGATCGTTATCGGCCACGGCGAGACCGTAATTGAACCGGTAGTTAAAGGCACGAACCGTAAGGCCATTGAGGCAGGAGTGGATATCCTGGCGCATCCCGGATTGATCCTGGCTGAAGACGTAAAATTGGCCAAGAAAAATGGCGTGTTTCTAGAGCTGACCAGCCGCCGCGGCCATAGCCGGACCAATGAACACGTAGTGAGGCAGGCATTGAAGTGCGGGGCGGGGCTGATCCTGAATATGGATGCCCATCTACCGGAAGATATTATTACTCCGGCTGAGCTCAGAAGGATCGGCCTGGATGCCGGTTTGAGCGCTGAGCAGGTAGAAAAGATCTATAAAGAAGAAGCTAAGTTTATCCGCAGCCTCTAAACCTACCGTATCTTGCAATAAACTCTCTAAACTTTTTTAAGGGATTATTTGTTTTCGATAAAGGTGCGTTTGAGGGAATCCTTGAGCCTGCCTCTTTTTTGTTCCTTGATCAGGACGCGCGCGACGAGGCGGGGGGAGGTGAAGATGAGCGCTACCGCTTCTTTAAAGGTAAAGAATTTTACGACAAAAATGTTTTTCCAGAAGATCTTCAGGTACCGGGACGGGGTGTAAAAAGAGAACTTTATGCGTTTACCGATTTTTTTAAGCGCTGCGTGGCTGAATGTATCGGAGTAAAGTTCTCCGCGCTCGGTGATATGGTAACCCGGGGTCTTTTCAGCCAGTTCTCTTAAAGGCGAGAATTTTTCTATCCTCAGTTTATTGCAGCTGATCGAATCGACGCCGATCTCTTTGGCGAACTGCCCTATATAAAGCATTTCTTTTTCCGTCTCGCCGATATTTCCGTAAATAAAATATCCATTATAGAAAATAGGGTATTTCCTTAAGACCGCGAATGCTTCCCGGATCGTTTTTTGGTCAAAACCCTTATTCAATTGCTTGAGTATCCAGTCGTGCGGGGATTCTATCCCGAGTAAAAGCGCTTTGAATCCTGCCTTGACCATTTTTTCCAGTAATTGAGGGTATTTGGCGATGTCGATCCTGGCCTGCGCGATAAAGCGTTTTTTAATTTTACGCGCAATGATCAGGTCGCAGATCTTTTCCGCCCGCTTAGGCTCGGTAAAGAGATTGTCGTCGCTGAACATAATTACGCCTGCCTCAAGGCCCTGGATCTCATTGACCACGGATTCGACGTTACGTGCGGCATAATCTCTTTTTTGGCCGAGGGGATTAAGGCTGAAGGTGCAGAATTTACAGTTAAAAGGGCAGCCGCGTGCGCTTAATACGGCGTCAAAAGTTATATTCGCCATTTGTATGCCGTTTACCGAAAGGGCGTATTTATTGCGCCTGAGCGAGCGGTCAGGCGGGTTTAAAGTGTCTACATTGGGGAATGGCCGGTTCGGATTATGGATGATCCGGCCATTTTCCTGATAAGAAATGCCTAAAATGTTCTTAAGGGGGCTACCCTGGAGTATTTCCCTGATCGTTTCTTCGCCTTCGCCTCTTACGATAATACTTACGTTGGGGCAGGCCTGGAAAAATTCGTTTACCTTTTCCGTGGCGGTATATCCGCCGAGTATCTGGGGGATATGTGCCGGCATACGGTTGAGCAGTTGGCAGATCTCTTCGAATTGCCTGTCCCAGCCTATACCTACGCAGACGACATCGACCTCTTTCCTGATAAAATCCAGGAGGTCCTCGATATCAGCCAGTTCCTTTTCATAGCGTAAGTCAAGCAGGGTGATCTTATCCACCAGGCCTTTGGCGCTTGTGGCCACATATTCCAGGCCGATCGGCGGGAAAAGCATCATGGTGTTAGTGGAAGTCTTTTCGATGTAGGGGTTAAGGAACAACGCGTGTTTATATTTGATTTTGGCCTCATTTGCGCCTGAGCGCGGTTATTTATATTGCATTACTCTACCATAAATAAAGATTTAAGCAAGAGAAAAATCCAAAACTTGGGCTAAAAAACCGCCATTTATTATCTTGACTATAAAACTATTCTATGTTATCATAATCACCTCAATTTTTATAAAGGAAGGAGAGAAGTAAATGTATGCAATAATTGAAGTTGGAGCAAAACAATACGTAGTAAAAAAGGACGATGTCCTTACTGTGGAAAGGCTTACCGAGGCAGAGGGCAAAGATGCTACCTTAAGCAAGGTGCTTTTGCTTTCCAAAGACAAAAAAGTAGAGGTCGGCCAGCCCTATCTTAAGGGTGTCAAGGTAAAGGTCCATGTCTTAAGGCACTTAAGGGGAGAAAAGATAGTTTCCTATAAGTACCGCCGGAGAAAGTCTTCGCATTGGACAAAAGGCCATCGCCAGAATCTGAGTGAAATCAAGATCAAGGATTTCGAGGCCCATACGACGGAATGACGTCACGGCTTGCCAGCGCATGTTCATCGATCATGTAGAAATTCTTTTAAAGGCCGGCGACGGCGGAAAGGGCTGCCGCAGCTTTTACCGCGACAAGTATAAGCGCGATGGTTCTCCCGACGGAGGAGACGGCGGTAAGGGTGCGGATATCGTCATTTTGGCGGATAAGAGCCTTTACACGCTTTATGACTTTAAGTTCAAGCACGAATTCCGCGCACATCACGGCGGCCATGGTTCTTCAAAAGGGAAAAAAGGCGCCGTCGGGCCGGATGTGATCATCCGCGTCCCTGTAGGGACCGTAGTCATTGATAAGGAAACCGGCGCTAAATTAAGGGATCTGGATACTGAAGGCGCAGCGCTTGTCGCTGCCCGTGGTGGAAAAGGCGGTTTAGGTAATCGGCATAAATCCGAAGCGACTTTAGGTGAACCGGGCGAAGAAAGAGCGGTTATCCTGGACCTAAGGGTTATTGCCGACGTGGGCATCATTGGTTTCCCTAATTCCGGAAAGTCCACCTTGATCTCAGCGGTTTCCAATGCGCATCCTAAAATAGCCAGCTATCCTTTTACCACCAAATCTCCGATTTTAGGCGTGGTAAACAGAGATGAGCGGGTTTTTGTCCTCGCGGATATACCGGGCCTGATCGAGGGTTCTGCGCAAGGCAAGGGCCTGGGCGATAAATTTCTGCGGCATATAGAAAGGACGCGGCTGCTTTTGCACGTACTTGATATGGCTGGGGTCGACGGCAGGGATCCACTGCAGGATTATAAAGTGATCAACCAGGAGCTAAAATTTTACAGCCGCGAGGTTGCAGTAAAACATCAGATCATCGTGGCCAATAAAATGGACCTGGAAGGCGCAAAAGAAAATCTGGAGAGATTTAAAAAAGCGATACGGAAAAAAGTTTATCCTATTTCGGCCTTGAATAAAGAAGGCCTGGAGGAATTACTTGGAGCAATCGAGAAAAAAATATAAGCGGGTCGTAATCAAGATAGGCAGCAGCATTCTTTGCGCCGACGGCGTCAATTGGGATAAAGACGTACTGAATAATATTGCCGAGCAGGTCGCCCAATTGATCAGGGAAAGATGCGAGGTGGTGATCGTTTCTTCTGGAGCGATTGCTTCAGGGATGCATGTGCTGGGGTTAAAAACACGTCCAAAAGAATTGCCCCAGCTGCAGGCAGCTGCGAGTCTTGGGCAAAACCTTCTGATGGATGCTTATGGCCAGGCATTCAGGAAGAACAAGATTCATCCTGCGCAGATCCTCCTGACTTCGGAAGATCTGGATGTCCGTAAACGCTATATAAATGCGAAAAATACCTTATTGGAATTATTGAAGATGGGGAATGTTGTGCCTATCATCAACGAAAACGATACTATTTCTACCGAAGAGATAAAATTCGGCGATAATGACCGGCTTTCTGCCCGGGTAGCCGGATTGATCTCGGCAGATATCCTGATCATCCTTTCGGATGTAGACGGGCTCTGGGATGAAAAGAAAGAAACCATCAGGCTGGTAGCTAAGATCGACGCGAAGATAAAATCTTTGGCTTGCCCTACGGATAAAAAGGCCTGCGTGGGCGGGATGATCACAAAGTTAGAAGCAGCAGAGATGGCTGTAAATTCAGGCACACTCTGTGTAATCACTAACGGAAGAAAGAAAAATATTATTTTATCCGTGTTGGAAAGCCCAGAAACGCAGGGCACTATGTTTTTGTCCAAGCATAGCCTTAGCGAGAGAGAGCGTTGGATCGCCCATACCAAACCGAAAGGGAAAATATTTATTGATGACGGCGCAAAAGAAGCGATCTTAAAGAATCATCGTAGCCTCTTGGCGCCCGGCATCGTTAATGTAGAGGGTGATTTTAAGGTTGGAGACCCAATAAAAATTGTTGATAAAGACGGCGTTTTTATCGCGAGCGCGACGGCAAGTGCGGCGAGCGTGGAGATGCTGCAAGTGATGGGGAGGAAACACCCTAAAGAGATGGCCCATCGCGATAATATGGTTATTGTAATTACAGGAGAAGATTAAGTGGCCTTGAATACTGAACTCGTGCATATTGCCCAAAAGGCGCAAAAAGCAGCGCGCAGGATGTCCGAGGTTTCTTCTGACCTGAAGAATCGTGTCCTGGTCGAGATGGCGCGTTCTCTTTTAAAAGAAAAGAGGCTGATATTGGAAGAGAACGGAAAAGATCTGGCCTCAGTCAAAAAGAAGGGTTTGCCTCAGGCGATGATAGAAAGGCTTTGCCTTGACGATAGGCGCATAAAAGGAATGGCTGATTCGCTTTTTGAGATCTCAAAATTAAACGATCCCGTAGGAGAAGAGATCAAGGCCTGGAAAAGGCCGAACGGCCTGATGATCCATAAAGTAAGGGTGCCCATCGGTGCGATCCTGATCATTTATGAGTCCCGCCCTAATGTTACTTCTGATTGTATCGGCTTGTGTTTAAAATCCGGAAATGCGGTGATCTTACGCGGCGGCAGCGAGGCCTTGAGGTCAAACCTGGCCATCTATCGTATTTTGGAAAAAGTAGCCAGAAAATATAAACTGCCTGAAGGTTTGATCAGCATAGTGGATACTACGGATCGCGCGGCAGTAAATCTACTTTTAAAAATGAACGATCACATTGACCTGGTCATTCCCCGCGGCGGAGAAGGCTTGATCCGGGAAGTAACAAAGAAT
Source organism: Candidatus Omnitrophota bacterium (assembly GCA_028717645.1). Classification (GTDB taxonomy): domain Bacteria; phylum Omnitrophota; class Gorgyraeia; order Gygaellales; family JAMWDD01; genus JAQUNK01. The sequence goes on from JAQUNK010000003.1 coordinate 20,935, forward strand.
TCTTCCATACCGGTGATCAAGCATTATAAAGGTATTTGCCACGTCTATGTGGATGAAGCGGCGAACTTGAATATGGCCGAAGAGATCTGTTTTAATGCCAAGGTCCAACGGCCCGGCGTATGCAACGCTATGGAAACTTTGCTGGTGCATAAGGACGTTGCGGTCAGGTTCCTGCCGCATATGGCCAAAAGATTCAAGGAGGCAGGGGTCGAACTCCGCGGTTGTCCCATAACGCGCAGGATCTTGAAGGGAATTAAGAAAGCGACGGAAAAAGACTGGGTCACGGAATATCTGGGTCTGATACTTTCTATCCGGGTAGTGGAAAGCCTGGGCGAGGCCATAGAGCATATCAACGATTACGGTTCGCATCACTCCGATACAATAGTTACAGATGATTATAGTAATGCCATGCGATTTTTAAACCTGGTGGATTCTGCCTGCGTCTATGTGAACGCCTCTACGCGTTTTACCGACGGCTATCAATTCGGCATGGGCGCTGAAATAGGTATTAGTACCGATAAATTGCATGCCCGCGGCCCGATGGCACTGGAAGAACTGACCACGTATAAATATATGATATTCGGAGAAGGGCAGATCAGGAAATGAAAATAGGCATATTAGGCGGAACGTTCAATCCCATACACATCGGGCATTTGATCCTGGCTGAACAGGTCCAGGAGAAGTTATCTTTGGATAAAATAATTTTCGTGCCGACGAGCCTGCCTCCGCACAAGGAAAACGGCGATATCGCCCCTGCACTGGAACGCGTGAAGATGCTTGAGCTGGCTATTCAGGGCAGCAAGAAGTTCGATATTTCCGACATTGAGGTAAAAAGAGGCGGCCGTTCCTATACAGTGGATACTTTAAAACAGATGCGCAAAATTTTTAAAAAGGACGAGCTTTATTTTATTACCGGTTCGGACCTTTTAAGGTATCTCGGAGAATGGAAAGATATTTGGGACGTTTTTGCCATTGCCAAATTTGTGGTCGCTACCAGGCCAGGGTATCCCCTGGAAAACCTGCCTAAACAGATCATCATGGTCCCGATCAACGCTTTGGATATTTCCGCATTCGCGATCAGAGAAAAGATAAAAGAAGGGAAGTCCATTAAATATATCGTGCCGGAAAAAGTAATTGATTACATCAAGAAGAAAGGCTTGTATAAATGAAAACACTAGTTGCCGCTTCTATTTTATCCGCAGACTTTGCCCATCTGGCAGAGGAGATCAAGCGGGTAGAAAGGGCAGGTTGTGACCTGATCCACGTAGACGTGATGGACGGGCACTTCGTGCCTAATATTACCATCGGCCCTTGCGTGGTCAGGGATATCCGGCAGGTGGCAAGGCTGCCTTTGGATGTGCATCTGATGATCGAGAATCCGGAAAAATATACTGCATTTTTTGTAAAGGCAGGCAGCGATATGCTTACTTTGCACGCAGAGACAATTTCTCACCCTGCTTTTAAAAAACAGAAGAAAATACTAGGCAGGATAAAATTAGGTATTTCTTTAAACCCGGGTACGCCTTTTAAAAAGATCATTCCTTACTTGGATACGGCGGATTTCGTCCTGGTAATGAGTGTTAATCCCGGTTTCGGCGGGCAGGAATTCATTCCTTCTGTGCTGCCTAAGATAAAAAAGATAAGAGAAATTTTTCGCGGGGATATTTCGGTTGACGGCGGGATGAACGAGAAGACCGCGGGCCTGGTAAAAACAGCCGGCGCAAACATCATCGCCGCGGGCAGTTTTATTTTTAAATCAAAAAATTACAAACAGTCAATAGAAAGGATAAGACATGCATGAAATAAGGTTCGGTACGGACGGCTGGAGAGGGATCATCAGCGATGACTTTACTTTTGAGAATGTCGCCAGGGTCGCACAGGCCATAGCGGATTATTACAAAAAAACAAAACCCAATGAGCGCCTTAAGTTTGTCGTGGGTTTTGATACGCGTTTCTTGTCGGACAAATATGCAGAGTTAGTGAGCAAGGTATTATCCGCGAACGGCATCGAGGTCTTACTTTCGGACAGGCCTGTTCCTACGCCAGTAGTGAGCTTGACGGCTGAAAAAAGAAAATTAAGCGGCGGCGTAATGATCACTGCATCGCATAATCCGGCTGCGTATAACGGAATAAAGATCAAGACCGGCCTGGGCCAGGCAGCGGGCGTAGAAATCACCAGGAGCGTTGAAGGGTTGATCAAAGTTTATGATCCTGAGGTAATTTCCCGGGCTAACCTGAACCTGATCAAAAAAGAGGACCTGACGCGTGATTTTGTAAAATTCCTGCGTTCTTACGTGGACCTTAAGAAATTAAAGAATGCCAAGTACAGGGTTCTGGTTGATGCTATGCATGGCAGCGGAGATAAATTTTTCGCCGAGGTCCTTAAGGGCACGAAAATAAAATTAGAATTTACCCGTTCCGATATTAATCCTTCATTCGAGGGTTTAAGGCCGGAACCGATAGTCGAGAACCTCCAGGCCACGATAGCAAAGATGAAAAAAGAAAAATTCGACCTTTGCCTGGTTTTAGACGGTGACGCCGACAGGATCGCTGCCATCGGCCCGGGTGGGGAATATATCCCGCCGCAAAAAATCCTGGGGTTGTTATACCTGCATTTATTCGAGGACAGGGGTTTTACCGGAGGATTGGTCAAGACCATTTGCGGTACGACGATGATCGACCATATCGCCAGGAAAAAAGGCATCAAACTTTATGAAACTCCCGTAGGATTCAAATATATCTCGGACCTGATGGTGCGTGAAGATGTCTTGGTCGGCGGAGAAGAAGCCGGCGGGATGGGTTTTAAGAATTATGTACCCGAGCGTGACGGCACGCTTGCCGGGTTGCTCTTATTGGAAATGATGGTTTATCGCAAAAAAGCCATGCTTTCTATTTTAAAAGAAGTAGAAAAGGCTTACGGCCAGTATTATTATTTGCGCGAAGACTTAAAGGTAAAAAGCGCGGTCAAATTGGATATGGATGGCTTGAAGTCTTTAAAAGAAATCCTGGGGCGAAAGGTGGTCCAGATAAAGGACTATGACGGGATAAAATTCATCCTGGATGATGAATCATGGCTGATGTTGCGTGCTTCAGGGACCGAGCCCCTGGTGCGCATTTACGCGGAAAATAAGGATATTGCTAAAACAAAGAAATATCTCGATTTCGGAAAAGAGCTGATCTCCCGTTATGCTTTATAGGACGGCAAGGTTCATTTTCTGGGTAATTTTGAAATTATTTTTTCATTTCAAGGTTGAAGGCAGGGACAATCTGCCCAAGAAAGGCGGTTTTATTTTGGCAAGTAATCATGCAAGTTTTATCGACCCCGTGGCTTTAGGTTGTGGTACCGGGCGCAGGCTCAACTTTTTTGCGCGCCACGACCTGTTTAAAAATCCTCTTTGGGGCCGTATCCTTCTTAGCGTCGGCGCTTTTCCGGTGGTCAGGGACAAAGCGGATAAGGCCGCGCTAAAAGAAGCATTAAAACGCTTAGGTTCAGGCGGGCCTTTGGTAGTATTCCCCGAAGGCACACGCAGTGAGGTTCCCGGAGAATTACTCCAGCCGCATGCCGGCATAGGATTTCTGGCTTTAAAATCAGGTGTACCGGTTATTCCGGCATTCGTCAGCGGAACGCAGAATGCCTGGCCCAAGGGCTCTAACCGTATAAAAATCGCGCCGATATCAGTAAGATACGGCCAACCAATTCTTTTAGAAAGGGGGTTGCCATACGCAGAAGCTGCTAATAAGATTATGGCGAAGATCAGCGAACTCTCATGTTCTTAAGGATTAAAAATAAAATAAATTTAAAAAGTCTTCATCTCGATTTTCCTACCGGAGTACTTTGTTCTCATCATAAAATCACCTACCCGAATAACACCAAAAATCCTGAAACGAACTTTTTTAGGTTCGGTTCGTTAAAGGAGGTGTTTCTTACGTAGTGTAATAATATAGACAGTTCAATAATCAGTTCAAAAGTTGATTTCTAAAAAAAATTAAAGGAGGAGTAATCAAATGCCAGGTGACAGAGAAGCGTTAGCAAAACTTTACAATGAATCGATCAAGATAATCCAGGAAGGAAAGATCATCAAAGGAAAGATCACGGCGTTCAGCCAGAAAGAAGTGACTGTAGATGTCGGGTTCAAGTCCGAAGGTGTCATCCCGGCGATGGAATTCAGCCCCGATGAGCTAGAGGTCGGCAAAGAAGTGGAATTGTATGTGGATTCCATTGAAGACGACCACGGCATGATGCAGCTTTCGCGCCAGAAGGCACTTCGCCTGCAGGGCTGGGATAAGGTACTTCTGCACCACCAGCAGGAAGAGCTGGTCGACGGCCGCGTAAAAAGAAAGATCAAGGGCGGGTTCCTGGTGGATGTGATGGGCATAGAAGGTTTCTTGCCGTTGTCGTTGTCCGCTTTCAAGGCCCTTGCCGACAAAGATATCTTAAACAACGTGTTTAAGTTCAAGATCATCAAGATCAATAATCTGAGGCGCAGCCTTATCCTTTCGCGCAGAGAAGCCGTGCAAAAGGACAAAGAGAAGGCCAAGGAGAAGATCTGGCAGGAACTGAAGATCGGCGAGATCTATACCGGCGCGGTAAAAGGTATTGCTGATTTCGGCGCGTTCATCGACCTAGGCGGCGTGGACGGCCTGCTGCATATTACCGATATGTCTTGGTCCAAGATCAGCCATCCGTCGGAAATCGTGGCTATCGGCGATAAGATCGAGGTAATGATCCTGAATATCGATAAAGAGGCATCCAAAGTTTCACTGGGCCTTAAGCAGAGATTCCCTGATCCTTGGGCGGATATCGAGAATAAGTATCCTATCGGCACAAAGGTAAAAGGCAAGATCGTAAATATTCTTCCCTACGGCGTATTCGTGGAATTAGAGAAGGGTATTGAAGGCCTGGTGCATATTTCCGAAGTTTCATGGGCGAAGAGAGTGAGCAGCCCGCAGGAAATATTTGCCATTGGTGATATGGTCGAGGTGCAGGTCCTGAACATAGAAAGAGAAGCGCGCAGGATCTCCTTAAGTATCAAGCAACTGGAATCGAATCCCTGGCTGGAGGTTGAAGGGAAATATCCAGTAGGGACCAAGGTGCAGGGCAAAGTAAGAGGGTTTACCGATTACGGCGCCTTCATTGAGCTGGATTCGAATATCGAAGGCATGGTGCATGTCTCCGACTTTTCATGGACCAAGAGGATAAATCATCCTCAGGATGTGCTCAAGAAAGGGCAAAAGATAGAGGCAATGATCCTTTCTATCGACGCCCAGAACAGGCGCATCTCTTTGGGCCTGAAACAGCTTACAGCCAATCCCTGGCCGGAGATTGCCCAAAAGTATCCTTTAGAGACCGTGCTTGATGCAGAAGTGGTGAGCATCACCGACTTCGGGGTATTTGTGAAATTGGAGGAAGAACTCGAGGGCCTGGTTTTTTCCGGAGAGATCGAAAAGGACCAGTTGGCGCAATTAAAACCCCAGGATAAACTAAAGGTGAAAGTGATCAAGGTCGATGTAGAACAGGCCAAGATCGGTTTATCGGCAAAGGTCTAAAATGAAGAACATAGAAGAACAGTTAAGGTTGATCAAAAGAGGCGTCGTAGAGATAATTTCCGAAGAAGAACTGGTCAGGAAATTAGAACGTAGTGTCAGAGAGAATAAGCCGCTGACGATAAAAGCAGGCTTTGACCCTACGGCGCCCGATCTGCACTTAGGGCACACGGTATTACTCGGAAAGCTCAGGCAATTTCAGGAGCTGGGGCACAAGGTCGTATTTCTGATCGGCGACTTTACCGGCATGATCGGAGATCCCACTGGCAGGTCCGAGGTGAGAAAACAATTGACCAAGCATGAGGTCGAAAAAAACGCAGAGACGTATAAGCATCAGATATCCAAGGTTTTGGATATGAAGCGCCTGGAGATTGTCTTTAACAGCCGCTGGTTTGACAAGATGACGGTCACAGAAATACTGAAGCTGACTACGCATGCTACGGTTTCTCAGATGCTGGCGCGCTCGGACTTCAAAAAGCGGCTGGAACAGAATCAGGATATTTCACTCCTGGAGTTTATGTATCCGATACTACAGGGCTATGATTCTGTCCAGCTTAATGCAGACATCGAATTGGGCGGCACTGACCAGATCTTTAATTTACTGGTTGGCCGCGACCTGCAAAGGGACTTTCATCAGGAGCCGCAGGTTGTGATGACCATGCCTTTACTGGAAGGGACCGATGGCGTCCAGAAGATGAGTAAATCCTACGGAAACTATATCGGCATTAATGAGCCGCCCGATGCCATGTTCGGTAAGGTCATGTCCATATCCGATGTGCTGATGATGAAATACTTTGAGCTGCTGACCGAAGAGGATCTATCGCCGATAAAAGCCATGCACCCCAAGGAAGCAAAGATGAAACTGGCGAAGATAATCACCGCGCATTATCACGGCGAAAATCAGGCGGAAAAAGCAGAGAAAGAGTTTCAGCGCGTCTTTAGCGCCAAAGAGCTGCCTTCGGATATGCCAGTTTTAAAACTTACCGCGGCTAAGCCTGTTTTAGAGATCATGCTCGAGGCAGGATTGGTTGCTTCAGGCAATGAGGCCAGAAGAATGATCAAGCAGGGGGCGGTTATGCTCGACAACGGGAAGATAGACAGCGAAAAGTTCGTGATAGAAAAAAGCGGGATCTTAAAAGTCGGTTCGCGCCGCTTTTTAAAAATAGAATTCTGATGCTCTTGGATAAAATCAGGAATCTGGACAGGCACACAAAAGACACGCTTTTTGTTTTCTTAGGCGCGTCAATGGGCAATTTTTTTAACTTGTTGTACCAGCTGTTCATCGTACGTAAATTTTCTCCTGCTGATTTCGCAGCATTCAACACGCTGATTGCCATATTGACGCTGCTTTCGACCCCGATTGCGACACTCACGCAGTCTATAACGCGTTATGTTGCCAGATTCAGCGCCAAAAAAGAAACCGATAAGATCAGCATAACGCTGAATTTATTTTTCAGGCTTACTTTCTTATTGGGCCTGGCCTTGTTCGTTGTGCTTTGCGCCTTGAATGCAGCTATGGCTAAAGCCTTCGGGATACCCGATGCCTTATCCATTTTTATCATGTCTTGCCTGATCTTCTTATTATGGATAACGCCGGTTTATTCCGGGGCGGTACAAGGCCTGGAGCATTTCGGAGTTTTTGTTTCGGCGACGATGATCAGCGGTTTCTTTAAGCTGGCATTGGTCGTAGTATTTGTGCTCATCGGCTGGGGTGTGGCCGGCGCCCTGGGAGCATTTTTAGTGAGTTCCCTGTTCTCTCTTTTGATCTTTTTCTTTTCTTTAAAGAAGTACATCTTTAAAAAGACAGAGGGCAGATTAGAGGAATTTGGCGAGATCGTCCGCTTTATTTTACCCCTGGCCGCAACATGGTTCTGTTTTAATAGCCTGGTAAATATGGATATGATCCTGGTGAAACATTATTTTAGTTCGCTGGATGCGGGATATTATTCCGTGGCCCAAATGGTGGGTAAGATCTTTCTGTTCCTGCCGGGCCCGGTAAGTATCGTGATGTTCCCCAAGACGGCGGGATTGAGCGCTTTAGAGAAAGATACCGTCACTATTTTAAAAAAGCTTGTCCTGTTTGGATCGCTTCTGTGTGTTAGCGCAGCAGCGTTCTATAATTTATTCCCTGTTTTTGTCTTAAAGGTTTTGACTAACAAGACCATTCCTACCAGTATTGCCCTCGGCAGGTTATTTAGCGTGTCTATGAGTTTTTATGCATTGATTTTTATCCTGCTTTCTTACCATCTTTCTATAGGAGATTGCCGTTTTTTAAAATTCCTGGTTATTTCTGCCATAGCACAGCTGGTTGCCATCAATTTGTTCCACGGGAGTTTATTCACGGTCCAGGTGATCATGTGTTTAAATGCTATTCTTTTGTTCCTGGTGAATTTCAGGCTCGGGCTTAAAGAGAGCCCGGCGGCTTAATCAAGATGAATAAAAATATCAGTGTTTCGGTGATTATCCCTGCGTATAACGAGGCGGGGCACATCCGTTACGGGATCGAGGAAACGGTCCGCACCTTTAAAGAGCTGAGCTGTGCTTTCGAGATCATCGTGGTCGATGACGGATCGACGGATGATACCCTGGAGCTGGCGAAGGAAACTGCGCAGAAATATGATAACATCATTGTAAAACAAAACAGGGCTAATCATGGTAAGGGTAGGGCGCTTAAATTCGGCTTTCGCTTTGCCAAGGGCGATTATGTTGTGTTCCTGGATGCGGACATGGACCTGCATCCGGCCCAGATCTCTACCTTCTTTGATATCCTTGAACTGGACAAGGCCGATATAGTAATCGGTTCGAAAAGGCACCCTAATTCCGTGATCGATTATCCCCTGCAAAGGAAGATCATCAGTAGTTTTTATTTTTTTCTGGTGAAGTTATTGTTTGGTTTGCCCATCAGGGATACACAGACCGGCCTGAAACTTTTTAAGCATGAAGTGCTGGCTAAGGTGCTTCCTAAAATACTGGTGAGAAAGTTCGCCTATGACCTGGAGATCCTGGCCAATGCCCATCGCCTGGGCTATAAGATAAAAGAGGCGCCCGTGGTCCTTGAATCGCAAAGGCCGCTGGGCAGGATCGGCATCAGCGCCATATATGTTACCTGGATAGATACGCTGGCGATCTGGTACAGAATGTATATTTTGAAATATTATGACCGTATCGATAATCATAACTTGTAAAAAATTTAGCGCAAACCTAAAAGAGAGTATCCGTAAGTGCCGGGAACTGGATCCTTCTGGCCCTGATTATGAAATACTGGTTTTTCCGGACGAGGGTTTTGATATTGAAGGGCCGAAGACAAGGGTTATCCCGACTGGCAGCGTCCTGCCGGCAGAAAAACGGGACCTGGCTCTAAAAGAAGCAAAGGGTGAGATACTGGCATTTTTAGACGATGACGCCTATCCGGCTAAAGACTGGCTGGTCAATGCCACGAGGCATTTTAAGAATGAAGATATTGCCGCGGTCTGCGGCCCGGCGGTTACCCCTGAGAGCGACGGCGTAATGGAGCGGGCCAGTGGCTTAGTATACGCATCGCTGTTGGTGAGCGCAAGATATGCCAGTCGCTACAGGCAAGGTAAGGCGGTATTTTTTGTGGATGACTATCCTTCCTGTAATTTTTTAGTACGCAGGGATGTCTTCGAAAAAGTAGGAGGTTTTAATACGGCTTTTTGGCCGGGTGAAGATACCATACTTTGCCTGAAGATCACCAAAGAGATACATAAGAAAATTTTATATGATCCCGGGGTTTTGGTTTATCATCATCGTAGGGAGCTTTTTAGGCCACATTTGAAACAGGTCGCTAGTTATGCTTTACACCGGGGTTATTTTGCCAAGCGCTTTCCGTGGAATTCTTTAAAGTTCACTTATTTTGTACCCAGCATCTTTGTCTTAGCGCTGGCGTTTGGCGTTGTGCTTAGTTTGATCCTGCCGGGATTAAAAAGCCTTTATTCCATTGCCTTGGCAGCATATCTGGTCTGCGTATTTATAGCCAGTTTAAATAAGGATATCAGGTTAATACCTTTAGTTTTTATAGGCATAATCTTAACGCATATTGCTTACGGGATAAATTTTTTAAAAGGCCTGCTGGCTGATAAACTGAAAGAAGAAGTATGAAAATTATAATTGGTTACCCACCATTGGCAAGCGATAATAAAGGGACACCGCTTTTATCCCAGAACCGGCAGTTCCAGTATTTCAAGGCCCCGACGTATATTTATCCGGTTGTCCCGGCAACTGCCGCGACATTATTAAAAAAAGCAGGCCATGAGGTTATCTGGAAAGACGCCATTGCCGAAGGCCTTACTTATCAGCAATTCCTGGATTTTATCAAGAAAGAAAGGCCGGAGCTGATCGCTTTTGAAACTAAGACCCCGGTAGTACAGCAGCACTGGAAAATAATCAATGATCTAAGATCCTTAGTAACTGGTTACCGGCCATTGACCGTATTATTCGGCGACCACGTTACCGCCCTCCCTGAAGAGTCTTTCCAAAATAGCCAGGTTGATTTTGTGCTTACCGGAGGAGACTACGATTTCCTGCTCTCAAATCTGGTCAGTGCCTTAAGCAATAAAACGGCTTTAGAAAAAGGCATTTATTATCGCGAGAATGGGCAACTCAAAAATACAGGCAGGTTCCATCTGCAGCATGATCTGAATTCTTTGCCTTTCATTGACCGTGAACTTACCCGCTGGGACCTTTACGCTTATAAGAACGGTAATTATAAAACTACGCCCGGCGCCTATATTATGAGCGGAAGGGACTGCTGGTATCATGAATGTACTTTTTGCTCTTGGCCTACGCTTTATCCGGAATTCAGGGTAAGAAAGGTGGATAATGTCCTGGAAGAAATAGGGATTTTGATCGATAAATATGGCGTCAAGGAGATCATGGACGATACCGGTACTTTTCCTAAGGGCGATTGGTTGAAAAACTTTTGCCTGGGCATCATCGAGCGCGGTTGGAACAATAAAGTTTATCTGGACTGCAATATGCGTTTTGGGGTACTGAATGAGGATGAGTACAGGCTGATGAAAAAAGCGAATTTCAGGCTTATCCTTTTTGGCTTGGAGTCGGCAAACCAAAGGACCCTGGACAGGATCCATAAAGGCCTTAAGGTCGAAGATATCGTTGAGTCCTGCAGATCTTGCAGAAAGGCAGGCCTTTTCCCGCATATTACCATTATGTTCGGCTATCCCTGGGAAACTTATGAAGAGGCATTGAATACCTGGAAATTAGGGGAATGGCTGCTTAAAAAAGGATACGCTTATACTATGCAGGCGACCGTAGTTATCCCGTATCCGGGAAGCCCGCTTTTTGAAGAATGTAAAACCGCCGGGCTCTTAAAGACGCTGGATTGGCAGGATTACGATATGAAGCAGCTGGTCATGAAGACGGATGTAGCGGAAGAGAAGATCATGGATCTGGTACAAAGGATGTACCGGATCTCTTTTAATCCGGAGTTCGTCATGCGTAAATTGTTTTCCTTGCGCGATGCCGAAGACCTGAAGTATTCTTTACGCGCAGCAAAAAAGGTCATGGGCCATATTTTTGATTTTAGCAAATGAAAGAAAAAATAACTTATACCACGGACAAAGCGAACCGTTTGATCATCCGGCGTAAGGGTAAGACGCTTACTCCAGATGGGCGGTTTAAGATAGACGAAAGCAACCGGCTTTATTTTTGGCTTAATGAGCCGCTTTCTTATACCAGAAAATACCGCCTGCCGCAAAAAATAAGCCTGGATGGCAAATGGCGGCTGAATGACGAGCACAACCTGGAGATCGTATCGGATAAGTATGCCGGCGGCAACCTCTTGCTTAAAATAAACATCATTGCTGCGGCACCCGAGGGTTTTATTTTCGGCGTTAGCCAAATAGATAAACAGGGCCAGGCGCATTTTACGCATCCTTAAATTCTCCGGCTCTTGGAAGGCAGACGCGTATAACCGCGTTAATTTTGTCATTGAGAAAAAATATTTGTCTGACACCTTGGTTTTTAAAGGCGCTTGGCAGATAAATAAAGAACAGCAGATCACTTATACCTATGGAAGAACAGTGCTTAAAACCAAGATACGCGAAAAGAGCCTGCTTGTTTTTAAGGGTACCTGGCAGGTTAATTCTTCCCACAAGCTTGTTTATCTGTTCGAACATAGCAGAGAGTCGCGTTTTGCTTTCCGCGTACAACTGGAAAGCCCGAATGTCCGACCCCAGGACGCAAGTATAAAATATCGCCTGGGTATCGGAGTAAGGAAAGACAGGCTGAAAAAAGTCATTTTACTTCACGGAGAATGGAAATTCAACCGTCATCTCGGCCTGGTTTTTCAGATGTCTGGCAATAGAACTGGCATAAGCGAACTGAATTTCGGCGCCGTGCTTCGCTTATCCAGGGAAAATGAAATTATTTTTAAATTAACAAATGAAGCTGGCGAGCCCGTAGGCATAAACGTTATTTTTACGCATCGCTTCCTGAAAAAAATGGATGCCGAGGCTTTTTTGAAGATCGAAAAGTTGAAGAAAGGATCCGGTATTTTAGCCGGCGCACGCATACCTTTTTAAATAAAAGGAGCAAAAAATGAAGGGCATAATATTGGCAGGCGGTAAAGCGACAAGATTGTATCCGATCACCAAGGGGGTCTGTAAGCAGTTGCTTCCTGTTTATGACAAGCCGATGATCTATTATCCGCTTTCCGTGTTGATGCTGGCGGGGATAAAGGATATACTGATAATTTCAACTCCGCACGATACGCCTCGTTTTAAAGAATTACTGGGCAGCGGAAAGAACCTGGGGCTCAATCTTTCTTATACTGTGCAGGATGAGCCAAAAGGCATTGCCGAGGCGCTGATCATCGGAGAGGATTTTATCAACGGGGACAGCGTTGCGCTTATTCTGGGCGACAATATATTTTACGGGCATAATCTGACGGAGATTTTAAAAGAGGCGATGCACCTGAAGAAGGGTGCGTTCGTTTTCGGCTGTTATGTTAAAGACCCTGCCAGGTACGGCGTGATCGAATTTAACCGTAACTGCCGGGTAACCTCGATAAAAGAAAAACCCAGAAAGCCGAAGAGTAATTGGGCGGTCTGCGGGCTCTATTTCTATGATAAGAATGCCGCTAGGTTTGCCCGGGCCCTGAAGCCGTCGGCTCGGGGAGAAATAGAGATCACCGATCTGAATAACGTGTATCTAAAAAGAAAACAACTGAAAGTAAAATTACTCGGCCGTGGCTATGCCTGGCTGGACACGGGCACCTATGATTCTTTGATCGATGCGTCGCTTTTCATCAAGACCATAGAAGAGCGCCAGGGCCTGAAGATCGGCTGCGTAGAAGAGGTGGCTTATCGTATGGGTTACATCAATGCCAAACAGCTGGAAGAGCTTTCAAAAGGGATAAATACCAGTTACGGGCAATATTTAAAAAGGATACTGGAAGAATGAGAAACGACATTTTAGTTTTAGGCAAAGGTTTTATCGGTTCGCGGATCCAGAAAGAATTCGATTGCGCGGCAACGGACAAGATGATCACTTCTTTTAATGACGCTGAGAGTGAAATTAAAAAATTCAACCCGAAGATGATCATCAATTGTATCGGCTATATCGGAAAGAACGTGGATGAATGCGAACTGAATAAAGATACGACCCTCACGGCCAATACTTTTATCCCGATTATCCTGGCTGAGGTAGCGTTGCGTAATAATATCCGGCTGGTGCATATTTCCAGCGGCTGTATTTACCATTACGATTATGACAAAGATCCGCCGCTTGCAGAAGACCGTGAACCCGATTTCTTCGAACTTTTTTACAGCCGTACCAAGATCTATTCCGAAAAAGCGCTGGAAATACTGGCTAAAAAATACCCCATACTCATTGCCCGGATCAGGGTTCCCCTGGATGATGTGCCCGGCCCGAGAAATATCCTGAACAAGCTGATCAGCTATCGCAATAACATCATTGATATCCCCAATTCGATTACTTATATACCCGATTTTGTCCGGGCGCTAAAGCACCTGGTCGATATAAAGGCCACGGGCATTTATAATTTAGCGAATAAAGGGGGTTTACGCTATCCGGAACTGCTCGATGTTTATAAGAAGTATGTGCCAGATTTTCAGTACAAGGTAATAGATTATAAAAAACTGAACATAGTCAGGACCAACCTGATCTTGTCCGTGAAAAAGCTCCAGGACAGCGGTTTTAAGGTCAGGGATATACACGAGGTGCTCGAAGAATGCGTAAAAAATTACCTAAAATATTAGTCACCGGAGCTGCAGGGTTCATTGGCAGTGCCTTTGCCAGGCTGGCGGTAAAAAAGGGATATAAAATTACCGTGGTGGATAAACTTACCTATGCCGGTGATCTGGCGCGCCTGGCCCAAATAAAGGGTAAATATAAATTTTACAAGGCGGATATCTCTGTGCCTAGGGAGATGGAAAGCGTATTCAGAAAGGAAAGGCCTGAGGTCGTGGTTAATTTTGCCGCTGAATCGCATGTGGACAGGAGCATAAAGGATCCATCCGCGTTTATCAAAACGAACATTGCCGGTACGCAGATCCTCTTGGACGCTGCAAAGAAATACGGTGTGGCAAAATTTATCCATATTTCAACTGACGAAGTGTATGGCGACATTAAGAAGGGCAAGTTCCATGAAGATTCGCCTTTAAAACCGAGCAGCCCATATGCGGCTTCCAAGGCAGCAGCGGACCTCTTGATCAAAGCATACGTGCGGACCTTTGATTTTCCTGCAGTGATCATCCGGCCGTCCAATAATTACGGCCCCTGGCAATACCCGGAAAAACTCATTCCTTTAAGTATCTTAAAGATATTACGGGGAGAAAAGATCCCGGTTTATGCCCGTGGTAAAAATATCCGTGAATGGCTTTATGTGGAAGACTGCGCAAAAGGTATTCTGAAAATTATGCAAAAAGGCAGGAAAGGCGAGGCCTATAACTTAGGTAGCGGCGCAGAAAAACAGAATATCCAGGTGGTCAGGGCCCTGCTTAAGGAATTAAACACTCCTTCAGACAGGATTTGTTTTGTCAAGGATAGGCCCGGACACGATATAAGATACAGCCTGGATCGGCGCAAACTTATTAGAGAGATAGGCTGGAGCCCGGAAACAGAATTCAGCCAGGGCATCAAACAAACCGTAGGCTGGAGCCTTGGACAAAAGAAATGGCTCTTGAGCAAATGGGCGGGTGTTACCCGTTTATATAAATGATCTGGACATTTATCGGGATTGGCGCTGCAGCTTTGACCACGTTCGCTTTTGTGCCTCAGATCATCAAGGCTACGAAGACCAAATGCGTGGAAGATTTTAGTTTGGTTACCCTGTTACAGCTTAGCTTGGGCGTTTCGCTATGGGTTGTCTATGGGGTATATTTAAAAAACGTGGTGATTATTGTTGCCAATTCCGTAACCCTGGTGAGTTTGATCGCATTGTTATTTTTTTATTTTTCTTTTAAAAAGGAGAACAAATGAAAAAGGCTCTGATTACGGGTATCACCGGGCAGGATGGTTCATATTTGGCAGAGCTGCTTTTGGAAAAAGGATATGAGGTACACGGGATCACCAGGCGCGTGGCACTGGAAGACCCGGAACACCGTCTTTGGCGGATCAGGCGTATCCTGAAGGATGTAAAATTGCATTCTGCTTCTTTAGAAAGCTATGCCAGCATATTCAACGTCGTTCAGAATGTAAGGCCTGATGAATGCTATCACCTGGCTGCGCAGAGTTACGTGAGTTATTCCTTTGAGGATGAATTCTCTACCATCAATACGAATATCGACGGCACGCATTATATGCTCTCGGCCATAAAACACAACGTACCTAAATGTAAATTCTATTTTGCCGGTTCCAGCGAAATGTTCGGCATGGTAAAAGAAACACCCCAAAGCGAAACTACGCCTTTTCATCCCCGTTCACCTTACGGCCTGTCCAAAGTAGCGGGTTTTTACCTGGCCCAGAATTACCGCGAGGCCTATGGGATGTTCGCTTGTAATGGCATCCTTTTTAACCACGAGAGCCCGCGCCGGGGCCTGGAATTCGTCACCCGTAAAATTACCAATGCCGTAGCAAAAATAAAATTAGGCCTGAGCCAGGAACTGAAACTCGGCAACCTGGAGGCAAAAAGGGACTGGGGCTTTGCTGCGGATTACGTCAAGGCTATGTGGCTGATGCTGCAGCAGGATAAACCCGAGGATTTTGTGATCGCCACGGGAGAGGCACATACGGTGAAAGAATTCGTAGATGCGGCATTCGGCTATGCCGGGCTTAAGCCCGATAAATATGTAGTATTGGATAAAGAGCTGTACCGTCCGGCAGAAGTGAACATATTGATGGGCGATTACAGCAAGGCAAAGAAGAAACTGGGCTGGGAACCATCGATCAGGTTTAAAGAGCTGGTCAAGATGATGGTTGATGCGGACCTGGAAATACTCAAAGAAAACAAAGACAAGAGCAGGATATAAATTATTATGACTTTGCCGTCAGTAAGCATTATCATACCGACATTAAATGCGGGGCGCACTATTTCCGAGTGTTTGTCAAGCATTAGCTCGCAGGATTATCCCAAAGATAAGATAGAGATAATTATCATAGACGGCGGTTCAACCGATCCTACGTTAGAGCTCGCCAGGGGCTTTGGCTGTATTATTATTAAAGATGAATCTTTGCGCAATAATCCCGAGGCCAGGAAGGCGATGGGCCTGGAACGTGCCGGCAATGATCTAGCAGCTTTTATCGATTCGGATAATATCCTTCCGCATCAGGGTTGGCTTAAGTCTATGGTTACGCCCCTCTTAGAGGATAGCGAGATAATCGCCGTTTCACCGTTACGCTATCATTATGATAAAAATTATTCTCTTCTGAACAGGTACTTTGCCTTATTTGGTGTCAATGACCCGATCGCTTACTATTTTAATAAGCGTGACCGGCTTTCCTGGGCTGAAGATAAATGGAACATGCTGGGAGAGGCTATAGATAAAGGCGGTTATTTTTCCGTCAGGTTCCGGAAAGACAAACTGCCGACGCTCGGCGCAAACGGGTTTATCATCAGAAAAGATATTTTGAAGAAGGCCAGGGTGAGCCCGCAGGAGTTCTTCCATATAGATGTCAACTACGACTTGGTCAGTTTAGGGTTTGATAAGTATGCCGCGATAAAAGGCGACATCATACACCTTAGCGCGGATAATTTCTTTTCGTTCCTGAAGAAGCGCCTGCGTTTTATGGAGCTTTACCACCAGAAAGATTATAGTTTGCGTAGATACCGGCTCTATGAGCCGAGGGATAAATTAAAATTATGCCTGTTTGTAATATTCAGTATTACTTTTATTAAACCTTTATATGATAGCATAAGAGGATTTAGCAGGGTGCGCGACTCAGCCTGGTTCTTGCATCCACTGATGTGTTTTGCCATTCTGGTTACCTATGGTGTTGCTACGGTTGAAAATACCATCTTGCCTTCGAACAGGCCGAAACAGGCAAAGGATCCGCAAGTGCGCAAGGCAACTATGGTCGCTTTTATGAATTCATTTTCTCAAGGGTTAAGCGGCGGCGACCTCGTCTTCATAGAAACATTTTTAAGGGTGGCTGATTGCGATAAAGTGGTGGTAACTTCGCTTTTAGGCAAGGAATTGTGCGAGTCGAAGGGTTTGAGCGCGCGCTACCTGGTGACTTCGAAAGAAAAAGCATTCAGGAATGTGATCTTTACCTATATCTTACGTACGCTTAAGGCACTTTTTTTAAAGCTTGATTCCGGCAACAGCAAGATCTTGTATGCAAGTTCTGATTTTCTTCCGGATGTGCTTCCTTCTTTCTGGCAAAAGATTAAGGACCGGGATGCTTGCTGGGTGCAGAAGATATACCATTTGATACCGGCTAAAAGGCTTGTTCCGAATTTTGCGCAGAGATTGAGTTTTGCTTTGATCAGGCGCTGGGCTGACCTGGTCATCGTAGATAATTATTTACTGAAAAATGCGCTTATCCAGCGGGGTTTTAAAGAAGGATCAGTAAAGGTCAACTACCCGGGAATAGATACTACTTATTTTAAGACCATAGGTCCTTTAGCCAAACATTATGATGCGGTTTTTTTAGGCAGGTTGCACCCTTCAAAAGGTATTTTTGACCTGATAGAGATATGGGGCAGGGTCTGCCAACAAAGGCCGGATTCCCGGTTGGTGATCGTCGGCACCGGCGACCCGAGGATAAAACAGGAATTAATGGTTAAAATAAACGGCCTGGACCTGACAAAGAAGGTAGAGCTGGCCGGATTTCTCCAGAATAAAGATGCCTTTCAAACAATGAAGGCAAGCCGGATATTCGTTTTTCCCAGCCACGAAGAAGGCTTTGGCATAGCCGTATTAGAAGCAATGGCCTGTGGCCTGCCGGTGGTGGCCTGGGACCTGCCGGTTTTCCGCGAGGTATTTCCCGAAGGCATGGTCAGGGTGGGTATGGGCGATACTGATAAGTTCGCAGAAGAAGTTCTCAGGCTTTTAAAAGATGAAGGTGCTTACGCAGAGTTGGCGTCTCAGGCCAAAGAGGTATCATCAAGATACGAATGGGATAAAGTTGCGCGCAAAGAACTGGATATGATCTATGCCTAAAACAATAGATATCTGTATGCCGACATACAACGGCTCGAAATGGATCAAAGAGACTTTTTCCAGTATTTTTAACCAGAGTTTCCAGGATTACCGGATCATAATTTCCGACGATAATTCTACGGATGATACGCTGGAGGTTATTTCCAGCATCAAGGATAAACGGATCAAAGTTTACCGCAATCTCCAGAACTTAGGATACGGCAGGAATCTGCAGCAGTTAAGGAAACTCTCCAGTGCGGATATTATTTTTTTAATGGGCCAGGATGATATCCTTTTAAAGGATGCGTTGCTCAAGACATATAATGCGTTTTCTTTAAGCGAAGAAATAGGCGCGGTGACCCGGCCGTATTACTGGTTTGACGAAGACCTGCGCAGGCCGGTAAGGGCAGTGCTGCCGTACAGCGAAGAAAAAGACGCGGCCATTTCCGTGCTTGACGGCAAAAAGGAAACCCTGAAGATCTTTGAGTCGGTCGGACAGCTCTCGGGCCTGGCTTACCGCAGGCAATATATGGATACGGATTTTCACAGCGATGTTTTTCCGGCGCATATTTATCCGTTTGCCGCGATCGCCAAAAAATATAAAATAGTCTTTCTTAAGGATTTTACCATTGCCGTCAGGATCGCCTCGAGCCAGACGAGGTTAGAGCCCCGGATATACAGCATTTCTCCGGTGCTTAGCTGGGTGGAGATGTTTAACGATGTTTATAAGGAGCCTGAATACGCCCAGGTCCGCAGGGACGGCATCGAGCAAATATGCACCCATTTTATGGGCCTGGTGCAATTAAAGAATTACAGTACTTATAAGAACCTGCTTAGGGAGATCCTGATCATGGCCAAATTATGGCCCAAGAATTTGTTAAATATACAATTCTGGTTTTTTTCTTTGGGTGCGCTGGTCGTTCCCCGCCGGATATTAAGATGGATGGCGGATAATTATAAAAGGCGTATCCTTTCCAGGAAACTGGAGAGACTTCCGATACAATTATAGGATACTTATGGGGATGATCACAAAGATATACCATAATAAACTCGTAGGGAAGGTGTTCCACACCTTAAATTATTGCCTGCAAAATGAGCTGAAAGACTGCCATAGCGTCTTAGACTTGGGTTGCGGGCCGTATTCGCCTTTACAGCATTGTAAGAACGTCGAATACAGCGTGGGCGTAGAAGCCTTCGGCCCGTATTTTGAAGAATCGAAAAAAAATAAGATCCACAGCGAATATATTTTCGCAGACCTGCAGAAGCTTGATTTCGAAGAAAAACGTTTTGATGCCGTGATCATGATCGAAGTCTTGGAACATTTGTCCGAAAAAGAGGGATTGGCTATGCTGGAGAAAGCGCAAAGGTGGGCAAAGAAAAAGATTGTTGTAACTTCGCCCAATGGCTTTATTGCGCAGAAAGAAGTAGATAATAACCCTTTGCAAAAACATCTTTCCGGATGGGACTACCAGAAAATGAGGAAGTTGGGATTTAATATACACGGGCTGGCCGGCTTAAGGTGTTTAAGGCGGGAAGTCCAGAACGATACAATGGACGATGATCTAATGACCTCAATACGCTTTCAGCCTCGGCCGCTGTGGTTCTTACTGGCAGCGTTAAGCCAGACAGTTACCTATTTTATGCCGCAGGCAGCTTTTGAGCTCTTTAGCGTAAAACGGATGGGATGAAAAATGGTTGACCAATTGATAAAGTTTTGTTTATTTTTACTTTCTTTGCCTTTTCGTTTTAGGTGTAAGCATGTGGCTCGTTCGGCAATGATCGGGCCGGGGTATTCCTTTTTCGGCTGCAATCTGGAGAATGTCACGATCTTAGATAACGTAAAGATCGGTTCGGGTGCCTGGATCCAGACGGTAGTTAGGGAAAAATCACCGAAACCTGCGGTAATCATAGCCGAAAATACCAATATCGGCAGGAATGTGGTTATTTCTGCGGCAAAGAATATCACTATCGGGAAAAATACCCTTTTTTCTTATGCAGTATCCCTGATCGACCACAATCATGCTTTTGAAGACACGAATATTTCTCCTTTATACCAGGGTATCGACGATCCTGAAGATATCGTTATCGGGGAAGATTGTTTCATCGGCGCCCATAGCTTTATCCTAAAAGGGGTGGTACTGGGAAAGCATTGCGTTGTCGGCGCGAATAGCGTGGTAGATACGTCTTTCCCCGCATATTCAGTGATCGCCGGTTCTCCGGCAAAATTGATCCGCAGCCTTAAACATGGGTAAAATGACGGCCAGAGAAAAATCAATTTACGATACTTTTAACCCTTATATTTTTGCGCATATTCCCAAAAGAACCAAAGTTTTGGATGTCGGCTGTGGTGTTGGCATCCTGGGAAAAATGCTGCGCAGAGATAAAGACCCCGTTTTTATTGCTGCTGTCGAAAAAGAAACGCAAGCAGGTGAATTCGCTAAGGATAGTTATGATAAAATCGCTATCTTAGACCTGGAAGAAGATAAGGTAAAGCTACCTTTTGAAGAGGCGTTTTTTGATGTAATAGTATGCGGAGATGTTTTAGAACACTTAAAGGATCCTCTGGTGGCATTAGTAAAACTTTCGCGCTATCTTTCGAAAGACGGTTTCTTTTTGATCTCTGTACCTAATTTCGCTTTTTTATCGGTAAGGCTTGCTTTACTTTTCGGAAATTTAAATTATGCAGAAGCAGGTATACTCGATAGGAACCATTTACATTTTTTTACCAAAAAAAGCATTATCGGGCTCTTAAGGGAAGCTAAACTTGAACCGTACTGGGTACGCGGATACAATTTGGTTAAACCCAGGTTTTATTTTCTGAAGGCGTTGGGATTCTTATCCCCTGGCCTTTTTTCGATCCAGTTTTTAATAAAAGCGAGAAAAGAAAACAACGATGGATAAGCGTAGATCCGCCGCCATATTGGTCTTGAACTATAACTGCAGGCAATTCTTGAAGGATTGCCTGGATTCTGTTGCTGCTCAAACCTATAAGGATTTTTCGCTCTTTCTGATTGATAACGATTCTAGCGACGAAAGCCTCGCCTTCGTAAAAGAGAACTTTCCTTCGGTAACCATTATCCAGAATCCTGCGAATTTCGGCTTTGGTAAAGGGTTTAACAGCGGGATCAGGCGCGTGCTCGATGGCTTTACTTACATTGCATTATTGAATGCTGACCTTAAACTGGAAAAAGAGTGGCTCGGCGAATCTATTAAGACGCTGGAGTCCGATTCCCGGGCGCAGGTCTGTTCCAGCCTTGTCCTGGATTGGGAAGGAAAGAACGTGGAAAGCGCAGGAGGCACGATCGTTAATTTATTGACCGGTATTTTTGGCGGGTTCCTTGCAGGCTTGCCGTTCAAAAGTTTACCCGCTGAATATAAAAACAAGGAATTCCCTGTTTTTTACGGGATCGCCAATGCTATTTTGGTCAGGTCCGGGGCCTTCAGAGAATTCGGCCTGTTTGATGAAGAATATTTTATGTATTTTGAAGATGTAGATTTTTCCTGGCGGGTCCTGATCTCCGGAGGAAAGGTTTTGTGTAACCCCAGGGCAATAGTTTATCATTTTGGCCACGGAGCGAGTACTTCGAAAAAACTCTCTTTAAAACTTCTCCAGCAGACCGAGACCAATCTATTGGCAACTTATTTTAAGAATTTATCGACCCCGGATTTTTTATTACTTTTTCTGCCTTTAGCTGTTTCTAGGGCAATTTTTTCGCTATTTTATATTTTTATTTCACCCAGGATCACCCTGACCAAAATAAAGGGGATACTTGTATTCGCATTGAGCCTTCTAAAAGGAAAATACAAAAAAGACCGGGCTTTTGTTTCCAGGATAAGAAAACTGAATGACCGCCGCATCCTGGCGATTAATCCGACTGGAATATTCTCCTTTTTATTTTTTACCTCTACGGCGCAAAATTGGTTCAGGACCATAAGGGCAGTATATAATAGAAAAGAAGGAGCAGCGGTTCTTCAGTAATTAATATGGCTAAATCAAATTTCTTTATAATCATCATATTTGTGCTTATCCTCATCGTATTCACTTTCCCGCTGTTTCTTCATTTAACCTGTTATATCCCGGGTTTTTCTTCTACTGATGAGCCGTTGGCCACGCTCTGGAATAGCTGGCTGGCCAAGTATTCTTTTACGCACCACCTGCCTACGACGTTTACTTTTCTCTTCGCTTATCCTTTCGGAATAGCCTCGGACACTTCTGGATTCGTTTCCTACCTGTGGAAGGCGGTAAATTATTTCCTAAGCATAACGACAAGCCCGGTATTGAATTATAATATCCAGGTGTTGTTTAATTCTCTTTTATCAGCCGTATGCGTATATTTCCTGGTGCTTTATTTGGCCAAAAGCAGGCTAGGTGCGGTATTTAGCGCTATTGCCTTTACGTTCTGCCCTTATCAGTTCGCCAGGGCCTGGCAGCATCTGGGCCTTACCTATAATCAATGGATACCGCTTATTTTGTTCTCTGCGATCTTGCTTAAAGATGACCTTTCGCGCAAAAGATCATTTTTCTTCTTATTAAGCCTTTTATTGGTCTTTTCATTCGATTTTTCCATTATGTATCTGGCAGCTATTTCCCTGGCGGCATTTTTTATCTATGTTTTATTGCATAACTGGAGAATAAAGATAAGAGAGCGGGGCATAGGGAAATCAGAGATAAGATTTTTTAAGAATGCATTCTTAATCGGAATATTTGCTTTCATTGTTCTATTGCCGCAATTTGCGCCTATTATAACGAACAGGTTAAAATTATCTTCAACCACCGCGGCATCGGTTTTTAATCCTTACCATCGGCCGTTCGAAGACCTGTTCGAGCAATCGGCAAGGCCGTTAAGCTATTTATTACCGGCGACCACGCACCCTGTTTTCGGGAAATTTACCGAGCAGTTTATCGGCTCAAAGCTTTACGGTACGAGCCTTACTGAGCACACACTTTATCTGGGCTGGATCCCGCTGATCCTGGCATTTATTGCATTTCTACGTTGGAAAAAAGACCGCAAGAAACCGAGGGCCGGAGAAGACCATTACTTTGGTTTCTTTTTATTTTTGGCGCTTTTTGCCTGGTTATTTTCCCAGCCGCCCTGGTGGAAGATCGGGCCGTTAAAGATCTGGATGCCGTCGTTTCTTATGTATAAGATACTTCCGATGTACCGGGCTTATTGCAGGTTCGGCATCGTGTTGATGTTAGCAGTGGCAGTAACAGCAGGTTTTGGGCTTAAGTTTATTTTAGAAAGATTTAAGACCAAGAAGGCCAGGCTGGCCGTATCTATGCTATTTTGCGGTTTGCTTTTATTTGAATTCTGGAATTACCCGCCTTTTAAGGTAATCGATGTTTCCCGCGCCCCGCAGGCTTACTCCTGGCTTAAGGCTCAAGCGCAGGACTTTGCTATTGCCGAATATCCCCTGGATTGCCAGGGTGCGAACGTAATGTATATGTTTTATCAGACCAAGCATGAGAAAAAAATGATCAATGGCACGATCCCCGGGACAAAAGCCAATGATCTGGCCAGGACTATTACCAGGTTATCCAGCCCTGAAACTGCCAGGATGTTGGCATGGATGGGGGTAAAATACGTCCTGGTGCATTATGATGGGTATCTTCAGACCGAATTGATCAAGGACAAAGATGAATTAGAAACGATCCCCAAAAATAAAGGCCTTAAGCTTGTGAGGAGTTTTCCGGAACAGGAATGCCTGGAAGAAAATATTTTTTGTACCAAAAAAACAGGTAAAATAGATGTTTATGAAGTGGTTGCGCGGATAAAATAACTAAAAAGCGAGGACGTGATCAAAATGAAGAGCGATATCCCGGTGGTAATTCTGTGCGGCGGAAAAGGTACACGCATGGGTAATGATGAATTGCCCAAACCGATGTTCCGTATCGGCGATAAACCCATGCTCTCACACATTATGAGCATTTATTCGCATTACGGCTTCAATAATTTTATCCTGGCCCTGGGCTACAAGAAGGAAAAGTTCAGGGAATATTTTAAAGGAATGCATAAATGGAAGATCAAGTTCGTAGATACGGGCCTGGAAACTAATACTGGAGGAAGGATAAAAAAGCTGGAAAGCCTGATCAAAAGTGAAATATTCCTGGCGACCTATGGAGACGGGCTTTCGGACGTGGATATAAATAAAGTTTTGGATTACCATCTTTGCCGCGGTAAAATTGCCACACTTGTTTCCGTGCGGCCGCATTCGCCGTTCGGTATCATCGGTATCGATACGCATACCGACCGCGTGACGCATTTTGAAGAAAAGCCGATGCTCGACCACTGGATAAACGGCGGATTCTTCGTTTTTAACCGCAGCGTCTTTAAATATATGGGAAAAAATGATATCCTGGAAAGAGATGTCTTGCCGAGCCTAGCCAAAGATAAGAATTTATTGGCCTACAAGCACGACGGGTTCTGGAAATGCATGGATACTTATAAAGATAACCTTAATTTGAATGAGTTGTGGAAAAAGGGGAATGCACCCTGGGCCGCTTGGTTGTGCAACGCAGGCATTAAGAAGGAGTGCTGTGGAAGAACTAAAGAATAAAGTTTTTATTTTAGGGTTGGATGGAGGGACCTGGAAAATATTAGATCCCTTATTGCAAAAAGGATTGATGCCCAACCTTAAAAAAATGGTTGAAGAAGGGACGAAGGGGACATTGAGATCGACTGTGCCTCCGCTTACTCCTCCTGCGTGGACTTCATTTCAAACTGGAGTAAACCCGGGAAAGCATGGGATTTTTGATTTTTTGGGCTTCGACCCGACAAAGAAAAAGACATACGTGGTAAATTCCAACTCCATACCATTAAAAACAATATGGGATATCGCTAGCAATAGTGGTAAGAAGGTTATAACTGTTAATGTTCCGCTTACATATCCGCCCAAAAGAGAACCTAACAGAATTACAATCGGATGCATGCTGTCTCCGAAAGAAAATGTCGATATCGTTTGGCCTAAAGAAATATTTGAAAAGTATATAAAAAGATCGGGCTATAAAATTTTAGGGGCATACTCCACGGGGAGTCTTAAGGATTCAGCCATAGAAGCGATTATTAATGAAGCGACGGAAGTGGAAAGAGCAAGAATAGAAGTCAGTCGCCGTTTAATGGCTGATTATCCATGGGACCTTTTTATGCTGCAAATACAGTCGACAGATCATGTGCAGCACTTTTTTTCCCATTACCTTGACCCGGATTCCCCAGACTTTGGATCCCATAAATACGCTTTAGTATCCAAATTTTATCAAGAACTTGATGAGGAAGTAGGCAAACTTGTTCAATCTTTGGATGAAAATGTAACTGTAATTATTGCCTCAGATCACGGATTCCATTACTTTAAGAAGTATGTTAATATAAATCCATTATTAAGGACGCAAGGATTCTTGGAAGAATCAGAATCCTTAGAGGTTAATGTCATCGAGAAGTGTATAAAATTCTTAAGAAGAAATAAAATATTAATGTGGTCGGCAAAGATATTTTTAAGTACTAGCATTCAGTTAAAAATTCTGGCTGCAGTAAATAATGTGAATGCTAAAGACTGGTTCCGCGCAAAAGTATTTATGCCCCGGGGAGGTATATTTGCCTCAATCTTCATTAATGATAAGGTATGTTTACAGTCAATTCAAAAAAAATTATTGAATTATTAAGGGAATTTAAAGACCCTGAATCAGGAGAAAAGATAGTAAAACAAATTTATTTGAAAGAAAAAGTTTTCTTTGGCCCTTACTTAGATCGCTTACCGGATCTAATGATTGAATTCAAAGATAAATATACCGCAAGACTCTCGCTTTCTACAGACAAAGAAATATTTAAAAAAGTAATTTATCCGCATGATTTGACTGGATCACATGATTTGAAGGGAATTGTTGTGTTTTATGGAAGGAATATAAAGTCAGGAATAAACTTCAATGCTGATATTATTGATATCGCTCCTACAATCTTGAGCGTTCTGGGGATAGAAATTCCCTCTTACATGGATGGGCGAGCAATACAAGAGGTATTTATTGAGAATTTGAATATAAAAATTAAAGAAACAGAACAAAAAGAAATAAAAAACAGTGATAAAAACAGTACTTATAAGGACCAAAGAGAAGTAGAAAAAAGATTGAAAAATCTGGGGTATCTATAACTATTATAAGAAAAAATGAATTCTCAACTTAAATTTATAATCGTCGGCAGCGTTGATCACGGGAAGTCTACTCTTATTGGACGCCTACTTTTTGATACACATTCCATCTCTGCCGATAAGGTAGATGAGATGCTAAAGACTGCAAAGAAACTAGGCAGGTCTACAGCCTTCGCATACTTATTAGACCATTTGGAAGAAGAGCGCCGGCAGGAAGTCACCATTGATACGACTCAAGTATTCTTCAAAACCGACAAGAGGGAATATATGATTATAGATGCCCCTGGCCATGTTGAATTCGTAAAAAATATGGTTACCGGCGCGACCCAAGCGGAGGTAGCTATATTGATCATTGATGCCGAAGAAGGGATAAAAGAACAAACAAGGCGCCACGCATATTTATTATCTTTGCTGGGTTTTAACCAGATAATTGTAGTGATAAACAAGATGGATTTGGTCGGTTTTAAACAGGATAGGTTCTTAGAGGTTCAAAAAGAAGCCGACGCCTTCCTGGGGTTTTTAAACATAAAACCTCTTTTCTATATTCCGATTTCTGCGGCAGAAGGAGATAACGTCGTTGAGAAATCCAAGAAGATGAGCTGGTATAAAGGCAAAATTTTCTTAGAGAGTCTGGAAGTTTTAAAAGAAAGAAAATCCCTGGAGGATAAGCCATTGATTTTTCCCGTCCAGGATGTCTATAGAATTGACGATAAAAGGATTGTGGTGGGAAGGATTGCCGCTGGCAGTATAAATCGGGACGAAGAAATAAAAATATTGCCCAGTGGGCAGCTTACAAAATTAAAATCCATTGAGAAGTTCGGTCAGGATAACGTGAAAAGTTCTTCTGTCGGGGAAAGTGTCGGTATTACTACTTGTGACCCCGTATTCTTGGATCGAGGGGACGTAATTTCAAGCTCCAAATATCCACCGCATATCACCGATACTTTTACGGCGGATATTTTTTGGCTCGTCAAAGAGGACTTTAATAAGACTGAGCGTTTGACTTTAAGATGCGCGACTCAGGAGATTGCCTGCGAGATACAAAGTATCAGGGAAAGAATAGATTCTTCCACTCTTAGGGTGATCGAAGAAAATGCCGATGTGCTTAAATACATAGAAGTCGGCAGAGTACAAATAAAAACTAAGAAGCCGATTATAGTAGAATGTTTTAATGATATCGAGGAATTGGGTAGGTTCGTTCTTGTGCGTAAAGAAAATACCTGCGCAGGCGGGATCATAAGCGGATTAGCCATATCATGAAAAAACGCGTTATAATTATCGGCTTAGACGGTGTTCCTTATGAATTGATTAGAGACCTATCAGAAAAAGGGATTATGCCTAATGTGACAAAATTGCTTAGCCGGAGCAGCTTCAGGAAAATGCGCTCTTCTATCCCGGAAGTTTCCTGCGTTGCCTGGTCGTCTATTATTACGGGAAAGAATCCTGCCGAACACGGAATTTTCGGTTTTACTGACTTATGCGCAAATTCTTACAAGTTAAGGTTTCCTGATTTTAATGACTTAAAATCGAGGCCTTTTTGGGAAAACTCGCTAGTCAAATCTGTAGTCATAAATGTTCCATCCACTTATCCTGCTAGACCAATGAATGGTATACATATTTCCGGGTTTGTTTCTATTGAAATAAAAAAAAGTGTTTATCCAAGTACGCTGGTTCCGGTCTTAGAGTCTATCGATTATCGTCTGGATGTAGATTCAGACAAGGCGCACAAGTCCATGGATTTATTCTTGGAGGACCTGGAAAAAGCCCTTGGAGCAAGGATTAAGACTTACGAATATCTCTGGGATAAAATTGACTGGGAAATATTTATGTTAGTTTTTACCGAAACTGACCGGTTGATGCATTTTCTTTGGAATGCCTATCTCGATACGGAGCATAAATACCACCAAGATTTTTTAAAATGTTTTAAAAAGATAGATAACGTAATCGGAGATATCTTAAGTAAAATAAAGGAAAGCGATTCTTTGATTATGCTTTCTGACCATGGCTTTGAAAAACTTGAATGCGACGTTTATATAAATTGGCTTTTGAAAGAAAATACTTTTCTGGATTGGACGGTTGGTGAAGAAGCGGGATTAGAAAATATTAATTCGTCTACGAAAGCATTTGCTTTAGACCCCGCAAGGATTTATGTAAACACAAACGTAAGATTTCCCCGTGGTTCCATAAAAGATTGGGATAAAGATAAGGTATTAAGAGACTTAGAGTCTTTATTTACTGGTCTTACAATAAATGGTAGAAAAGTAATAAAGAGTATTTGCAGGAAAGAGCAGATTTATTCAGGGCCATATTTGGAGGTTGGGCCAGATTTGATTTTACTGGGGAATACAGGGTTTAATCTTAGGGCAAGCTTGCAGTCTCAGGGCATTACTGGCAAAGGGATCTTCACAGGAAAGCATACCCAGGATAATGGTTTTTTAATTCTTGCTGATGCTGGAGGCGAAATTAATATACCCGAATATCCCTCGGTATGCGATTTTACAAGTATAATCAACGGATTAAACAACTAATATTTTTTAAGAGCCTATTAAAATTTAGTAGGCTATATTAGTAATTATGAGGCTATAAATGGAACAACTTGAGAAACTGGAAAATCAAAGTATATTTATAATCAGAGAGGCCTATAGGCAATTTCGGTCCGTAGCAATGCTTTGGTCGATAGGCAAGGATTCCACCGCGCTTCTCTGGCTCATCAGAAAGGCCTTCTACGGTAGGATCCCTTTTCCGATTATGCATCTAGATACCACCTATAAGTTTAAAGAGATTTACGAGTTCAGGGATAAGTACGCAAAGGAATGGGGGCTTGACCTGCTAGTATATAAGAATGAAAAGGCGATAGAAGATGAGGTCGGGCCTTCCAAGAGAAAATTTGAATGCTGCACAGAATTAAAAACCAACGCTTTAAAAGAAGCCATTCTAAAGAATAAATTCAAGGCAATATACTTAGGGATAAGAAGAGATGAACATGGTATTCGTGCAAAGGAGCGTTTTTTTTCACCCAGGGATGAAGATTTTGAGTGGAATTATAAAGAACAGCCGCCGGAACTATGGGATCAGTTCAAATCAAAGGCAAAAAACGAAGAGCACATCCGCGTGCATCCTCTCTTAGGGTGGCGGGAACTGGATATCTGGGAATACATAAAAAAAGAAAATATCCCTATTGCGGGGCTTTATTTCGCCAAGGATGGCAAACGCTATAGAAGCATCGGCTGCCAGACTTGCTGCGAGCCAGTAGATTCAAGCGCGGACACGATAGACAAGATAATAGAAGAGCTGAAAACCACGACCGTTTCCGAAAGAAGCGGCAGGGCGCAGGATAAGGAATCTGCTTATACCATGCAGAAGCTTAGGTCTTTGGGTTATATGTAGGAGGTGATTTTTATGAAAATAGTGGAGAAATTCTGGAAAGGCAAGAAAGTCCTGGTTACCGGAGCGAACGGCTTTTTGGCTTCGCATATCAGCGTAAAATTACTGAAGAGCGGAGCCAGCGTAATAGGGATCATTAAGGAAAATATCCCGGCTTCTTTTTTGGACCTTGAGCGGAAAAAGAACCAATTCAAAAAGCTTAAAATACTCAAAGGCGATATTGCCGATTATGCCTTCATCAAGAGGTTGTTCAAGAATTATAAGCCGGACATCTGTTTTCATGTGGCAGCGCAGGCTATTGTGGGAAAGGCGAACAAATCGCCCATACCCACTCTAAAGACCAATATCGAAGGGACATGGAACATTTTAGACGTGGCCAGGGAATTTTCACCCCAGACAAAGATCGTGGTTGCTTCCAGCGACAAAGCTTACGGCGAACACAAGAAGCTGCCTTATACAGAAAGTGCGGCTTTGCAGGCGCTGCATCCTTATGATGCTTCTAAGGCATGCACGGATATCCTGAGCCGCACTTATGCGCATACCTATGGTTTAGGCGTTGCCGTGACCCGCTGCGCGAATATTTACGGGCCAGGAGACCTGAATTTCTCCAGGATCGTTCCGGACACCCTTAGGTCGGCGATCTCAGGCAAAGACCCGGTGATCCGTAGCGACGGGACACCCTTAAGGGACTATGTATTCGTTTGCGACATAGTGAATGCCTACTTGTTATTGGCAAAAGCGCTTTTCCAGGGAAAGCCCGGAGTGCGCGGCGAAGCGTTCAATTTCGGAAGCGGTAAGCCGATAAGTGTTTTAAAATTGGTAAATGTGATCATCAATGCCTCCGGAAAAAGGAATTTAAAACCGCAGATCTTAAGCCGGACAAAAATAAAAGGGGAGATAGGCAAACAGTATCTTTCCAGCCGCAAGGCGGGGAATATCTTGCACTGGGCTCCGAAATACAAACTGAATGAGGGGATAAAAATTACCCTGGGTTGGTATAAGGAATTCTTAAAGAAAGGAAAAAAAGATGATTAAAAAAGTAGCCAAGGCCATACTTTTATTAGTCATTGTTTCGATGATCGGACTAGTTGTTTTTCAGGTTCCCCGTAATGGCCCGAAAGCGATAATCAGTTCTTTGTACAAAGCGGGGTTTTCCGGAGAAAATAAAAAATTCGTTTTTCAGGTCAAGCTCTTCGGGTTGATCCCGGCCGGAGAAGCTGTTTTAAGCGAAGCCTCGGATAAAAACCTGAACGGCAGGGATGTCCTCTGCATAACTGCCCAGGCTTATCCTTCGGCCTTTATCTCTAGAATATATAAGGTAAGAGTCCAGGTGAAGAGCCTTATCGACAAACAAAACCAGTTACCGGTCTTATTTACCCAGCAATTGGAAATGCAAAACAAACCCAGCGATAACAAAGAAGTATATTACGACCAGAAAAAAAATATTATGACACTGCGGGGGGAAGAAAGGGCGATATTGGCCGATACTTATGACCCGCTTTCCGCAGTGCGTTTTTTAAGGAACCAGGACTTCAATAAATTCAAAGAGTTCGATATAAATATAAACACTAACCAGAAGAATTACGGCATGAAGGGAAAAGTGCTGCGCAGGGAAAAGATTGTCGTTGGTGGCAAGGAATACTTTGTTTGGGTGCTCCAGGCAAAAATCGCCAGGCGAGACAAAAATAATCCTTATCACCGCTCGCAGGTGACGCTTTATTTACTGGATAATGCCGAGAAGACGCCGCTAATGATCAAGGTTTTTGCCAGCGGCGGCCTGATCGTGGCAGTTCTTGAAAAGGCGGAATAAATGACGGATCTATTGGTCCCATATTTGGATATTATTAAATTCATCATTTTAAACCTTTTTGTCTGGTTTAGTGCATCGCGCTTGGCAAAAAAGTTCTCCCGTAGCTTTACCTTGGATTATGTCATTACCTTCATTTTATTTTTCGCCAGCCAGGTCATTATCACGGAATTGGCATTAGGGATCCTGGGAAAGCTGTTTTTCCCGAACCTCTTTGTCTTGAACGCTTTGATCTGCGCGCTTATTTATTTTTGGGATAGGCGTAATATCCGAACAAAAAGCCAGATGGGGCATACTGAAACAGAGCTATTCGAAAACAAGACCGTTTTGTTCTGCCTTGCTTTTATTTTGGGCTTCGGACTGGTAAAATTATACATTAATCTGATCAATCCGCCTTTTGGCTGGGATTCTTTGAATTATCATTTCACCTTTGCCGTAGAATGGCTGAAGCACGGTAATCTCAATGTACCGATCACCATAAATGACGACCCGTCGCCTACGTATTATCCTATTAACGGCAGCCTACTCTATTTATGGCTGATCTTACCTTTCAAGAACGTTATGCTGGCGGACCTGGGCCAGCTGCCGTTCTTCATTCTGGCATTCCTGGCTACATTTTCTATTGCTAAGAAGCTAGAGCTTACAGATGAATACGCATTTTTTGCTTCAGCCTTATTTTTATTAGTGCCGAATTATTTTAAACAATTAAGCATTGCTTATGTTGACGTAATGGTCGCTGCATGGTTTTTGACAGCCCTGTATTATCTTTTTCTCTTAAGAGAACAACTTTCTCTGAAGAATGCGCTGCTTTTCGGCATAGCCATAGGCTTACTGATAGGTACAAAAACCTTGGCCATAACTTATGCGGCGTTGCTCGTATTACCATTTTTATTCCTTATCCTAAAGAGATCCGCACTCAAAAAATCCTTTTCGCTGCTTGCATGTTTTATTGCCGGCATTATTTTATGCGGGGGTTTTGCTTATATCAGGAACTTCATACAGACAGGCAATCCGCTTTATCCGTTAGACGTTAAAATGTTTGGTGTAAATATTTTTAGAGGGGTCGAGCCTAAGGCAGCGCTTTTAATCCACTTTAAGCCCGGTGATTATGCAATAAGCAAGATACTGTTTCATGAAGGCGCGGGTGGAGGGGTTTTGTTGTTTTTGCTTCCGGCACTCTTTCTGGCCTTACCACTGGTGTGGTTGAAGAAAAGAAAGGATACGGGGTTATTTTTAGGTTATTTCCTGGTCTTACCTTTATTGATGTTTTTTGCCTGGCGCTATGCGGTCGGCTTGCCGAATACGCGTTATCTTTATCCTTTGTTGGGTATAGGTTTTCTGGCGGCGTTTTATACGCTGAAAACTATGGGTATCCCGCGAATTATTGTCAGGATATTCGTTATCCTCTGCGTAATTTCTTCGTTATTTGAACTAGCTAGGCATGCGGAACTGGGGATCTCCATGGGTTTGTCGTTCCTCCTATTATTCGTAATAATATTAATGCGGAAATTCTGGAAAGGAAAATTATCGTCAGGCTCAGGATATATATTTTTAGCGTGCATTATATTTGTTTTTGCCTTTGCCGCGGTCCAGGATAACTATAAGCAGAATGAATATAGCCGCTACGTAAAAAATTCTCCTTTCTGGGAAGATGCAACACTCGCCTGGGAATGGCTGAATGATCATACTGGGTCGGATAATATCGCTTACGTCGGCAGGCCTGTTCCGTTCCCGCTTTACGGCGGAAATTTTAAGAATAATGTTTATTACGTTTCCGTAAATAAGACAGAGCCGGTGAAAATCCACTATTTCGCTAATTCGCGCTATGAATGGGGCTTTGATTTTGAAAGCCTGCAAAAGACCCTGGAGGAACCAAATAATTACCGGGGTAATG
This sequence comes from Candidatus Omnitrophota bacterium, assembly GCA_028717645.1. Taxonomy (GTDB): domain Bacteria; phylum Omnitrophota; class Gorgyraeia; order Gygaellales; family JAMWDD01; genus JAQUNK01. Next base: position 54,281 of record JAQUNK010000003.1, read on the forward strand.
CTGACTACCGCGTCTGGCTGAACAATCTGATGAAGAAAAATACGGATCACCTTTTTATTTATTCGCTGCATCAGACAAAAGATATTATATTCCCCATGGAAGATAAATGGGCTAATCAGCATGCGGACAGGTTTAATCTCGTATTTGCTAATGAAAACGTGCATATTTATAAAATTATTAAGGAGTAGGACGTGAAACTTTCCGTAGTCGTACCCGCGCATAACGAAGAAGAATGCGTTGGCCGCGTTTTGGAAGAGATCATAACCGGCCTGGATAAAGCGCGCATTGAACACGAGATAATCGCTGTCAATGATAGCAGCACCGATTCAACGCCCAAGATACTTTCTTCTTTAGCTGCAAAATATCCTCAGGTAAAAGTGGTTAACCGCCAGCTGCCTAATGGATTCGGTAGGGCGATAAAAAGCGGCCTGGAGCGGGTAACCGGCGAGGCGGTAGCTATCGTTATGGCCGATGCATCCGATGACCCCGAAGATATCGTGCGTTATTTCCGTAAAATAGAAGAGGGCTACGACTGTGTATTCGGCTCACGTTTCATAAAGGGCGCGCATATTTACGATTATCCTAAATTTAAATTATTTTTGAACCGTCTTGCCAATACTTTCATTAAATTACTTTTTTTAAGGAAAGAGAACGATATTACCAATGCCTTTAAGATGTATAAGACAGGCGTGATCAAGGCCTGTTCGCCGCTTTTGGCAAGCCACTTCAACATTACGGTTGAGATCCCTTTAAAGGCGATCACCCGCGGTTTTAAAGTGACCCAGGTACCGATAAGCTGGTACGGTAGAAAAAGCGGTGTTTCCAAACTTAAAATAAAAGAGATCACGCGTAAATACCTATTTACCGTATTCTATGTATGGTTAGAGAAAATACTCTTAAGCGATGAATTGAAGAACTAGGGCTACGATGAGCGGACAGATCAAGGATAAAGAAAAAAAGTTTTTTGATGGGCTAAGTACGGGCGATTACGAGGTGTTTACCGAGGCAAGCTACAATAAATATCTCCTCATCTTTAAGGAAAGTATACTGCCCAAGAAAAATGAGCTACTGCTTGACCTGGGTTGCGGCAGCGGCGCCTTTTCCGGCCGTCTCTCTGCATTGGGGGTCAAGGTCTTCGGGGTGGATATTTCTTTTAACCTTTTAAATAATTCCCGGCATAAGGATAAGGTATCTTTTATTTCAGCGGATATCGAACGGCTGCCTTTTGCCGACAAGACCTTTGATATCGTCGTCTTCGCTGCGGTCCTGCACCATTTTCCGCATCTTGACCAGGCGATAAAAGAGGCAAGAAGGGTCTTGAAAGACAATGGCAGGTGTTTTGCCTTTGACCCGAATAACCGGCATCCGGTGATGTGGCTTTACCGGAACAAGAAGTCGCCCCTTTATTCATCGTGCGGCGTCACGGACAACGAAAGGCTGCTTACGGAAGAAGAGCTGAATAAGTTATTTAAGGATAATTATTTCGCGGTAAAGACATTTGCTATTTCCGGGTTAAGTTATAAATATGTAAAGAGCAGGCTGATGAGGCTGTTTTTACCGCTATATAATTTTATCGACCGCGTATTCGCCAGGACAGCGCTGGCAAAAAGACACGGTTCTTTTATTATCACTATCGCATACAAATTATGAAAATGCTTTCAGTGGTCATTCCGGTTTATAATGAGGCGAAAACTATCTTAAAGATCCTGGCTAAGATCGACGCGGTCGGCCTGGATAAAGAGATAGTCATCGTGGATAATTCATCAAGCGATGGTACCGTAGAAGTCTTGAAAGGCCTGGGCAGGCAGGATATTAAATGCATATTCCATGACTGCAATAAAGGCAAGGGCACTTCGGTAAGGGAAGGGATTGAAGCGGCAACGAGTGAATTTGTGGTCATCCAGGACGCAGATTTAGAATATGATCCTGCGGATTTCTTGAAATTGCTGGAGCCATTAAAGAAAAATGAAGCGGATATTGTTTTAGGCGCGCGTTTTACTTCTGGCCACAGCGGCCTGCTTGCGCACCGGTTAGGCAACCGTTTTCTGACCTGGCTGCTTAACCTTTTATTCGGTTCACGGCTTAATGATTACGCTACCTGCTATAAGATGGCGCGTAAGTCTGTTTTTGACGGGCTAAAACTTAGAGCCGGCGGTTTTGACATAGAAGTAGAGATCGTCTGTAAAGCACTGAAAAAAAAGTTACGCATAATAGAAGTACCTATTTCTTATTATCCGCGTAGTTACCGGGAGGGGAAAAAGATACGGTGGTTTGACGGCTTGGATGCGATCAAAAGCATCCTCAAATACCGTTTTTCCGATTAAAGATGAGAGATAAATTTATCAAGTTTTTTGCTTTTGTGCAGTATTGGATGATCATTCTGCTTCCGTTTTCCGTGGCTGTTGCCCCGGCTCCAATGAACGTGTTTATGGGATGGCTCTTGTTCAGTTTTCTGATGAAAAAGATCCTGAAGAGAGAAAATCCGGTCGTTCCGTCGCGGATAAACTTAGCATTCGTATTGCTTATGGCGATATCCGTTATTTCCATAATAAATTCCGTTTCCCTGAAGGATAGCCTAAAAGGTGGTATCTTAAGGTTGCTTCAATATGGCTTTATTTACCTGGCAGTAATAGACGGCATAAAAGATGCCCGGCACATCCGGCGCATTTTTATCAGCTTGGTTTTAGGCGTTTGCTTTATTTCTTTTGATGGTATCTGGCAGGTGGTTACGGGAAAGGATTTTGTGCGGGGATACTTACCTATAATTAATCTTAACCTGGTGCGCGCCACGGCCAGCTTTAAAGATGCCAACGTCATGGGAATATACCTAAGCGCTTTCATACCTTTAATGCTATGCCTGGCATTCTACTTCTTTAAAGATAAAAAGAAGATTCTTATGTTTTTTATAAGTTTGCTCGCTTTGGCCGGTTTGGTCCTGACTTATTCCCGGCCGAGCCTCTTGGCGGTTTACTTAAGCGTATTATTCTTAGGCTTGGTAAAAAAAGACAAGATAGTTATTGCTGCGCTGCTTGGTTTAGTGGTTCTTGCTCCTTTTATAGCGCCAAGATCCGTGAAGGACTGGGCAAAAGAGGTAAATTATAACCCTATAAGATTTATGTGCAACGATGACCGCATAGCAATTTACCGCAATGACTTGCAGATGGTTAAAGCTCATCCGGCGATCGGGGTAGGCACGAATAATTTCATGAAGAATTACAAAAAGTATAAAGAATCACCCGAATATATGAATATCGTTACTGCCGACTATATGTATGCGCATAATAATTTTCTGCATATGGCCGGTGAGACCGGGCTGATCGGTTTAGGCATATTTCTTTGGTTGCTTTACCGGCTTTTTGCGGAAGCGTCAGGCATATACAAAAGGCTGGAAGATAATTTCTTTAAATTTGTTTCTTTGGGCCTGATCGCTTCGCTCATTGCCTTTTTGCTCAACGGCCTTACCGAGAGCAGCCTTTATTATTCACGAGTAGCCGTACTTTTCTGGTATTTAACCGGTTTTTCCTTAGGGCTTAAAAAATTTATCAATGCAGATAGGTAAACAGAAGGTAAAGAATATTTTGGCGGTACGTAACGATCGTTTCGGCGAGTTTCTTTTAAATATCCCCGCCTTGCGTGCCTTAAAAGAGACTTTTCCGGCCGCTAAAATAACCCTGGTTGTGGGAGAAGGGGTCAAAGATCTGGCAGAAGGCTTATCTATCGCGGATAAGGTACTGGAGTGGGATGCTAAAAAACGCCATGGTTTGCTGGAAAGGATCAATTTTATCCGGTTGCTCAGGAAGCAGAGGTTTGACCTGGCGGTCATACTTAATCCTTCAAAGGTTTTCCATGTTTTTAGCTATCTGGCGGGAATCCCATTGAGGCTAGGTTATGGCCGTAAGTGCGGCTGCTGTCTTACGCATAAGATCAAGGACTTAAAACACCTGGGCCAGAAACATGAAGTCGATTATAATTTAGAATTGGTGAGTTTAGCCGACGCCCAAACCCGAAATAAGGCCCTCTCCATTGTCTTGCGCGAAAAAGACAAGATATTTATTGATAATTTGCTAAAAAAACATAATATAACAGAAACGAGCAAACTCGTTGCGCTGCATCCTTTTACCAGTGATCCGCTTAAACAATGGCCGATAGAGAAATTCAAGGCATTGACGCGCAGGCTGATATCCGAGTTGCTTGTTAAAGTAATAATTATTGGCGGCAAAGAAGAGGAAGCGGCAAACGCAAGCTTCGCTTTACTTTCCCCGGAAGTGATAGATCTGACGGGTAAGACCACGCTGTTGGAATCGGCGGCGCTGTTGAAGAAAATGCGGCTGCTGATCTCAAACGACAGCGGCCCGGTGCATCTGGCAAGGGCAGTGAGTATTCCGGTGTTAGCTATTTTTAGGAATGACCTTCCCGGAAAAAACGCTCGGCGCTGGGGGCCGTGGGGCGAAGGCAATATTGTCATAGAAAAAAGCGATCTTGAACAAATAAGCGTAGATGAAGTTTTTACTGCAGCAAGGAGTTTATTAAAATGATCTATGCGGTTATTCTGGCCGGTGGCAAGGGGGAGCGCTTCTGGCCTTTAAGCGATGAAAATACGCCCAAGCAGTTCCATTGTCTCTATTCCAATCTTTCCATGTTACAGGAAACTATTGCCAGGGTTTTACCGCTTGTAGCGCCTAGAAATATTTATGTATCTACGAATAGGCAGCACCGCGCAATACTGGAAAAACAACTAAAGAAATTTTCCGTTCCGGCAAAGAATATTTTTTTTGAGGCAAGCCCTAAAAGTACCTTAGCGCCGGTAAGTTTCTTAAGCAGGGCGATCTTATCCAGGGATAAGGGTGCGGTAATCGCGGTTTTTCCTTCGGACCACTTTATCGATGACCGAAAGAAACTCGCAAGCACACTTAGGCGCGCGGCGGGCTTGGCCCAAAAAGGCTATATTGTTTGTTTAGGCAAACAGCCTGATTATCCGCAAACCGGATATGGATACATCAAATTAGGTAGAGAGATTTCTTCACGGGCCTATAGAGTGAAGAAGTTCATTGAAAAACCGGCAAAAGACAGGGCAAGGCGCTTCGTCAGAAGCAAGCAGTACCTCTGGAATTGTGGCATATTTATCTTTAAGGCAGAAACCCTGATGGAAGAATTAAGGCGCTATGCCCCAGGGCTTTACCGGAATTTAAAATGTGCGGATATCCACGCGGGAACCAAGAGGATCTGGGATAAGCTGCCGTCAATATCCATAGATTACGGGATCATGGAAAGAACCAAAAAGGCTGCTGTCGTGCGCATTGATCATCTTTGGTCTGATGTGGGAGATTGGAAAGGTTTCAGCGAAATGTTTAAGAAAGACAAATTCAATATTTCTTTTAAAGGCAGGGTAATTGATTTAGATTGTAAAAATACAACTATATTGTCTTCTACTAATTTAAGTACTAATCCGGTAGCAGCGATAGGCTTAAATAATATTATCATTGTAAACACAGAAGATGGGCTTTTGGTCTGTGCCAAGGATCATGCACAGGATGTGAAAAAGATCGTTCCTCATCTTAAAACAGAAAGGCCAAAATGAAGGTTAATTTTATAGATATCAAGGCGCAAGAGAAGGAAATAGGCAGGGATTCAGAGCGTTTAATCAAGAATGTCCTGGGCCGCGCAGATTTTGTCTTAGGCCAGGATGTAAAATTATTTGAAAAAGAATTTTCCGATTATTGCGGAACGCGTTTTGCACTGGGCGTCAATTCAGGCACAGATGCCCTTTTCTTAAGCCTCCTGGCCTCGGGTATCGGCCGGGGAGATGAAGTGATCACTCCGGTATTTACCTTTATTGCCACTGCCTTTGCCGTTTCCTATACCGGTGCTAAGCCCGTATTCGTAGATATAGATGAATGTACTTATAATATCGATCCGGAGAGGATCGAAAAGGCAATTACCAAGAGAACGAAGGCGATCATGCCAGTGCATCTTTACGGCGGGCCGGCGGACTTAGGCCCGATATTAAAGATCGCTAACCGCTATGGCCTGAAGGTCATTGAGGACGCAGCCCAGGCGCATGGAGCATTATATAAAGGTAAGAAGGTCGGCTCTTTTGGCGCGACCGGATGCTTCAGCTTCTATCCTACGAAAAATCTGGGCGGCTTAGGTGATGGCGGGATAGTCACTACGAGCAATAAGAAAATATACGATAAGTTATTTTTATTAAGGGACTGCGGCCGTAAAAAGCGCTATGAGCACCTGATCAAAGGCTATAATTCTCGCCTGGATACCCTGCAGGCTGCAGTATTAAGGGTCAAACTGAAAAAACTGGATAAATGGAACGCTGCCCGGCGTAAGAATGCCCGGCTTTATGACAGTTTGCTTAAAGATACAGGTATAAACACGCCTTTCGAAAGTAAAGACTGCCGTCATGTTTATCACCAGTATGTCATCAGGTCGAAGAACAGGGACCGGTTGCTTGACGAATGCAGGAAAAAAGGGATCGCTGCGGCAATTTACTATCCGCTGCCTTTACACCTGCAGCCGGCATATAAAGAATTAGGCTATAAAAAAGGGAGTTTCCGTTGTGCAGAAAAGATAGCAAAAGAAGTCTTGTCTTTACCAATGCATCCCTATCTAACCAGGCAGCAGATCGAATGCGTCGCGGATACTTTAAAGAAAGCAGTATAAAATGAATAATAAAATTCCTCTTTCAGTGGTAGTTTTGGCCAAAAACGAAGAAAACAGGATCAGCGAGTGCCTGGAGTCGGTAAGGCTCGCGGATGAAATAATCGTCGTTGATGACTATAGCACTGATAAAACTGCGGAAATAGCCAAGAAATTCACGAATAAAGTTTTATTGAAGAAGATGGATGTGGAAGGCAGGCACAGGAATTGGGCCTATGCCCAGGCGGGTAATCAGTGGGTCTTAAGCCTTGATGCTGATGAACGCGCCACACCTGAATTGATGGCTGAGATCGCTGAGGCAATAAAAACAAAGCCGGAATTTAACGGCTTTACCGTCCCCCGCAGGAATTATATAGGTAAGTATTGGGTCAGGCACGGCGGATGGTATCCCAGCCCGCAGCTTAAACTTTTTAAAAAAGATAAATTCCGTTATGAAGAAGTCCAGGTCCATCCGCGCGCATTTATGGATGATCCCTGCGGCCATTTAAAAAGCGATATCATACATTATTCTTACCGCGACCTGGAAGATTTTTTAGCCAAGTTGAACCGTCAGACCACCTGGGAAGCGCAAAAGTGGTTTGATGCGGCAAAGCCGATGACGCTGGCCAGGTTTACCTGGCGCACGATAGACAGGTTCACGCGTTCTTATGTAGGAAGAGGCGGTTTTAAAGATGGTTTTATCGGTTTTGCGCTTGCTTATTATGCCGGCTTGTATCAATGGGTAAGTTATTTAAAATATAAAGAACTGGTTATGCGAAAGGAAGGGAAGATATGAGGATCCTGATTACCGGCGGTGCCGGCATGGTGGGTTCACATTGTGCAGAACATTTTGCGCAAAAGAAAGACGATGTTGTCGTGCTCGATAACCTGATGCGCTCGCAGTTATTCGGTTATGACAAAGATTCGGTGGAATTCAACTGGAATTATCTGACCAAATATAAGAATATTACCCGCGTAAAAGGTGATGTGCGTAATATCGAAGACGTAGAAAAAGCGATCAAGGATGGAGTCGACGCGGTGATCCATACTGCGGGACAACCCGGAGTGCCTTCTTCAGTGAGGATGCCCAGGGAAGATTTCAGCATCAATGCCTACGGCACGCTCAACGTCCTGGAATGCGTCCGGCAGAAAAATAAGAACGCAGTAATTGTTTATTGCTCGACGAATAAGGTCTACGGCGAAAACGTGGATAAGATACCCTTAAAAGAAAAAGAAAAAAGATATGTCTTTGACGGTGTCAAGGGCGTTTCCGAATCCATGCTTACTGACCTGACCGGGCACACTCCTTATGGAGTGTCGAAGCTCACTGGGGACCTGTATACCCAGGAATACGGCCATATCTATGGTATGCGCACGGGGATATTCCGCATGTCTTGCATTTACGGTACGCGCCAATTCGGTTTCGAAGACCAGGGTTGGGTGGCTTGGTTCATTATCGCCACATTGCACAATAAGCCCATTACTATTTACGGAAACGGCAAACAGGTAAGGGACCTTTTGTATGTCGAGGACCTGGCAAAGGCTTTTGATAAATTCATCCAGAGCGATCTAAGGGGCGAAGTAATGAATATCGGCGGAGGAGGAGAAAACACCATTTCTCTGCTGGAATTTGTCGATGAATTGGAGAAATTGACCAAAAAAAGGCCGAAGATCACTTTTAGCGATTGGCGTCCGTCGGACCAGAAAGTTTATGTTTCCGACATTACAAAGGTAAAAAATAAGCTTAACTGGAGCCCGACAGTGAGCCCTCAAGAAGGCATTGAAAAACTATGGAAGTGGGTCAAGGACAATGAAAGCTGTTTTTCTCGATAGGGATGGAGTGATCAACAAGTACCCCGGGGATTTCCAGTACGTGACCAGCTGGAAGCAGTTCCAGTTTTTACCGGGGGTAAAAGAAGCAATAAAAAAGCTCACGCAGGCCGGTTTTAAGATATTCGTTATTTCAAACCAGGCCGGAGTTTCCAAAGGGCTCTATTCCGAAGAGGGACTAAATACTATTACCCGCAATATGTTGGCGGAAATAAAAAAAGAGGGTGGCAGTATAAATGAAGTGTTTTACTGCACGCATCTAGAAGAAAATAATTGTGCCTGCCGCAAACCAAAGACCGGCCTGATCGACCTGGCGATAAAAAAGTTAAATAAAGAGAATTTAAGCATGGACTTTTCTCACAGCTTTTTTGTAGGTGATACCATCAGGGACATCCGGACCGGCAAGTCTGCGGGATTAAAAACCATACTTGTATTTTCGGGTAAAGAAAAGGCAGAGAATAAAGAAAACTGGCAAATCTCACCTGATTTTGTTGCTTCCGATCTAAAAAGCGCAACCGAGATAATCCTTGGTGAATAATCCTGGAAAGAAAGCACTTATTGTTTATGCCTCTGCAGGCGCCGGACACTTTAAGGCCGCAGAAGCGCTTTACTATTACCTAAAAGAAGGTAATAAAGGCATAGCGTTAACTTTGGTCGATGTCCTGGAAAAGACCAATTGGTTTTTCAGCACTTTTTATGTTTGGGGGTATTCCTTCCTGGTCAACCGCGCCGTATTTTTATGGCGGTTCTCATTCTGGTTCACTTCTTGGCCGGCCATACGTAAAATTACCCAGCCTATCGCACGTTTCTTGAATAGGGTAAATTCCCCAGGATTTAGTGACTATCTTATCAAGGAAAATCCGGATCTGATCATTTCTACGCATTTCCTGCCTTCCGAGGTCGCCTGTGGCCTGAAAAATGAAGGCAAAATAACCTCAAAAGTAATTACGGTAATCACGGATTTCGGAGTACATCCGTTTTGGCTGGCTTCCGGAACTGATGAATATATCGTGGCCTCCGGATCTACCAGGGATAAACTTATCCGCGAAGGCGTGCCTCAAGAAAAAATAAAGGTATTGGGGATCCCGGTGCATCCAAAATTCTTTGCAGCCAAAGATAGAAATACTTTGTGCGCCAGATTCGGTCTAAATAAGGCTAAATTTACTGTTTTACTTGTCACGGGTTCTTTTGGTATCGGCCCGTTAGAAGAAATCGTGCGTTTATTGCACGATGACCTGCAGGTTCTGGTAGTTTGCGCCAGGAATAAAAGGCTGTATGAGCGGCTGAAGAAGAAAAATTATCCGGGCGTTCATGTTTACGCATTCGTAGATAACATAGAAGAATTGATGGTGGTTTCCGACCTGATCATTACAAAGCCTGGCGGCTTAAGCTCGGCAGAGATCATTGTTTCTGAATTAGTCCCGGTATTTATCCATCCTATCCCGGGGCAGGAAACGGAAAACATGCGGGTATTGGCGGATTACGGAATAGGCGTTTACGCCAAGAACGCGCAAGAGGTAAAAGAAATAGTTTTGGATTACCGGCAAGATCCTTTAAAAATAGAGCGTATAAAAAATAATATCAGGGAACTGAAAAAATCTTTCCGGCCCAAGGAGTTCTGCGATGGCATTTGCTAATGTCATTTTTGGCCTGCCCATAGAAGGGGAGTTTGATTATTCCATACCCGCGTACCTTGCGCCAAAAGCGAAAAAAGGTATGCGCACCTGGGCCAATTTCAATAATAAAAAAATGCTGGGTTATATCGTGGGCCTGTCCAAGACAAGCAAAATAACCCCGGTAAAACCTTTATTGGATATACCCGACGAACAACCTGTTTTATCTGGCAGGTTGCTGAAATTGGCGAAAGAAGTCTCGGAATATTACGGTTGTTCCTGGGGTGAAGCTATCGAATCCAGCGTACCTGAGGCTGTCAGGCAATCGCGGGGAAAACTAGAAATAGAAAACGCCCGTTCAAATGAACCGGGTATCCGATCGGACATTACCCTTATTCATGATGCAGATAAAACCGGGCGCTGGGATATTTATTTAAAAGAGATCCAAAAGGCCCTGGACAAAAAACAATCGGTGTTATTCTTGAATACTGACCTTAACCGCGCGCGTAAAGCAGAAGAGGCAGTGCTTAAGAAATTCGATTGTTCCATTGTCTTTATGCATCGGGGAGTGGGAGTAAAGAAAAGCATTGAGGATTGGCTCAGGATCAAGAACCAAAAAGCGGATATCGTTTTGGGGGTGATGTCCGCTGTATTCGCGCCGCTAGAAAATCTTGGCTTGATCATCATTGATGAAGAGGAATCACAGAATTATAAGAACGACCAAGTTCCGCATTATCATTCTCGTGATGTCGCCATAGCCCGGGCCAAAATAGAAAATGCCAGGATTATCCTGGCCAGCGCTTCCCCGTCCTTAGAAATGCTGCATTTAGTAAGGCAGGGTAAGGCCGGTTATCTCTTTTTGGAAAAGAAGCATTATCCCCAGGTGCAGGTCATGGATATGCGCCGCGAAAGAAGTAATTTTAAGAAGAAAGATGTTTTACTGTCGGGCTCTCTCGGCGTGGCCCTGAACCAGGCGTTAGAGAATAAAGGCAAGGCACTGATATTCGTAAATAAAAAAGGGTTCGCCTCTTCGGCGTATTGCAAGAACTGTAATTTTATTATGCGCTGCCCCAGGTGCGGCATTATCCTTACTTACCACTTTAAAGAAAATTCGCTTATCTGCCACTATTGTAATTATAAGATCGATGCGCCGATGATCTGCCCGCAGTGTAATTCTAGTTATATCCGTTATTCCGGAGCAGGCGCAGAAAAGATAGAAAGTGAGTTGCATCGTCTTTATCCTAATGCTAAAATAGCAAAGATAGACGATCCCAGGGATTTTAAGCCGGATGAAGCCGACATATTTATTTCTACACAGATAATCCTAAAGGCTGAGGCAGCGCATTTTGGCCTGGTGGGCATCGTTTCGGTGGATAATATCCTTAACCGCGTGGACTTTCGTTCTGCCGAAAAAGCCTTTTCTCTTCTGGTAGGATTATTAAACCTGGCAGAAAAATCGCTTTTTATCCAGACCAATATACCAAAGCACTATTGTTTCGAGGCATTAATAAAACAGGATTTCAAATTATTTTACGATGAAGAACTCCGCTTAAGGAAACAACTTGATTTTCCGCCGTTCAAACATTTTATCCTGATAAAGGTGCGCGGCCGGGAGGCCCTGAAAGTAGAGTCGAAGGCAAAAGATATTTTTGCGCTTTTAAGCCGCGAAAGTAAAGAAAAATCCAGTGCTGTGCTGAACGTAAATCCGGCTGAGCACCCGAAATTACGGGATAATTTTTACTGGCAGATATTGGTAAGTTCGACTAACCCTAAATCGTCGATAAGATTTATCCGGAAAAGTTTAAAAAAAGTTTCACATTCAGGTTTGATCATAACCATAGATACCGACCCCTTATAAAAGATGAATATCGTATTTTTTGGCAGTTCAGAATTCGCAGTAGAATCCTTAAGCAGGCTCGTCAGCACTAAGGCTCATCGGCTGATCTTTGTGGTTACGCAGCCGGATAAAAAGCAGGGGCGGGGGATGAAGTTATCTTCTACGGCAATAAAAAATTACGCTTTAGAACATAGTATCCCTGTTTATCAGCCCCGGTATCTGCGCTCTAAAGAGACGCTGGAATATTTACGCAACCTTAAGCCCGAAATTTTTGTCGTTATCGCCTACGGAAAAATATTGCCGCAGGAGCTCTTGGATATCCCCAAACTCTTTGCCATAAACCTGCACGCATCGCTTTTACCTAAATACCGGGGGGCTGCTCCGATCAATTGGGCGATCATTAACGGCGAAAAAGAAACCGGGGTAACCATAATAAAAATGAGCGTAGCCTTGGATGCCGGTGAGATCATCGCGCAGAAAAAAGTAAATATCGGCGATGATGATACTGCGCCTTCCTTAGAAAAAAAACTTGCATTCTTAGGCAGCGACCTGCTCCTGGAGACCTTAGAAAAAATCGTAAATAATCAATATACATTGGCCCGGCAAGATGAGGAAAAAGTGACTTTGGCGCCTCTGCTTAACAAAAACGACGGCCTGATCAATTGGAAATTGGCGGCACAAAAATTGCATGACCTTATCCGAGGGACACAAGCCTGGCCGGGCGCCTTTACGCATTATCAGGCTAAAGTAATTAAGCTTTGGGAATCAGCTTTGGACCTTGAAGTAGCTCCTGGTAAAGAACCGGGTGAAATTATCGCTTTATCTAAAGAAGGTATCCTGGTAAAAACCGGCAAGGATAATCTTCTAATAAAGCAGCTGCAGCCTGAGTCAGGCAAAAGAATGTCGGCTTATGATTTTTTGCAGGGGCACAAACTAAGAACAGGGGATAAATTCTTATAATGCCAAAAAAAGAAGTCTTATTATTAAGCGACGCCAAAGCGGGCCACCAGAACCAGTCCCGCGCACTTACGCAGGAACTGGAATCATTAGAAAATAACGGTTCGCTTTCCGTCAAAAGGATCCGGATAACCTTCAAGACAAAAGGCAGGGAAAAGTTTTTTTCGCTTTTTGTTTTTCTGGCCTATCCGTTTATTCAAAAAAGTATACCTTTCTTAAATTTCTTTTTAGGCCAAGATACTATCGCCCAAATAGAAAAATTAAAACCGGATATAATAATCTCTGCGGGTTCAAGCCTCGTACCCTTTACACTACTGCTTTCTAAAATACATAAAGCAAGGAAGGTCATTCTGATGCGCCCGGCATTTCCTTTCAGCCTTTTTGCTTATGATCTGGCGATCGTACCCAGGCATGATGCCGGGCCCAGAGTAAAGGGGAGCCTCGAGCGGATCCTGGCGCTTTCGCCTTTTGACAAAAATCTTATTCAGGCCGAATCGGAAAGCCTGAAAAAAAGATTACCCCGCCCAGAAAAGGCACAAATAGGTATTTTGATCGGCGGGGATTCCAAGAATTATAGGTTCAATAGGCAAAAAATGAATGCGGCAATAGACCAAATTATCCTGGCCTGTAAAAAAATGGACTTGGATTTTATTGCCACTACCTGCCGGCGTACACCGAAAGATTACGAAGAAGAACTGGGAGAAAAACTTAAAAATAACCGTTCCTGTGCCTTGCTGATCTTATCCAATAAAGAAACGGCGACAAACGTAGTTTCTGCGATGATCGGATTATGCAAGGTAATCATTGCCACGGAAGAAAGTATTTCCATGATTTCAGAACCGATCAACGCCGGCAGAAAAACGGTCATCCTTAAGCTCAATAACGGGATTTATCATAAATATGCGCGTTTTCATCGCTTGTTGAGCGGTAACAACCTGGCCCATATTTCCGGTGTAGATAATTTAGCGGATAAGATTATCGAGGTCTATAAGCATGGCCTTTATGACCTGGACGAAAAAGGAAAGAAAATACTTCAAGGAGAGGCTCAGGCCTTGAGGCAGCGCCTGGGACAGCTCTTATGAAAATCCTGCTTATTCATCCCTACGGGATCGGCGATGTCCTGTTTATGACGCCTCTGATCAGGGCGATAAAACAACAGCTGAACGTAGAATATATCGATGCGATCATTGGTTCGCGCACCAAGCAGATCCTGGAAAATAACCCGCATATCCACGAATTATTTATTATCGATAAAGATAAATGGAAGAAACTCGGCTGGTTAAGGACGTGTTTGGAAAAAAGAAGGCTTTATCAAAAGCTGGAGGCGCGGCATTACGACGTATTAATCGATTTTTCTTTAAGAAAAGAGTATGCCCGGTGGCTGCGCGGTTTAAGGATCCCTAAGCGCATTGGTTTTAACCATGAAGGCCGTGGAAAATACCTTAATTTCCGCCTGGATATCCCCCAGGGAGGCTTCCAGGCAAAACACGCCATAGAATTTTATGCAGAATTAGGAAAATTTTTAGGGGTTACCGTAGCAGATAAACGTTTAGAATTTAAATTATCTACCGCTACTTTGGAAAAGGCCGGACAACTGCTTGAAGACTACGCAATAGCCCCGGAAGAAAAAATATTGGCAGTAGTCCCCGGTTCAGGTTCATCCTGGGGAAAAGATGCATATCTAAAACAATGGCCGGTGCAGCATTTTTCCGGGCTGATCACCAAAATAGCGCAGGATATTGATTTTAGCGCTGTGGTTATTCTGGGTTCGGACCAAGAAAACAGTATCGCTGAAAAATTAAAACAAGGGATCGCTAAAAAAGCGATAAATCTCTGCGGAAAAACGGATTTAGCCACGAGCGCGGCGATCGTAAAGAAGGCAGTGCTCCTTTTGGCCAATGACGGAGGCATGGTGCATATTGCTTCCAGCCTTGACACACCTTTGATCGCTATTTATGGCCCGGTTGACCCAATAGTCTACGGACCATATCCTAAGAGTGAAAAGGCCATAGCCATTTTTAAGGAAGGGCCTGCCTGCCGGCCCTGTTATTTTAATTTTAGCTATGAAAGCGACTGCCCACAACACGCCTGCCTCCAGGATTTTACGCCCCTAGAAGCCTATCAGCAGATCCAAGAGAAACATTTTTTAAAAAATCTTGTAAAGTAAGATTTTTGTGCTATAATCACGCGTATGCCAGAGTTAAGAAAAGACCCAATTATCGGACGGTGGGTGATTATTTCTACGGAACGTTCTAAACGTCCCGACCAGTTTGCGAACAGCGGTGAGGGACCCACAGAACAAGAATGTCCTTTCTGCGAAGGCTCCGAATCAAAGACCCCTGCGGAAATATACGCCATCAGGCCGCACCATTCAGAGCCGAATACGCCCGGATGGAAACTGCGGGTGGTATCCAGTATCGCGCCATTTTTAAGGATCGAAGGTGAACTTGAACGCCAGGGCAAGGGCCTTTACGATATGATGAACGGCGTAGGCGCACACGAGATTATCGTCGAAACAAACCAGCATATCAATAATATCTGCGACCTTAACGAAGAGGATATTGCCAAGGTTTTTACCTCTTATATTGACAGGATCACCGACCTGGAAAAGGACCAGCGTTTTAAATATGTCCTGGTTTTTAAAAACTATGGTTGGTCTGCCGGCGGCGGGCGGATCAGGCATTCGCGTTCGCAGCTGATCGCGACTCCCGTCAACCCGAAAAGGGTCAAAGAAGAGCTAGCAGGTTCGCACGCCTATTATAATTATCACGAAAGATGCATTTTCTGCGATCTTATAAAGCAGGAAATGGATACTAAAGAAAGAATTATACTGGAAGCAGACGGATTTATTGCCGTTTGTCCATTTGCGGCAAGATTTCCTTTTGAGGTATGGATCCTGCCAAAAAAACACTCTTGCGATTTTACTTCTCTGGATATGCCCATGAGGTTGAATTTAGCCTATATCATGAAACAGGTACTTTCGAAATTAAAGAAAGGCCTGAATGACCCGCCTTACAACTATATCTTGCATACTGCTCCGTTCAGGCGTCCGTCCAAGGCAGGATACTGGAAAACCATAGACCGCGATTACCATTGGCATATCGAAATTATGCCGCGCATAACCCGCGTAGCCGGTTTTGAATGGGGCACAGGATTTTATATCTGTCCCTTGCCGCCGGAAGATGCGGCGAAATTCTTAAGGGAGATAAAGGTATAAAATGTCCGACTTAAGGCGTGACCCGATCGTAGGCAGATGGGTAATTGTAAATTCCGGCCATCCCTTAAAGCCCCAGGATTATGAAAAAGAAGAGCATACCTGGAGACAGGGTGAGTGCCCGTTTTGCTATGGCAATGAATCGCTTACGCCTCCTGAAATAGATGTGATCCGGAATCCCAAGACCCAGGCCAATACCCCGGGTTGGCAGGTGCGCGTAGTAGCGAATAAATTCCCTGCCCTAAGAATAGAGGGAGAACTTGAGCGCCATGGCGTAGGTATGTATGATATGTCTAACGGCGTGGGCGCGCACGAAGTAATCATCGAGTCACCTTATCACCACAAAGACATTCCTGATCTGCTGAACAATGAAATAGAAAACATTATTACGCTTTGGTGCAGGAGGACGATAGACCTGGCCAAAGACAAGCGTTTTAAATATATCATGCTCTTTAAAAATTACGGCCCTTCTGCCGGGGCATCGCTGGAACATCCGCACTCACAAATTATTGCGCTTCCTATGATCCCCAAGAACGTGCATGAAGAGCTACTCGGCGCAGAAGAGTATTTTGGCTACCGCGAACGTTGTATATTTTGCGATATCTTAAGGCAAGAAACGCAGGATAAAGAGAGGATCATCATAGAAGATAAATATTTTATGGCTTTTTGCCCTTTTGTCTCGAGGTTCCCTTTTGAAATATGGATAGTTCCTAAGAAACATAGTGGTTATTATTGCCAGATGAGCAAAGAAGAAATACCGAGCCTGGCCAATATTTTGAAAGAAGTGATCGGGAGGGTAAAAAATATCCTTCCCAGCCCAGCATACAATTTTATCATGCATTCTTCACCGATCAACGGCGATGCATCAGACAGTTACCATTGGCATATAGAATTAATGCCGAAGTTAACCCGCGTAGCAGGTTTTGAATGGGGAAGCGGCTTTTATCTGGTTCCTACTCCGCCTGAATCAGCCGCGCGTTATCTAAAAGGAATAGAAAAGTAAATAAAGAAAGGGAGGTCAGGGAAATGGCAGTAAAAGTAGGTATTAACGGTTTTGGTAGGATCGGAAGGCTGGTTTACCGCGCCGGTTTTAAAAGCAAGGAATTCGAATTCGTGGCGGTGAACGATCTTCCCACAGGAACAAAGGTTTTGGCGCATCTTTTAAAATATGACTCTAACTTCGGGGAACTGAAGGCCGATGTCAAGCCGTTAGAAAATTCTCTGATGGTCGACGGAAAAGAACTGAAGGTCATCAGCTATAAGTCACCGGCGGAAATTCCCTGGAAAGATTTAGGGGTAGATCTCGTTATCGAGTCCTCGGGCGTTTTTACGGATAAAGAAAAGGCTATCGGCCACATCAACCAGGGCGCCAAGAAAGTAGTGATTACTGCCCCGGCCAAAGGCCAGGACCTTACAGTAGTCCTGGGCGTCAACCAGGATAAGTATGACCCCAAGAAACACAATATTATCTCGAATGCTTCCTGCACGACCAATTGTCTTGCACCTATGGCAAAAGTCCTCTTGGACAATTTCGGGATCAAGAGCGGCCTGATGACCACGATACATTCTTATACCAATGACCAAAGGATCTTGGATCTTCCGCATAAAGACCTGCGCAGGGCCCGTGCCGCAGCATTATCCATGATCCCGACTTCTACTGGTGCAGCCAAAGCTATCGGTGAGGTATTACCTGAATTAAAAGGAAAATTGGATGGTTTGGCCATACGCGTGCCTACGCCTGATGTTTCCTTGACCGACCTCAGCTGCATAGTCGAAAAAGATGCTACCGTAGAATCAATAAATGCTGCCTTTAAAAAAGCCTCTGAAGCGGACCTTAAAGGGATCCTGCAATATCTGACCGAACCTTTGGTCTCCAAGGATTTTTACGGTTCGAATTATTCCTGTATATTCGACGCAGAGCTGACCAAGGTTATCGACGGAAAGTTGGTCAAGATCATGGGCTGGTACGATAACGAATGGGCGTATTCGCGCAGGGTCGTTGACCTGACCGAATATATCATCAAAAAAGGCATATGATATTAGTTCTATGAATCTGAATTAACGATAAGGGCAGCTCTTAAAGGGTTGCCCTTATTTTTTTTAAAAATATGGAAAAAAATAAGTTTTATCATTTAACAGCTGAAAAAACTGCCGCGCTTCTAAAATCCGACCTTAATCTTGGACTTAATGCTGAGGAAGCAAAGAAACGATTCCTTGAATTCGGCCCAAATCAGCTCAAAGAAAAGAAAGCTATTAGCCCTTTTAGGATATTTTTTGAACAATTCCAGGATTTCATCATCTGGGTGCTGATCGGCGCAGCTTTAGTTTCGGGCTTCCTGAAAGAGTGGGTAGATGCCTTGGCGATAATCGCCATCGTCATCTTGAATGCGATATTGGGTTTTATCCAGGAATACCGCGCTGAAAAGTCACTTGCCGCTTTAAAGAAGCTGTCTTCTCCGATATCGAAAGTTATCCGTGCTGGCCAACATGATATTATTGCCTCAGGCGAGCTCGTGCCCGGCGATCTAATTGAACTGGAAGCGGGTGATAATATTCCCGCTGACAGCCGCATTGTTTGGCTCACTTCTAATTTTAACGCCCAGGAAGCCAGCCTTACCGGAGAATCTACTCCGGTCCCCAAAACAGCGCTTGCCCTTGAAGAAAAAGATATTCCCTTGGCTGACCGGGCAAACATGGTTTATCTGGGTACTTCGGTAGCCTCGGGCAAGGCAAGAGCGCTCATCGCCTATACGGGCATGCAGACAGAGCTAGGCAAAATCGCCGGTATGATCCAGGAAGTGCAAGAAGAGACCACTCCGTTACAAAAAAAGTTAGAGCAGTTCGGTAAATGGATAGTCTACCTGTGTTTTGTGCTGGTTGCGCTCGTCTTCGGTTTAGAAATACTGCGCGGCGGTAAAATGCTGGATGTATTCTTGACCGCGGTAAGTTTGGCCGTGGCGGCAATTCCTGAAGGGCTTCCGGCAGTAGTGACCATTGCCCTGGCTTTGGGCGTACAAAAGATGGTCCGGCGCCATGCGCTGATCAGAAAACTTCCTTCTGTAGAAACCCTGGGCTGCGCTACAGTGATCTGTTCCGATAAGACCGGAACGCTCACCAAGAACGAAATGACAGTACAGGCGGTATTTGCGGATAATGCTATCTTTAAGGTAACCGGCATTGGGTATGAGCCAAAAGGAGAATTTTTGCTGGAGGATAAAACGATAAATCCTGCGGATTTCTCAGGGTTAAATAAAAGCCTGCTTTGCGCCAGCCTCTGCAATGCAGCACAATTGACCCGTAACGGCGCTTATAAAATAATCGGAGATCCCACAGAAGGCGCGCTGCTTACTGCCGCGGCCAAGGCTGGAATATGGAAAGAGGCATTAGAGAAAGAATTTTCTTTTGTCGAAGAGATCCCCTTTGATTCGGAACGTAAAAAAATGACCATCGTACGCCGGGATGGTAGCAGAGTTGTTGCCTATGTAAAAGGGGCTCCGGACATCCTTTTAATTGATTGTGCGCAGATCGAAGAAAAGGGAGTAGTAAGAAAAATCACTGAGCTGGATAAAAAAAGGATCCTGGAGGTAAATGCAGAATTATCCAATCAGGCGCTCAGGGTCCTGGCGGTCGCTTATCGGCCGTTGGAGAATGAACCGGATGTTTACCAGGCAAAATCCGTAGAAAAGGAACTTATTTTCGTAGGGCTCCTGGCGATGATCGACCCTCCGCGCGAAGAAGTGAAGCAGGCGATCATCGAATGTAAGGAGGCCGGCATAAAAAGCATTATGATCACCGGCGACCATAAAAATACGGCTGTGGCTATTGCCCGAGAGCTAGGATTCTTCCAGGAAGATTCCCTTGCCCTTACCGGCGAAGAGCTGGACCGGCTAAGCGATGATGAATTTTTCGCTAAAATTGAAAGAATCCCGGTATATGCCCGGGTTTCACCTGAGCATAAATTAAGGATCGTACGCGCCTGGCGTAAACACGGCGCAATAGTGGCCATGACCGGCGACGGGGTCAACGATGCACCCGCTGTAAAAGAAGCGGATATTGGTGTAGCCATGGGGATCACCGGCACAGACGTGACCAAAGAGGTCTCGGATATGGTGGTCACCGACGACAACTTTGCTTCTATCGTGGCGGCAGTAGAAGAAGGACGAGGTATTTATGATAATATAAAAAAGTTCGTGCATTACCTCTTGTCCTGTAATGCCGGGGAAATACTGGTAATGTTCATTTCTTCGCTGGTCGGTTTGCCTGTACCGCTATTACCTATACAGATACTCTGGGTAAACCTGGTAACCGACGGCCTGCCTGCCCTTGCCTTGGGGGTTGATCCGACAGACCCGAATATCATGCACCGGCCGCCGCGTAAACCTGATGAAAAAGTAGTCCCCAAATCACAGGCATTTATCATGCTGGCCCAGGGCAGCTTTATTGCCTTTTGCAGCTTGCTGGCTTTTACCTTTGTCCTATTTTTTGAAAAAGAGGGGGTCCTGCGCGCCAGGACCGCAGCTTTCGTTGTACTTTCCTGCAGCCAGCTATTCCATTCATTTAATTGCAGGAGCACGACTGAATCATTGTTCAAGATAGGTGTTTTTTCCAATAAAAAACTTATCCTTGCCAATCTAGTATCTTTTCTTCTGCAGATGGTTGCTGTTTATCTTCCGTTCCTACAAAGAATATTCAAGACAGAGCCACTGGGATTATTTGACTGGGTTTTAGTGATCGGTATTTCTTCGTTTCCGCTTTGGGCGATGGAAGCAGTAAAGGCAATAAACAAAAAAATTAAACTGAGGACCGGATAAATGGCTAAAGACCCGATTTGCGGTATGCAAGTTAATGAAAAGAACGCCATAAGATTAGAAAAAGACGGCCAAGTTTATTTCTTCTGTAGTATAAATTGTAAGAATAAATTTCTTGGGCATGTTCCCGCCAGCTGCGGACACGACCATGCAGGCCACCACAGCCATATGGTTGCCGACTTCAAGAGGAGATTTTGGATTTCATTAATATTTACCCTGCCCGTCCTGCTGCTTTCGCCGATGATCCAGGAATTTATTGGCCTAAAAGAAACCATTAGATTTAGCGGCGACTCGTATGTCCTTTTTCTATTTTCTTCCATAGTCTTCTTTTACGGCGGATGGCCTTTTCTTAAAGGGCTCTTTGACGAATTAAAAGACAGACAACCGGGCATGATGACCTTAATTGCCGTGGCTATTATTACTGCATACATATATAGCGCTGCGGTTGTCTTTGGCTTAGCAGGAAAGGTCTTTTTCTGGGAACTTGTAACTTTAATCGATATCATGCTTCTCGGGCACTGGATAGAAATGAAATCTGTCATGGGTGCCTCGCGGGCACTGGAAGAATTAGCTCGGCTTATGCCTTCCTATGCACATAAGGTAATGCCGGATGGAAGTATCAAAGACATCCCTTTGGGCGAGCTGAATATCGGTGACAAAGTTATCATAAAGCCCGGAGAAAAAGTCCCGGCAGACGCAGATATAGTTGAAGGAGAGAGCTCGGTCAATGAAGCAATGCTTACAGGTGAATCAAATCCGGTATCCAAAAAAGTAGGGGCCAAAGTTATAGGCGGTTCCATCAATGTTGAAGGCTCATTAACCGTATTGATTAAAAAAACCGGTAAAGACTCTTTTCTTTCCCAGGTAATCGAATTGGTCAGGCAGGCCCAGGCCAGTAAGTCAAAAACACAGGATCTGGCTAATCGCGCTGCTTTATGGCTGACGGTGATAGCTATTACCTGCGGGGCGATAACGCTTTTTGTATGGCTGGCTATAATGAATAAAGATTTTGCTTTTGCCCTTGAGCGGACCGTGACGGTCATGGTAATAACCTGTCCTCACGCATTAGGGCTTGCCGTTCCCCTGGTAATCGCAGTTTCAACTGCGCTTGCTGCCAGAGACGGCCTGCTTATCCGAAACAGGGCTGCTTTCGAGCAGGCACGTAATATCCAGGCGATCATATTTGATAAAACTGGCACACTTACAAAAGGAAACTTCGGAGTAACCGATACGATCTCTTTTTCGCAAGACGTTTCGGAAAATGAGCTCCTCAAATATGCCGCTTCGGTAGAATCCCGCTCTGAACATCCTATTGCAAAAGGAATTGTTTCATCCTCCAAAGATATCCTACCCATCGAGGGATTCAAGGCTATCCCCGGAAAAGGCGCACAGGCAAAAGTTAACGGACGACAAGTCTTGGTAGTGAGCCCCGGTTACCTAAGAGAAAATAATATCGTGCTTGACGACGAAAGAGTAAATAAACTTTCCTCCCAAGGCAAGACTATTGTTTTCGTTATGTTGGACGGTCAGCCTAAAGGTATTATTGCCCTGGCTGATATTATTAGGCCCGAGTCCAAAAAAACGATTTCTATCCTGAGAAAAATGGGAGTAAAATGTATAATGCTGACAGGTGACAATAAACAGGTTAGCCAATGGGTGGCAGAGCAAACCGGTTTAGATGAATATTTTGCAGAAGTCTTACCTCAAGAAAAGGCCTTGAAGGTAAAAGAGGTCCAGCAAAGAGGGCTCACGGTTGCCATGGTAGGAGATGGTGTAAATGATGCGCCTGCCTTGGCCCAGGCTGATGTTGGAATTGCCATTGGCGCAGGAACAGATGTTGCCATCGAGACAGCGGACATCATTCTTGTCAGGAGTGATCCGCTTGACGTCGTGGCGATAATCGGATTAGCGCGCCTGACCTACCGGAAAATGGTGCAGAATCTTGCCTGGGCAACTGGATACAATGCCTTTGCTATTCCTCTTGCAGCAGGTATATTATATACTTCAGGGATAATACTTAGCCCGGCCATGGGGGCCATACTCATGTCTTTAAGCACAGTAATCGTTGCAATTAACGCAAAGCTGATTTATTATAAAAAGGCGGCTTAAGCCAAAAGGCGGTGATTATTGTGGCAAAAAATAATTTAAATTTTAAAATTGCCGGGCAAAAGATATTAGCAGCAAAAAGCATAGTTATTGCCGGCCATATCAATCCCGACGGAGATTCTATAGGCTCGCTTTTATCTCTGGGATTGGCTTTGAAGAAACTCAATAAGCGTGTTTATCTGCTCAGCCCTGACGGTGTGCCGAAAAGATATTTAAGCCTGCCTGGAGCAGGCCAGATAAGAAGAAATACGGGCATCGCCGCAGACCTGGCTATTGCAGTTGACTGTAGCAACCAAGAGATACTGGGAAAAGCATTCCAAACCTTTCTTAAAGCCAAAGATATCCTGGAAATCGACCACCATGAATTCAGGCGTCCGTTCGGAAGCATCAGGCTCGTAAACCATAAAGCTGCAGCAGTCGGAGAGATCATTTATGCCCTGTTAAAAGAATTAAAAATCACTGTTTCCAAAGATATTGCACTCAATTTACTTACCTCTATAGTCGTAGAAACCAACTCTTTCCGGCTGCCGAACGTTGACCCGGATACATTTCAGACCTGCGCCGATCTGATAAAAAAAAGGGTAGACTTCCATAAATTAGTAGAAATTGTTTTTTGGGCAAAAAATAAAGGCGCCATAATGTTGACTGGCCTTTGCCTGACAAGATGTAAATTCCTCAAAGGCGGTAAGATCATCTGGTCGATCATAAAAAACAGCGATTTTAAGAAACTGAAAGGCAAAGATGAAGACGTAGATGATGTGGCAGATGAAATGCGTTCGATAACCGGCATAAAGGTCGTGGTCCTCTTCAGGGAAAAAGAAAAGAAAACATTAAGGGTGAGTTTACGTTCCCGGGATAGCATTAATATAGCCGGTGTCGCAGAAAAATATAACGGTGGTGGGCACTTTGATGTCGCCGGATGCAGTATCCCTAATAATCCACAGGCCATAAAACGTTTCCTGAAAGACGTAGAAGGCGTAGTATAGTTCAAAGGAAAAATCGATGATTTTTAGATGCCCAGGGCAGGAAAGAAGGGATATATGGGCTGAAACGATAAAATGTTCCCGTTGCGGATACAAGATAGAAATTTTCTCTGATGAAGTAAAGATAACCTGTCCTAAGTGCAAGAACCTGATATGCCGCAAGCGACTGCCTTCATGCATCGATTGGTGTAAACATGCTAAGGCATGCGCGGATCCGGAGAAATTAAAAAATAAATGAAGGCTTTCAGCGCAAAATTAATAGAAAGAATAAAAAGAACCCCGACCATAGAAAGCCTGCGCTTCTTACCAGAAGAACGTATTCTTTTTTTACCGGGGCAATTCCTACAGGTAATTTTTGACGAACGCAATCCCGCCAACAAGGAATTAAACAAATATCTTTCTTTTTCTTCTTCTCCGGATAAGCAATATTTTGAGATAACCAAGAGAATGAGCGGGAGCATTTTTTCAGAGAGGTTAAAAAAGCTTGCCCCTCTAGATACTATCCTGGTAAATGCGCCTATGGGCAATTCTGTATTTAAGCCCGAGTATAAAAAGATATGTTTTCTCATCGGAGGCATAGGGATCACTCCGGTCATCTCCATTGTAGAGTACATCATGGAAAATAAACTTGATACCGACATGATCCTGCTTTATTCTAATCGCAATGAGGAAGAGATCGCTTTTAAAAGTGAATTGGATGGGTGGAGTGAGAAAAATAACCGTTTTAAAGTGATCTATTCGGTGACGGATTGCCAACCTCGCGATAAAAAGTGCCTCTACGGCCAGATCAACCGGGACCTCGTGGAAACAAAGATACCGGACCTATCCGAAAGGATGATCTTTGAGTTTGGGCCGCCGAAAATGGTAGAAGCAATGACTTCTTTGTGCTCTCTAAAAGGGTGCAGCAAAGATAAGATCAGGACCGAAAGTTTTATTGGCTATTGATTTTATTTTGGTTATAATTGATATTTGATACGGAGGGCTTATGCGCACGGTAAAATTTCAAGGCAACCCCCTGACGCTAGCCGGAAGAAACATAAAGATAGGCAGCTTTGCTCCTGATTTTAAAGTAGTTTCTCAGGAGATGAAGGAAACAAGCCTGGCGGATTTTAAAGGCAAGATCAAATTGCTCACTGTGTTCCCTTCATTAGATACGCCGGTTTGCGATTTGCAGGTAAAGGAATTCAATAAGCGGGCAACGGGGACCGCTTCGGAAGTAGTGATTTTAGGTATCAGCAAGGACCTGCCCTTTGCGCAAAAGAGGTTTTGCGAATCATTCGATATCAAAAATGTCTCAGTCCTTTCCGATTACCGGTATTCTTCCTTCGGCATAAACTTCGGTCTCTTAATAAAAGAGCTTAATCTGCTGGCCAGGGCCGCAATAATAGTCGATAAAAATGATGTCATTCGTTATCTCCAGATATCACCGGAGTTAACCCAGGCACTCAATTACGAAGATATTTTAAATGGCCTTTCCCAAGTGGTAAAAGATCCCGAATATCCCATAAAGCCGCAAACCCTACCCGGCCATTGCCAGCCCTGCGAAGGAGGCGCGCTACCTTTACCAAAAGAAAAAGTAGACAAATTATTAGCCCAATATCGCGGATGGCAACTGGTAGAAGACAAAAAAATCGTCAAAGAATTCAAATTCAAGGACTTTATCGAAGCGAAGTATTTTCTTGACCTTATTTCCGAGATTGCTCAGGAGCAAGGGCACCATCCTACTTTAACCTTAACCTATAATAAACTAAAAATAACTCTTACTACGCATGCTGCAGCCGGATTGACGGATAACGATTTTATTATGGCGAAAATAATCGACGAGGTGGAAATATGAAACCCTGTGAGATCAAAAAAGGGATTTATTGGGTGGGAGTAGTGGACTGGAACATACGCAATTTTCACGGCCATACCTATACCACTAAAAGAGGTACTACTTATAATGCCTATCTAATTGTAGATGAAAAAATAGCCCTGATCGATACGGTCCTCGGCTCTTTTGCCGGTGAGATGATCGAACGGATCAAAGAAATAGTGTCTGTGGAAAAGATCGATTACATCGTTGCTAACCACGTAGAGACCGACCATTCAGGGGCCATGCCTGAGCTGATGAAACTCTGCCCCAAGGCAAAAGTGATCGGAAGTGCTAAATGCAAAGAGGGTTTATACCGGTATTATTATGGTAATTGGGATTTTCAGATCGTCAAGACCGGGGATAAAATAAATTTAGGCAAACGGACCCTGACCTTTATTGAGGCGCCGATGATCCATTGGCCGGACAGCATGTTCACTTATTGCCAGGAAGAGCAATTGCTTATGCCTAACGATGCCTTTGGCCAGCATTATGCTACGAGTGAGCGCTTTGCCGATGAGGCCGACCAATGTGCGCTCTGGGATGAAGCGGCAAAATACTACGGCAATATCCTTTGGCCCTTAAGCGGGGTGATCTTGAAGAAAATAGAAGAAATCCAAAAAATGGGCCTGCCGATCAATATGATCGCGCCCAGCCATGGCCTCATCTGGCGTAATGACCCCTTGAAAATCGTGAACGCTTATGCTTCCTGGGCAAAAAATGAAGTTAAAGACAAGGTGGTCATAGTTTATGAAACGATGTGGGGCGCTACCGAGAAAATGGCCAGAAAAATAGAAGAAGGCATAATTGAAGCAGGATTATTAGAGGTAAAACTTTTTGATGTTGCCTCAAGCGACCGCACGGAGATAATAAAAGAAATGCTCGATGCAAAAGGTTTTATCATCGGTTCATCGACCCACGATAACGACATGCTTACGAACATCGCCGGCTTCCTTGAATTCATCAAGGGATTAAAACCGAAGAATAGGCGCGCCGCGGCTTTTGGTTCTCACGGCTGGGCCGGAGGAGCGGTAAAAAGCATAGAAAACGTTTTGAAGGAGACGGGTATCGAGGTCATTCTGCCCGGCTTAACCGTGCAATATATGCCGGATGAAAAACAAACAAAGGAATGTTTTGATTTCGGAAAACGCTTTACGGAACTGCTTAAATCCTAAATAAGAATGTAGGGGGTGATAATGAGCGTATTCGATGCCAGCGAAGTCTTTAATTTCGCGATCCGGATAGAAGAAAACGGCGAAAAATTTTACCGCCTGATGAGCGAGAAGTTCAAGGGAGGCAATCTCAGGGATACTTTTAATTTTCTGGCTGATGAAGAGGTCAAGCACAAAGAAATTTTTGCAGGATTTCTTAAAAATAGGGAACTCTATGAGCCGGCAGAGAGCTTTACCGGAGAATATTTAGAATACCTGCGTTCTTATGCGGATGGGCATATCTTCACCAAGGAGAATGCGGCATACTTAGCGAGCGG
Source organism: Candidatus Omnitrophota bacterium (assembly GCA_028717645.1). GTDB lineage: Bacteria > Omnitrophota > Gorgyraeia > Gygaellales > JAMWDD01 > JAQUNK01. The sequence continues at coordinate 81,618 of JAQUNK010000003.1, forward strand.
GAAAATAGACAGCGAAAAACATGCCCTGCAGTTCGCCCAGGATAGAGAAATAGATTCTATCCTTTATTATCTGGAGGCAAAGAACCTGGTTCGGGACAGCCAAAAGCAGGCGATCGATAAAATAGTGGAAGAAGAAAGACGGCATTATTTAAAACTTTTACAGATCAAAAAAACTTTAACCTGATGACTATCGAGCACCCGCACCACCATAATCCATTAGATAAGCTTTCTCGCTTAAAATTCGTTTTGATCATCACAGGCATAGGCATGGTGATAGAGTTTGTCGGAGGCTTTCTTTCACACAGCTTGGCCCTTACTTCTGACGCCTGGCACATGCTTACCCACCTCTTTGCCACAGGGATGAGCTATTTCGCAGTATTATTATCGTTACGGCCGGCAACCAAAAAACGCACTTATGGTTTTTACCGGGCAGAAGTCCTGGTTGCCTTTATCAATGGATTCTTCCTGATCTTTATCTCTGCCTATATTGTCTACGATGCGGTCTTAAGGTTCATTTCTCCGCGCCAAGTCAATGCCTGGCAGATGCTTTTAGTCACGGTCATCGGCCTCTTGATCAACGGCACAAGCACGTTCCTGTTGCTTAAGGTGAGCCGCCATGACCTGAATATCCGCAGCGCCTTTCTTCATGAAATAGGAGATATGGTTTCCAGTATCGCAGTCCTGGCTGCCGGCATCATCATTCTTTATACCAAGAATTATATCGCCGATCCGATCCTGGCCTTTTTTATTAGTATCTTGATCGTTATCTGGTCGGTGAAATTGATCATAGAGTCGTCAAATATACTCCTGGAGTCCACACCTAAACACCTGGACATCGATGATCTGGTAAACACTCTAAAAACAACCATCCCCGTAGTGCATGACGTCCATCACGTGCATGCCTGGACCATCGCCTCGGGCCTTTATAGCATGACCGCGCATGTGGTCATAGATGATTGCTCGATCAGTAAATCCAATGAAGTGCTGCATAAAATAAACGAATTGTTACTGGCAAAGTTCCATATTGCGCATACGAATATCCAGTTTGAATGCGCTATAAGAAAATAGAAAGGAGCAATAAATGAAAAAATACCGGTGTCTTGTCTGCGGTTATATTTACGATCCGGCAGTAGGCGACCCTACGGCGAACATCCCAGCTGGCACATCCTTTGAACAATTGCCTGATACCTGGGTCTGCCCTGAATGCGGCGTAACCAAAGATAATTTTGAACCGATTTAAAAAATATGCCCAGGATCCCGGAACATATCGTTCACTTTTTCCAAAGACAGGGCTGTGTCGTCGTTTCTACAATAGACAAAAACGGTTTTGCGCACAGTTCCTGTAAAGGCATAGTTAAAATAAGCAAAAACGGCAACGTGTATCTTCTGGATTTGTATATGGCACAGACCTTCCAGAACCTCAAGCGTAACCCACATATCAGCATTACGGCGATCGATGAACACCGGTTCACTGGTTTTTGCCTAAAAGGAAAAGCAAAGATAGTCAAGCCGGAAAAATTAAGCCCGCAGCTTTTGAATGACTGGGAAGACCGGGTAAATAAAAGGATCACCCAGAGGATAATAAAGAATATGCAGGGTGAAAAAGGGCACGGCCGGCATCCGGAAAGCCTGTTGCCCGAGCCGGCATACATGATCATGCTGGAGGTAAAAGAAATTGTCGATCTTACGCCACAACATTTAAAATGACGGAAAATATATTTGATCTAATAGTTATCGGCGCAGGGCCAGCCGGGATTACCGCGAGTATTTACGCCGTGCGTAAAAGAATGAAGCTTTTGGTAATCACCAAAGATATCGGCGGCCAGACGGCTATAAGCGGCGATGTTGAGAATTATACAGGTTATCAGTTCATTACCGGCCCGGACCTGACGCAAAAATTCGAAGAACACCTGCGTAAATTCGGCATAGACCTGAAAGAAGGCGAAGAGGTCCTGCAGATCCAAAAAGAAGGGGAATTGGTCCGCATAAAAACGGATAAAGGGGAATATGTATCCAGAACCCTGATCATTGCTTCGGGGAAACGCTCGCGCCAGTTAAACGTTCCGGGAGAAAAAGAGTTTAAAAATAAAGGGCTTACTTATTGCGCGACCTGCGATGCACCGTTGTTCCAGGGTAAAGATGTGGCGGTTATCGGAGGGGGGAATTCAGCGCTGGATGCTGCCTTACAATTGATAAAAATTGCCAAAAAAGTTTATATCATAAATAATACGCCGGCCCTGGGTGCAGATGCGATAATGCGCGAAAAAGCCATGCAAAGCAGCATTGTAACCATTTTTAATAACGCACAGGTCCTGGAAATAACCGGAGACAGCTTTGTAAAGGCATTGAAGATGAAAGAGAACGGCAAAGAGCGGATATTGCCGGTTGAGGGCATCTTTGTGGAGATCGGCCTGCTGCCCAACACAGGGTTCGCCAGAGAGATAGAACGGAACCAGTATGAAGAAATCAAGGTAAATAACCGTAATGAAACCAATATCCCGGGTATTTTTGCCGCAGGCGATGTGACGGACGTGCCGGAAAAACAGATCATTATTGCAGCCGGAGAAGGCTCAAAAGCCTCTTTAAGCGCATTCAAATACCTCATGCAGCATAAATTCTGATCATAAGATGGTCAAATATAAAAAAATAAAGGTCGGGGAAAAATATATTGAGGCGCTTTGGGTAAAATTACTGAGTAAAAATTTCATCCTTTTAAGGGGCAGCAAGGGCTATGCGATGTGCGGGTATTTGGACCTAAAAACAGCAGAAAAGTTTAAAGACGCCGCGATAAAGATAGTAGGTGTGGCAAATTTTCGCCAGGCATTGAATGCCAAGGTGCATTCTTTAACTCAACCAGCACGAAAATTAGGGATTTATGCCGGCCAGCCGATAAAAGAAGCCCTTAAGATCATCGTTTAAAATAAATAATATAGGTTGACAAATCCGATTTATAGGGTATACTAATGGAAGTAGTAAATAAGGGTAAAGATATCTGGGCCGTAAGGTAAGAAAATCTCACCTTACGGTTTTTTTGTTTTGCCATTATTTACTGTCAAAAAAAATTCTATAAGGAAGGAGGTAGTAAGTAATGGCAAAAGGCAAAGTAAAGTGGTTCTCGAACCAAAAAGGTTATGGGTTTATCACCCCTGAGAACGGCAAAGACGTGTTTGTGCATCATAGTGCGATTCAGGGTTCTGGCTATAAGTCTTTAGATGAAGGCCAAGAAGTAGAATTCGACATCGAACAAGGCCCTAAAGGCGAACAGGCCGTGAATGTAAGGAAAGCGTAAGCTTAAGGACGTATAAATGCATAAAGGAAAAATAAAGAAATTAGTACGTGACCGCGGTTTTGGCTTTATCAGCGATTCTGATGGGAGAGAAGTATTCTTTCACCAGAGCGCTCTTATCGACTTAAAATTCGATACCCTGAACGAAGGTCAGGATGTTGAGTTCGAAATCGAGAAGTCACCGAAAGGCCCGCGCGCAATCAATATCAAGGTTGCTGCTGCTGCGTAACTAGTTTCAGGTCATATAAATAAGGGTGGCCTTAGGGTCACCCTTATTTTTTTCTCATAAACTTATGAAAAAAATAGTTTTTATAGAACCCCGCTCATCGGGTAAAAATGTTTACAGCAAGCTGCCTATGCCTTTGCTGGGGCCGATATATCTGGGCACTATCCTTAAAAATAAAGGATATGAGGTCGAGATCTATAACGAAGACATGCATGCCCCTGACTACTCAAAGCTAAACGCGGATATTATAGGTATATCTATCTTGACTTCCACCGCTTTACGCGGTTACGAAATAGCCAAAAAATTTCCCAAGGATAAAGTAATTATCGGCGGGGTCCATGCCAGCCTCTTACCTGAAGAAGCCGGACAATTCGCCAAACATGTAGTAATCGGAGAAGCTGAAGGGGTAATCGTAGATTTAGTGGAAAATAGGATAAAAGAGCATTTCGTTCAAGGTAAACCCGTGGAAAACCTTGATCTCCTGCCACAACCCGACTTCTCTTTGATAAAAGGGTTTAACCCTGAATCCAGCCTCACGCCTGTTTCGACTTCCCGCGGATGCCCTTTTGATTGCAGTTTTTGCTCCGTAACCAAAATGTTCGGCCGAAAATACCGTTTCCGCAGCGCGGAAAGCGTAGTTGCGGAATTACAAAATAAGAAAAAAAGGCAAATATTCTTTTGTGACGATAATTTTACTGCCAATATAGAGCGTACGCAGAAACTGCTAAGCCTGATGATGGAAAATAAAATACGCAATTGGGCCTGCCAGGTGCGCTGCGATATTGCCAAGAACAGCGCATTGCTTGCTAAAATGTATG